>JBKHDD010000004.1:0-81832 GCA_046541515.1 Desulfococcaceae bacterium
TCCAGGGCGCCGTCGCCGCCCTTTTCCCAGTGCTTGGACTCGGCGCAGCGGGCGCCGGCGGCCTCGGCGGCCTTCCGGACGATGTCGCATTCGGCGTCGGTGTCGGTGTAGAAACGGTTGATGCAGACCACCGGGTTGATGCCGGATTTCCGGATCACGCCGATCATGTGGATCATGTTCTCCACGCCCTTTTCCACCAGCGCAAGGTTTTCTTCCTTGTACTCGTTTGGCAGGTCTTTTCCGGCCACGACCTTGGGGCCGCCGCCGTGCATCTTGAGGGCGCGGATGGTGGAGGTGAGGACGGAGACGTGGGGCTTGAGGCCGGAGAAGCGGCACTTCACGTTCCAGAACTTCTCGAAGCCGATGTCGGCGGCGAAGCCGGACTCGGTGACGTGGTAGTCGAACAGCTTCAGGCCCACGCGGTCGGCGATGATGGAGGACTGGCCGACGGCGATGTTGGCGAAGGGACCCGCATGCACCATGCAGGGGTTGTATTCGGCGGTGCACATCAGGGTCGGGTTGATGGTGTTGCGCATGAAGGCGGTCATGGCGTTGCCGACTTCGAGATCGGCGCAGGTGACCGGCTTTCCGCTCTTGTCGAAAGCCACGGTGATTTTATTGATCCGGTCTTTGAGGTCGGCCAGGTCGGTGGCAACGGCCAGGATGGCCATCAGTTCGGAGCCCACCGCGATGCCGAATCGGCTCTGCATGGTGTAGCCGTCGTATCGGCCGCCAAGGCCGATGACGATGTTCCGCAGGGCCTGGGCGCAGAAGTCGATGATCCAGCCCATTTCCACCCGGGTGGGGTCCACGTCCAGGCGGCGCATCTTTGTGAGGCGGGCGAGTTGCTCGTCGTTGTAGTTCCGCTCGTGCTGCATCCGGGCGGTCAGCGCCACCATGGCCAAGTTGTGGGCGTTCATGATGTCGTTGATGTCGCCGGTGAGGCCCAGGGAGAACTCGGTCATGGGGATCAGCAGAGAGTTTCCGCCGCCGGCCGCCGTGCCTTTCACGTTCATGGTGGGGCCGCCGGAGGGCTGCCGAAGGGCGCCGCCGACGTTGACGCCGCGTTTGCCCAGGCCTTCCATCAGGCCGCAGGAGGTGGTGCTTTTTCCCTCGCCCAGCGGGGTGGGGGTGATGGCGGTGACTTCGATGTACTTTCCGTCGGGACGGTCTTTGAGTCGGTCGATAATTTTGAGAAAATCCAGTTTGGCCAGCCGGCCCATCGGAAGCATTTCCTCGGGCTCAAGGCCAAGTTTTTCCCGCCATTCGTCCGGCGTAGGCATGTTTTTTTCGGCTTCTTCGGAAATCTGCCAGTCGGCCATGTTTACCGCATCGTAAGCCATCGATCCTCCTTGCTCGTGTGTGGTTAACCAAAATTGGCGGCGCGAACCTTTGGGTCGGCGCCTTTATCCACTCTCCCCTCGGTTGGGGTTCAACCGCTTGGCGTCAATGGCCATTGACGATCAACGTTCGCCGTCAGATGGCGGGATGGGAAAACACCTCCCCCTTACCACGGGACATGGGGTTTTGCAAGGGATATGTTGGGCATCTAACTGCTTTAAATTCTTTCCATCCCCAACGAAATTCCGCGATCCGATCGAGCGTTCGATGGAGGATTTTATTCGATGGGCCGGGTTTCGTGCATTGACAGGATCGATTTGCCAATTTTCGGCGGATGGCTAAAATGGGGTTTTATTTGCATCCTTTCGGAAGGGAAAGGGTCGAAAACGCCGATCCATGATTTCGATAAAAACCGGTTTGGCTTTCGAGTTTTTCCCACAATGCGTTTCCCGCGGCGAATTCCCGATGATTGGAGAAATCTTGTGAAACTTCCCCGGATGTTCCAGAAAGCCACCCTGACCGGCCTGTCCCGAACCTGCGGGTGAGCGGCCAAGCTCAGCCCGGTCGGGCTGGACGATCTGCTGAAATCCCTGCCCATGGGCGGCCATCCCGATCTGCTGGTCGGCTTCGACACCAGCGACGACGCAGGGGTGTATCGAATTAACGACGAGCAGGCCATCGTGGTGACGGCCGACTTCATCACGCCGCCGGTGGACGATCCGTTCCAGTTTGGCCAGGTGGCGGCGGCCAATGCCTTGAGCGACGTTTACGCCATGGGCGGGCGGCCGCTGACCTGCCTGAGTCTGGCCGGGTTTCCGGCCGACAAGCTGGGCCCGGAAATTCTTAAAGGAATCGTGGAAGGCGCGCTGGAAAAGATTCTGGAGGCGGGGGCGGTGCTGGCGGGCGGCCACACCACCGAGGACCTGGAACCCAAATTCGGGCTGGCGGTGACCGGAATCGTTCATCCAGACAAAATCTGGCGGAATTCCGGCGCGCGGCCGGGGGATCGGTTGATTCTGACCAAACCGCTGGGCAGCGGGGTGCTGTTCAACGCCAATTTAAAAGGGTTGGTCAGCCAGAAGGGGCTGGCGGCCTGTTTGGACTGGATCGTCGCCCTCAACCGGACCGCCGCCGAGATCGCCGCCGACTTTCCCATCCACGGCGCGACGGACGTCACCGGCTTCGGCCTGGGCGGCCACGGAATGGAAATGGCCCGGGGGGCCGGGGTGACCCTGGCCCTTGAAATGGACGCCATTCCGGTCATGGACGAGGCGCCGGACGCCTACCGGCGCGGCGTGACCACCGGCATGAATTCCGGCAATTGGGAGCTTGTGGGAGAGGAACTTCATTTCGCGGAGGATTTTCCCGCCTGGAAACGGGAACTCATCGTGGACCCCCAGACCAACGGCGGCCTTCTGCTTTCCGTTTCCGGGGATCGGGCGGAGCATTTGCTGCGCGCGCTGCACGACGGCGGCGTGGCCTCGGCGCGGATTATCGGGGAGGCGCGGGAGCGCGAGTCCCACGGGATCGTCATTCGCTGACCGGTTTCCGGGTAGCGGCCTCGATCTCCCGGGTTTCCCCCACGGCCAGCGCAAGGAACGGCGGAAGATCGCCCGCCGCCGCCATGGCTTCCCCCAGTCGTCCGGGCGGTTCGTCCAGCGGTTCGGCGGTCAGGCGGAAGGTTCCCCAATGATGGGCGACGGTAAAGTTGGACTGGATTTCGGCGTGGATTTTCACCGCTTCCTCGGGATTGACGTGGGCGTTTTTCATGAACCAGCGGGGATCGTAGGCCCCGATGGGGATCATGGCCAGATCGAACCCGCCAAATCGCTCGCCGATTTTTTTGAACTGGACCGAGTTGTAGCCGGTATCCCCGCAAAACCAGAAGGAAAACCCGTCGCGTTCCACCGCCCAGGACGCCCACAGGGTTTCGTTTCGGTCTCCGAAACCTCGGGCCGACCAGTGCTGCATGGGCGCGGCGGTGATCTGTGCGCCCTGGATTTCCGCGGAATCCCACCAGTCGAATTCCCGCACCCGTTCCGGGGAAACGCCTTTGCCTTCGAACCAGGATTTTAAACCCAGCGGCACGATCCAGAGAACCGAGTTGCCAAGGTTTTGGACGGTGGGCCCATCCAGGTGATCGTAATGGTTGTGGGAAATCAGGACGACGTCCACCGGCGGAAGTTGATCCAACGACAGCGCGGGGGGCAGCACCCGTTTGGGACCGGCGAAGGAAACCGGCGAGGCCCGTTCCGAAAAGACGGGATCGGTGAGAATCGTAAGCCCCGGAAATTGCACCAGCGCGGTGGCGTGGCCGATCCAGGTGATCCGAAGGGATTCGGCGGGACGGTGAATTCGTTCCAGGTCCGGCGCCGTAACCGGAATCCGATCCACCTCGGCGGGGTCGTCGGCGAATTCCTCGTCCCCGAAATATTTCATGCGGAGGTAGCGAAACAGGCCGCGTTTCGATTCGGTCAAATGCGGATTCCGGAAGCCGTCTTCGGCGTGGTGGGCGGGTCGGGATTCCGGGTTGCGGCGGTCTCCGCCTGCGCATGCAATTGGAACGAAGGCGGCGAGAAGGAACGAGAGATAAATCGCGGGGTGCGTGGATATTTCCATGGCTGGCGATTCCATTTCAATCGGCTTCAATCGGCCGGTGCGACCGGAGGTCTTGTTGGTTGCCCGAATTCTCCCTCGTCGGAACGAAAGGGAAGGGAGCGGGCGAGAAATCGCCAACGTAACCACGGAAGCGGGCGGGGCCAACCCCGTGCCCTTCTTTCCAAAAATGCGGCCGGGTCGGATGGGGTTCGGTGATCCGCCAACGCGTCTCGAAGAGGAGGATTTTTTCCACCCGAAGTGGACGGTGGCGGGAGGAGTCCTAGGGGGAATCCGGTTGGCGGGGAGCGGTGATTGTCTTTTCCTAATCCACCAAAATTCGGAGAACTTCCACTGCGTCTTTCAGCGTTACTTCGGTGTCTAAGTCGAAATCCCCGGGATACGGCAGTTCCTCGCCCGGAGAGCGCAATCCCGCGACGGTTTGCAAAATCGCCTCCGCGTCCGGGAGTCCCAGGCCGCCGTCGGCGGTGATGTCCCCCGGAATCGGCACCCAACGGCGAAGGAAATCCAGATAGCTGGAAACCCGGGTGTAGACTCCGAACAGGCCCGGTTCGGCGCAGCCTTCCCCCCAGCTCACGATTCCGGCCAGCCGCCACGCCCCATTGTGGAAGACCATGAGCGGCCCGCCGCTGTCGCCGTAGCAGGCGTCCCGACCGCCTTCCATCGGCCCGGCGCAGATCATGTTGGCTGTGACGGGGTCATCGTAAGACCAGGAATAGGCGTTGAAGGCGGCGTTGCATTCCTCGTTGGCGACGATGGGCAGGGAGACTTCCTGGAGTTCGTCGGGGGTCGCGGAAGCGTCCTCCGAGGTGACGCCCCAACCGACCACGACTCCGGTCAAGCCTTCGATCGCCAGAGATTCGGGAACCGGGGCGATTTGTTCCAGAAACAGCGGTTCCGCCAGTTCCAGCAGGGCGATGTCGTGGTCGTCGCCGGACCAGAACCGGTAATTCGGCTGGATGACGATCCGTCGAATGGCCACCTCCGCCATCTCCGGATCGGTGAGCCGGTTGCTCCCCGCGAGGACGGCCAGCTCTTCCGGAAGGTCTCCGTCGGCGCAATGGGCGGCGGTCGCCACCCAGCGGGGATGAACCAGGGCGCCGCCGCAAAAATGGCTCAAACGGGGATCGGTTCCCCCCGCCCGGACGATGGCCACCGCCCAGGGCCACGCGTCGGCCCTTGCGCGTTCGCCGCCGATGATTCGGGACGACCGGGCCTGGGCCGGGGCGGAAAACGTTCCCGGCAGCAACAGGCAGAGCGCGAAGCAAACTCCGAGTCGGAAGGCGCCGAGGTTCCGACGGCTCGGGCCGGGCCCGTGGGGGGCGTCCCCGGCGGGGCTTGGCGCTTCGGCCTTCGGACCCGTTCGAAAGCTTCGGACTTCCGTCCGAGCCGCCGATGGGCATCCCGGATTATTCATGGTCCCCACGTTCCTTTCGATTGGCTCGAAGTTTTTCCGCAAAACGAACTCCCGCTTTCGTTTCGCGGCGGCGGTTGACATTCCCCGGGCGCTTCTTTAAAAGTGAAAAAAATCCCACCCCTTCCCGGAGGTTTGCATGCGTCCTTCCATTCCCTCGTCGCCGGACGGCGGCGGCCTTAGCCGACGAAAATTCCTGTGGCTGACATCCGCCTCCCTGGCCGGCTTCGCCTTGGGCTGCGCCGTCGATCCGGTCACGGGAAAACGACAAATCGTCCTGGTGTCCGAGCAGCAAGAAGTCCAAATCGACCGTCAGCACGCGCCCCATCAATTCTCCACCGATTTCGGCAAAACCCAGGATCGCCGCCTGGCCTCGTATGTCGCCGGGGTGGGGAAAAACCTGGTACCCCAGACGCACCGCACCCAAATGCCTTACAATTTCCACGTGGTCAATGCAACCTACGTCAACGCCTACGCCTTTCCCGGCGGTTCCATCGCCGCCACCCGCGGCATTCTTCTGAAGCTGGAAAACGAGGGCGAACTGGCGGGCCTGATCGGCCACGAACTCGGTCACGTTAACGCCCGGCACACCGCCGAGCAGATGTCCAAGGGGCAGTTGACCAATCTGGTGCTGGCGGGGGCGCAAATGGCCATCGGCCAGGCCTACTCCGAAGGGGCGGCGCAGGCGTTCGGGCAAATCGGCCAGATCGGCGCCAGCGCGTTGCTGGCCTCCTACAGCCGAGCCAACGAGCGGGAGGCGGACCGGCTGGGCAATCAGTACATGGTCCAGGCGGGCTACAACACCGGCGGCTTCGTGGGGCTGATGGAAATGCTCCAGAATCTTTCCAACGGCACGCCCGGCTACGCCCAGATTTTGTTTTCCACCCATCCCATGAGCCAGGAGCGATACCAGACCGCCGTGGATGCGGCCATGAACCAGTACGGGGAAACCCGGGGACGCTCCGAATATCGCGATCGATACATGGACAACATCGCGGGGCTGCGGGCCATCCAAGGCGCCATCGAAAATCTCCAGCAGGGGGACGAGGCCATGGCCAAAAAGCAGTATGGCCAGGCCGCCGATCGGTATCGCCGAGCCCTTGGGAGGGCGCCGGAGGATTACGCCGCCTTGACCCAGATGGCCAAATGTCAATACGTCCAGGAAGAATACGGAGAAGCCCGCCGCTACGCCGAGGCGGCCCAGCAGGCCTACCCCGGCGAAGCCCAGGCCCATCAGATCGGCGGGATGGCGAAAATGCAACTTCGGGACTACGACGGCGCCCTTGGCGAATTTCAGTCCTACGATCGAATTCTGCCCGGCAACCCGGCCATGACGTTTCTCCAGGGACTGGCCTATGAAAAAATGGGGCGCCGGGACAACGCCGCCAAAGCCTATCGGGTCTTTCTTCAGGCGGTCCAGCAGGGCCCCCAGGCCCAGCATGCCCGCAAGCGGCTGTTGGAGTGGGGGAATATTCAGGAATAGGCCGGAACGTTTTCCGGACGGCGAAATTCCGATTCCCCACGCACAGCCGCGGGCCAAGGCGGCATTTCCCTCCTTTTCAAGGTCCATCTTCCGGGCAATCGGTTCCGGCGGCGTCGGGCCGATTCCATGCGGAGACACCCAATTTCGGATGTGGCGAAATCCTCATATTCCGTTATCCGCCCGTTTCGCGCGGAAGCGCTCCCCGGTCCCTGGAAGGCCGTTTCCGAGGCCGTTCGGGAGATGGGGAGCGTGGTCGCTGCTGGGCGCCGCGCTGCTTCTGGGGGCGGGATGGGACCCGTCGCCGCGTCCCGACATGCCGTATCTCATCCGCTCCATGGCGGACGATCGCGTGTTGCAGGTGGACGACGCCAGCACGGAGAACCTGGCGTTGGTGGAGATCGCCCCGGCCACGGGAGCGGCCCACCAGAGCTGGTATTTCGTTCCCGAGGAAACCCTTGCCGGCCGCGTCTATTCGGTGTTTTCCCTGAAAAGCGGCCGGGTGCTGGACGTCCGGGGCTACAGCCGGGAGGTCGGCGCGCCGGTGCAGCAATTCGCGCCCTACGGCAGCAACAATCAGCGCTGGCGGCTGCTGCCCGACGGCGAGGGCGCGTTCCGGATGCGGGCGGTCCACAGCGACCAATGTCTGGGCCTCGCGCCAGGCGCTTCCTGGCCGGAAGGGGAGGTGGGACAATTTCCCTGTGGGGAGGTTCCGGGGCAGCGATGGCGGCTCGCCCCCAACCCCTCCGCCCGGAAGGTCCACGTTTTGGTGGCCCGCCACAGCGGAATGGCCCTGGACATCCGCGACGGGGGGCTCGGCCCGGAAGATCGGAACGTGATTCAGCGGCCGCGAAACGGAGGGCTCGGCCAGCTCTGGACCCTGGTTCCCCTGGGGGACGACGGCGAGGCCCCACGATACAGCGTGATTTCCTACGCCACGGGCCGCTGCCTGGACGTGTCGGGAAACAGCGAAGCGTCCGGCGCCAACGTTCAGCAATACCCGTGCCACGGCGGGCCCAATCAGCAGTGGCGGCTGGAGCCCATTGGCGACGGGGCCTATCGGATCGTCGCGGTCCACAGCGATTTCTGCCTGGACGTGGACGGGGCGGCCACCGAATCCGGCGCAAACGTCCAGCAGTATCCCTGCCACGGCGGCGACAACCAGGCGTGGCGGCTGATTGCGGCGGAGGCCCGGCCGTGAAGGCGCTCCGGCTTCATGAACCCGGGCGGCTTTCCCTGGAGGAAACGGCGGAGCCGGCCCCCTGTCCGGAAGAGCTGGTCTTGCGGGTGACCCACTGCGCCATTTGCCGCACCGACGCCAAGATGTGGCGCATGGGTCATCGGGATTTGATCCCGCCCAGAATTCTGGGACACGAATTGGTTGGGGAAGGACCGGACCGCGTCCGGTACGCCGTCTGGCCCGGAATCGCCTGCGGCCGCTGCCCGGCCTGCCGGGGCGGCGCGGAAAATCTGTGTCCGGAGATGCGGATCGTCGGATTCCATCGGGACGGCGGCTTCGCCGAGCATGTGGCGGTCCCCAAGGCCGGCCTGCTGCCCGTTCCGCCGGAGGTCCCCGGAACCGTGGCCTGCCTGGCCGAACCGCTGGCCTGCGCCATTAACGGACTGGATCAAACCGGGGTCCGAAGCGGGGATCGGACACTCGTTTTTGGCGCAGGGCCCTTGGGATTGCTGATCGGTCTGGCGGCGCGACATCGGGGCGCGGAACCGGTGATTTGGGAAATTCGACCGGATCGACTGGCGGAAACCCGAGCGTTCCGGGACCGGGTGGGCGTTCCGGAGGACGCCGGAGCATCGACCGGCTACGACGCCGCCTTGAACGCCGCTCCGGCTGGATCGACCATCGGCGAGGGGCTGGCCCGGCTTCGGCCCGGGGGCCGATTTTGCCTGTTCAGCGGGCTTACGGGCGGTTCCCCGCCGTCCCTGGCCGATCTCAACCGGATTCACTACCGGCAATTGACCGTTACCGGGGCCTACGGCTGCACCCGGGACGGGATGAGAAAAGCCTTGCAAATTCTGGCCGAATGTCCTAATGAGGCGGCGCTTCTGGTCGAGGCGGAGGTCGGGCTGGCGGAGGTTCCCGAACTGTTGCCGACCATTTTGGAGGGGCGGGGGCTTCGCCGGGTGATCCGGCCGGGCTGACCGGCCCCTTTGCTTTTTTTCGCCCGAGGGGACATGGCATGGCATCGGAATCTCAACTGCGCGACTTCGGAAGACAAATTTGCGCCGTGGCGGCCGGAACGCCGCTGACCCGGGAGCAGGCCCGGGAGGCCTATCGCCGGATCATCCAAAACGAACAGCCCGAACTGCAGCAGGGCGCGTTTCTCATGGCCCATATCGCCCGGGGGCCCACGGTGGAAGAGCTGGGCGGCGCCTGGGACGCCTTGGACCGGTACGACACCGCCAAGATCGACGCGGCCGACGTGGCCGGTCCGATCTGCGACATCGTGGGCACCGGCTCCGATCCGATCAAGACGGTCAACTGCTCCACCCCGGCCTCGGTGATCGCCGCCGCCTGCGGCCTGCCGGTGGCCAAAAAAGGAGCCCGGCTGGTGACCGGCGTTTCCGGCGCGTCGGACGTGCTGGAAATTCTGGGGCTGGACCTGAACGCGCCGCTGGAAAGCGCCGAGGCCTGCCTCAAGACCCACGGTCTTTGCTACCTGCCGGGAGAGGCTTTTCTTCGATCCGGCTGGGCGCGGCTGATCCGGTCCATGCGGTTCACCTCGGTGTTCAACATCATCGGTCCGCTCACTCGGCCCTGCGCCGAAACCCGGGTGATGGTGGTCGGCGGATATTCCCCGGACATCTGCGATCGGCTTATCGATGTCCTCCGGGAGATCGGCATGTCCGCCGCCGCGGCGCCCTTCGGCCGGGTGGCCGGCCTGCCTCCCGAGGAGGGGATGGACGAATTTTCCCCCTGCGGTCCCACCCGGGTGACCGAGCTTCGGGACGGCCGGATCGAAACTTACGAGGTGACGCCCGAGGATTTCGGCGTCCAAAGCCTGCCCTTGCCTCGGGTGGCCAGCAGCCGGACCGCCCACGAAAACGCCCGGCGGGTGGAGCGGACCCTGCAGGGCCGTTACGACACCCCGGAAGCCGATTTTTTTTGCATGAACGCCGGGGCCCTGTTGCGGCTGGCCGGCCGCGCGGACGGCTACGCGGCGGGAACCGAGATGGCCCGCCAGGCCCTGGCCCAGGGCCTGGCGTGGGAAAAATTTCGCGGCCTGCTGGATTTTCAGGGGGCCTGAGGTGTTCGGCACGTTTGTCAACGCTCTGGCCATCGTCGCGGGGAGTCTGATCGGTCTGCTGCTGCGGGGCGGCATTCCCCGGGGATACGCGGAAACGGTGATGCAGGCGGTGGGCCTGGCCGTGATCCTGATCGGTTTGAAAGGGGCCATGTCCTCGGACGCGTTGCTGCTGGTGATTGGTTGCCTCGCCGCCGGCAGCCTGCTGGGGGAGGCCATGGCCATCGAGGCCCGGCTGGAACGGCTGGGCAGCTGGATGGAACGTCGCTTCGCCCGGAACGGAGACGGGATTTCCCAGGGATTCGTCGCCGCCAGCCTGCTGTTTTGCGTCGGCTCCATGGCCATTGTCGGCTCCCTGGAAAGCGGGTTGACCGGCAACCACCAGACCCTGTTCGCCAAATCGGTGCTGGACGGCGTCAGCTCGGTGATCTTCGCCTCCACCATGGGACTGGGGGTGGTCTTCTCGGCCGGGTCGGTTCTGCTGTACCAAGGGGCCGTCACCCTGGGCGCCGCGCTGGTCAAGCCGCTGCTCTCGCCGCCGGTGGTGGCCCAGATGTCCGCCGTGGGAGGCCTGCTGATCGCCGCTTTGGGTTTTAATCTCCTGGAGTTCGGCAAAATCAAGGTCGGCAACATGTTGCCCGCCGTGTTTCTCCCGGTGGTCTGGTTCGCGTTGCGGGGGCTGTGGGGATAAAGGGGCGTCCACTCCAGCGGGTCTCCGGGGGGAGACGCGGCTCGAATTCCATCGAAATCCATTTCCGCCGACGATAAAATCTGCTATTCTCTTCAAGCGGTTGTCGAGGGGCGAGGGGGGCGGACGACGTTTCGAACCAGGGGTTTTCCCGTCCCGGGGCCGGCTTCCGGCCTTCCGCGTCGGTTTCCGCCGGGCCGACGGCCGGAAGAAAAGATCGAAGGGAGGTTGTTCATGAGACGCGCGGGCATGCTGGCGATGGCGCTCCTGCTGGCCGGATGCACCTCGTTTTCCACCGAGTCGGTCCGGGAGCTTCCGGATTTCGACCGGGTCTATTACGTGATTTTCGAGGAGAAGCCCCGGCTGAGAAACGACGCCATTTTCATGAAAACCCTCCGGATCGGCAAGGTGATCGGCCTGAAGCCCGCCGGCCAGGGCATGCACGTGGCGAAAATCTCCATCGACGCCCGGTACAAAGACCTGATGCGGGACAACGTCGCCTTTGTCGTCGACGACGACCGGTTGCAATACGAAACGCTCGGCGACGAAGGCGGACCGCTTGGGGAGGGATCGAAGTTGCTGGGTTTCCCGGGCCGAACCCGGTTCACGCTGTTTAAAACCCAGAATCGGTTTCGCGGCATGTCCCGTTCGGTGATGGACAAGGCCGAGGAGTTGTACAAACGATCGCTGGAATAGCTTTTTGGGGGAAACCGCCGGGGGCGGCGGAATGAAATTTTTACGGGGGGCACATGTTCGATCTGCCGGGCGGATGGATTCAGTACGGGGCCATCGCGGCGGGGATTGCGGGGGCGTTTCTGCTGTTGTTTCGGATGCTGCGGTCCAGCGATCCGCTGCCGCCGAAAGACCCGGATTGCATCTGGCACACCACGGTGATCCGACTGGACCGCGTGTACGACGGCGACACCTTTTTCGCCCATGTCCGGGGCCACGAACCCATCGACAAGAAACCGGTGGGCATTCGCATTCGCGGCGTCGACACGCCCGAAATCAGGAGCGACAAGCCGTCGGTAAAAAAGCGAGCCGAAAAGGCGCGGGATTTCGTGGAGGCGGAGCTGAAAAAGGCCCGCCGAATCCATTTGTACAATGTGAACATGGCCGACAAGTACGGCCGCATGTTGGCCACGGTCTTTTGCGACCGGAGGGACCTGGCCAAAACCTTGGTGGAAAAGCGGCTGGCCAAGCGCTACGCCGGCGGCAAGAAAAAAAAATGGAAGAAATAGAACGGAAGCGGGAAACATGAGTCCATTTGAACTGCTGGGCGCCATCAACCAGGAACTCGACGGCCAGGCGCCCAAACTTTCCGCCGCGGTCAACAAGGCGCTGATGTACCACGGCGAAGGGCGAATCATCACCGACGCCTCCGGCAATCCGGATCCCGGCATGACCATCGAGGAAAAAGAGACCGTTCGCGCCGAGGCGGACGGCTCCCATCGCCTGATGCTCGCCCTGGTGGAGGCGACCCGCCTGCTGGAGATGAACTCCCGCTGGCGGCTGATCGTGGATGTCAAATCCCCCGGAAAAGACGGGCGGACGGAATTGCGCTACAGCCTGATCCGGGACGCCGGTCTGGCGGAATAACGAACCGCCTCCCCGATTTCCCGGCCGATTTGGCAAATCGGGATGGCCCATACGGCGTCCCGCGTTTCGCCCGATCGATATTTCCGACCCATTCCGTGTGAATCCGGAAGGCCCAGGTGATTCCGGCCGTTTCCGGACCAACCCCCGATGAAAGGGAGGCTCGCCATGGCCAAGGAACGGATTGAACGGGAAGACATCATTCGAATTGCCGAGGGGCTGAAGATGATCGAGGAGGGCGTGGCCCGCATTCAGGGCGTGATGCGGGAGAAGCGCATCCGCTCGCTCAAGGAGGTGGCCGCCGAGTTGATTCCGGTGTTTCAGTCCGACGACGAGGAGTTGACCGATTCGGTGATCCAGCGGCTGTCCTGATTTCCGCGCGGATCGAATTCCCGCGCCGGTGGTTTTCGCCGGGCGTTTGCCGGCCTTCCGCCGCCGGAGGTCCCGGGCGGCGCGGGAGTTTGATCCGCCATTTCGGCCCGATTTCCAGGAGCTTTTCATTCTTTCCACCGTTTTGACATCCGAATGAATTCGAAGCGAAAACGCAAACGTAAGCGTCCCCCCGAACCGCCTCGGGAAGTCGCGCATCCCCAACCGGTTCCGCCGACCGAAACCGGCCAATTACGTCCCCGGCCGTCCGACGTTTCCGAGCCGGCGGTTTCCCGCCATCCGTTCCAAGCCCTTCATGCCGGACTTCCCATCAAGTCGGCGCCCTTCGATCGATTTGCCGATGGCCTTCAAAGACCGGCTCGCGCGGCCGTCTTCGTTCCCCCTCCCGACGAACGGAAGGCGTCCAAATTCCCTTTCCGTTTCGCGCTTTTTTTTCTCCTTCTCGCCCTGATCCTGAACGTGGCCCTCCGCGGGTCGATGTCCCCGGCTCATGCCGCCGAACTCCAACCGCCGGCCGGAATCGGCCCCCCGCAGACGGAAACCGCGGAAACCCGGCGCCGACGGATGGAGGCGGCGGTGGAAACGGAGCGGGAGAACCTGACCGCAATGGGGGCGCGAGTGGAGCAAATGACTGCGGAAGCGGAACGGATTCGCGCGCGGCTGGACGAGTTCGACGTCCAGATGACCAGCCATGGAAATCTGTTTCTGATGGAGGATGCCAGCCTGACCCGATTGGAGCGGGCCTGGTCGGAGCACGTCGCGGCGCGAAAATCGGTGGAGGGGTTTCTTTCCAGCGCCGAAAAGAACCTGGCCTGGATTCAGGAGCAGGTGCGGGACATTCGGGGGCGGTCCGAGCTTTATGCGTCCGACTTGGAAGATCGGCCGATCGTGGAGGGGGTCGAAGGGATCGGGGATTCGGCGGGAAAGATCCAGGCCTTGCTGGACGAGAAGGTGGAGTTGCTGGAACGGGTCCGCACCCGGTACGGCGAGCGGATCGTTCCCCGGCTGCGGGAATTCGCCGCCCGTCTTTCCGGCTTTTCGGAACGCTTTGAAGCCCGGCTAAAGGAGCGGAGAACCCGGCTGCTGTTTGAACGCGGGGACTCCGGCGCCACATTTCTGCAGGAACTCCGATCCCTGACGCGGCCCCAAACGATTCTGCTTCGGGCCCGCAATGTTTTGGAGCGGGAGGTTCAAGGGCTGACGTTGCGGCTGGAAACGGTCGGCCATTTCTTTTTGTTCGCCTTTTTGCTGATGTTCGCCTCGGTGGAATACGGCGTCCTGCGAATCCGGCGGACTTGCCTGCGGAAAGAGGCGGCCCACGACCTGGCGCGGAGATGGCCCTGGGGACGGTTGGCCCTGCGGACCTTCGCCGAAGGGCTGCCGTTGATGGGCGCGACGCTCTATCTTTATCTGTACGCGCAAATCCGAGATTTATGGCTCACGACCACCATTTTTCGGATCGCCTTTTTTATCCTCGGCGTGTGGATGGTCGCCCAGTGGTTTTCTTCCTTCCTCAACATGCGCGAGGAGATGGCCCCGGAGGGAAGCCTTTCCCGGTCCAAGGGGATGCTCCGGAAGCTGCTGTTCATTTTTCGGGTCTTCATTCCGATCCTGGTCCTGTTCATCTGGCTGATGGGCCGAAGCGTGGCCTTGCAGACCACCGCCCGACTGGTTTTCGATCTCATTCTTTTGGCCTGGATTTCCCGATTTTGGAAGCATTTTCAAACCGGCCCGGACGGGAAACCCCGTCCCATCCATCAGTGGCCGTTGCGCGTCCGCGTCCTCAAGGCGTTCAGTTATTTTATTCCGGCCTTCGGCATCGTTCTGATTCTTCTGGGTTTCTTCTCTTTGTCCCTCTACTGGTCCACCTCGTGGCTGCTGACCTTTCCCCTGCTCTTGTGGGGCGGGGTGACCTTGCAGCTTCTCCGGGAGTGGCGGCGGCGGTTTAATGCCGAAAACGCCCGGCTTCCGGCGGGGGATGACAGCCGCTCCCCGCGTCTGCTCCAATGGCTGTTGCTCCAGATTTCCTGGCTGGCCTGGGCGGCGTTGGGCATCCCCCTTTTGGTGTTTGCCTGGTACGTGGACAAGCCCGCCTTTTTCCAGCGGGCTTTCAGCCTGTTGGCCGCGCCGCTGCCGGTGGAGGGACTTCGGATCAGCTTTGTCGGCATTTTCTCGGCGATTCTGGTGGTTCTGCTGACCCATGCCGCCGTGCGGGTGGGAAAACCCCTGATTCAGGATCGCTTCCTGGCCGACAGCGGGATGAACCGCGGCGCCCGCACCTCCATCACGCTGATCGCGGCGTACGGTTTCTGGGCGTTGGGCTTTTTGATCGCCCTCAACGTCCTCGGCGTTCAGAGCGGCCATCTGGCTGTGGTTTTTGGCGCGCTGGGCCTGGGTCTGGGGTTCGGGCTCCAAAATATCTTTAACAATTTCATCAGCGGTATTATATTGTTGTTCGAACGCCCGATCCAGGTGGGCGACGTGGTGGAGATCAACGGGACCTGGGCCGAGGTGAGGAACATCAACGTCCGGGCCACCCAGGTGCAGACCTACGACAACGCCTCCCTGCTGATTCCCAATTCCGAGTTCGTCAGCAGCACGGTGATCAACTGGAGCTTCAAGGATCTTCGCATACGTCGGAACATTTACGTGGGCGTGGCCTACGGCAGCGATATTGAACGGGTTCGCGACACCATGCTGGAAATCGCCCGGTCGGCCGAATTCGTGTTAAGATATCCGGAGCCCTTGGTTTATTTTTCGGATTTTGGGGACAGCGCGCTGATTTTCCGCCTTCGTTTCTGGACCGACGTGGACAACTGTCTTGCCGCGGAAACCAATATCCGCTTCGCCATCGACCGGCTGTTTCGGGAGCGGGGCATTGAGATCGCCTTTCCCCAGCGGGATCTTCACATTCGAACCGTGGCCGGCGCTTCTTTCGCGCCGGTTCCGTCCCGAACACCGGCGCCGGAAGCGCCATCCGCTTCCGGCCCGTTCGAAAACACGCCGGCCCCACGGGCCGCCCAACCCGCCGGGTCGGGGAGCGGAACCCATTCCGATCCCGCGCCCGAGGATGACGCTGGAGAAGATTCGCCGTCTGGTCCCTGATGGAACCTGAATCGATCGATCCCGACCCTCCATCTATCGGGGCGGCGCGCCCGCCGCCTCGACCCCCATCTCCACGCCCCGCCCCGGGGCGCGCCCGTTGTCGCGTGCACGGATCCCGAATTCTGAGTTTTAATGAAAATCAAATAAAATTAGATAGATATTGGTTTTGGCCGTCGGTATCGATCCGGCGGTCGAACTGCGGACGATCCCGTCCCCCCTTCCGGGCGCCGGGGACGATCCGCAATCTTGGAGGCCCAGCGTGGCCTCTCCCCGCGCTCAAGGAGACGCAAATCCGATGGCCATTTTGATTTCCGTGGTGGTACTCACCCTTTTGATTTCCTCCCAGTGTTCCCTTTACGAGGCGGTGTTGTATTCCACCCGCATGGGCTCTCTGGAAGCCGAAAAGATCGGCGGTCCGCGCCGGGTCAAGGCGATGAAGATGATTCAAATGAAGCGCGAGATTTCGATTCCGCTTTCGGCCATTCTGATTTTGAACACCGTCGCCAACACCGCCGGCGCCACCCTGGCCGGCATGTACGCCGCCAAGGCGCTGGGCGATGGACTGGTGCCGGCCTTTTCCATCGTCTTTACGCTGGCCATTTTGTTTTTCGCGGAAATCGTCCCCAAAACCATCGGCGCGATTCACTGGCGGCGGCTTTGGCCGGCGGTGGTCTGGCCGTTGTCCCTGATGAAGTGGCTGCTGTATCCTCTTATCGTCGTCACCCATCAATTCTCGGGCTTTCTGACCCGACCCGGGGACGCGGTCCCGGCGGTGACCGAGGAGGACATCCTGGGCACCATCCGGCTCGGCGCCAAGGGGGGCGAAATTTCCCAGTGGGAAAGTCTGATGCTTCACAACATCATCCACCTGGAAACCAAGCAGGTGCGCGAAATCATGACCCCCCGGACGGTCATGTTCACCCTGGACGAGGAGATGACGGTGGAGGATGCCTCTTCCCTGGCCGCCGAAAAAGGCTTCACCCGGATTCCGGTCTTCCGGGGGGATCGGGAGAACATCGTGGGCTACGTGATGATCCACGACCTCAACTCGGCCAAAACCCTCAGCCGGCCCCAGACGCGGCTCGCCGCGCTGACCAAGCCCATTTTGTTTGTGCGGGAAACGGAAAACTGCCGGGTGTTGATGACCCATTTTCTGAAGAAGCGGCGGCACATCGCGGTGATCGGAGACGAGTACGGCGGGGTGGCCGGGCTGGTGACCCTGGAGGACCTGATTGAAACGGTGCTGGGCACCGAGATCGTGGACGAGAACGATTCGGTGGTGGATTTGCAGAAGATGGCGAGGAATCGGATGCAGGAACGATTTTACGCGTCGCGGGAAGACGTCCCGGAACCCGAAGAGTCGTCTTCCGAGATCGACGAGGTGGAATTCGAATCGACGGACCAGGAATCGATGGACGCCGCCGAGTTCGACTGGGAGTCGGTGGAAGCGGAATCCCCCGCCTCGCCCCCCGGCCGGCCAAGGCTGGACGAGTCGGTCTCGTCCGGGACGCCGACCCGGGAGGACAATTCTCGCGATGGGTGAAGGGCGAGCTCCTTAAGCCGGGTCTCGGTTTTCGGCATTTCGTTCTTCGCGGGCCGCCTCCCGGGGATCGATGCTCCCGGTCCAGAGCGGTGACAGCAGGTAAACGAACATGTAGGCAAAGGAGAAGTGGCCCAGATAGGGCGTGAAGGCAAAGACGGTGAGCATGAGAAGGCTGGCCCGGCCGAACCACGGCTTTCGGCTCATGAACCGTCCCAAGTGGAGATATCGGATCGGGTAGACGTTCATTATTGCGGCGGTCAGGAGCAGCACCCCCAGCGAGAAAATTCCCCAGAATCGCACCCACTCGGACCCCGCGGCCAGGGCCTGGTCGAACATGATCAGCGGCGCGGTGACCGTCAGCGCCGCCGCCGGCGTCGGCAAACCCTTGAAAAATCCCGGGATGGGATTCCGATCCAGGGTGAAATAGACCAGCCGGGCCACGCCCGCCAGCGCGTAGAAGAGCGCCAGAGGCATCACCCCCAATTTGGAAAAGAACGGGTCCGAAACCTCGGCGAAGCTGATGACGTAAATCCAGGCCGGAACGATGCAGAAGGTCACGCCGTCGGCCAAGTCGTCCAGGACGCTGCCCACGTTGATCCGTCTCGGTTTGTCCAGGGCGTCCGGCGGCGGATCGGTCAGCCCCAGTTTGCGGGCCACCGCCCCGTCCAGCTTGTCGAACATGGCCCCGCCGATGATCAGCAAAAACGCCTCTCGAATTCGCCCCTGGTAGGCGAAAAAAACCGCCAAAAGCCCCATCATGGCGTTCATCACCGTGAGGGCGTTGGGGAAAAAGGAGAGGATTCGCCGGCGAAGGTTTTCATCGTCCAGGCAGAGTTCGTTCAGGCAGTTGGTGCCGTATTTTCGGCAGTACTGGGCGATGGAGCCGAAGGTGATGATGAAAAAGAGGATTTCGATGAAAAACAGCAGCCGGATGGGCAGGTGGCCGAGCCAGGATATCCAGTCGTACAGCCGGGAGGGCGGGCCTAGGGGCGCTTCCGGTATGTAGAAGGCGTAGGCGTACAGCAGCGCGCCCACCGGCGCGGCCACCACGGTGCGCAGCCGGGTGTATTCGGTGGGTTCCGGCTCCTGCCCCTGGCGGATTGCGAAGCTGCGCATGAAGCCGGCGAAATTGTCCCGCAACAGCACCGCGATGCTCATCAGCATGACGAAAATGGCGTGGAGCAGTTCGATTCGAGACGGGTCGGTCGAGATCACCGCCAGTTTCCACATCATGCCCACCGCCACCAGCGGGAAGATGATGGAGTAAACGGTTTTGTCCATGATTCGATCGGCGAGCTGGGCCAGGGTGGGGTGAGGCTGAAACCGGGCCGCGAACCAGCCGTCCGCCAGGTCGAAGGCCATGGAGACGAACAATAGGGTGACGCCCACCGTATATAGCGCGGGGCCGCGGTTCCACATGACGCCGATCGCGCACAGCATTCCCCCGAAGGCCAGAAACGGCCGGCTGTAGACCAGCAGGGCGGTGGCCTTCTTGGAGATGATCGTTTTGGGTTGCATGGAGGCTTTCCGTTGGGGTTGGGTGGCCCGAGGCGGCCACGGCGCGGAAAAAATAGAAAATTTAGATGGGGGTGTCAAGGCGTCCGCCCGGCCGGGGCCGGAGCGGACGCCGGGCGGGGAAGGGCGTTATTCCGCGAAGATTTCGTCGAAGAACAGCCGCATTTGGGCCCAGGAACGGCGGTCCGCGTCCGCGTCGTAGGCCACGCCGTCGATTCCGGCCTTGTCCGCGTCGGGGTTGGTGAAGGCGTGGACCGCCCCGCCGTGGTAGATCATCTGCCAGTCCGCCTCGCGTTCTTCCAGCTCCTTTTGGAATTTGTCGATGGTTTTCGGCTCGATGAAGAAATCGGCCGCCCCGTGGAGGACGAGCAGCCTGGTCCGGATCGTGTCGTCATCTTTGGGGATCGTCAGGCCGCCGTGGAAAGGAACGACCCCGGCGATGTCCGCGCCGCTGTAGGCCAACTCCAGGACGGTGGTGCCGCCGAAGCAGTAGCCGATGGCGGCAATCCGGTCGGGATCGACTCGTTCATGATTCCGCAGCGCGTCCAGGGCCAGGTTGGAACGTTCTCTAATCAATGGTCCGTTTTTGATCTTGTTGGACCACTCCCCGGCCTGTTTGGGATCGGCGGTGGTGACCCCGTCGCCGTACATGTCGGCCGCGAAGGCGACGTAGCCCAGTTCCGCCAACTGCCGCGCCCGGCTCTTGGCGTAATCGTTCAGGCCCCACCATTCATGGATCACCAGCACGCCCGGCCGTTTTCCGGTTTGCGCGTCGTCGTAGGCCAGATAGCCCTGAAGGGTGGCGTCGCCGTGCTTGTAGGGGACCGTCTCGGCCCGGATTTCGGCAAGGGCGGCGGGCGAAATGCCCAACATCAAAACAAGGCCGATGGCAACGGATGAAATGATTTTCATGCAGACCTCCCGTCATTCGGTGATGTCGTCAATGAGGTTTCGCGCCCGGCCCGTCCGGAAACGGCCCGGAGGCGGCGCGATCCTGCAACCGCGAGGCCGGCAGCCAGTCGTCCGATCCCGCCGGCCGAACGGCCACGTCGGTGAACCAGACCCGGAAATCGTTCTCCCCGCGGTGATCCAGGGACAGAAGAATGGGGCCGGCCTTGGCGTGCGCCTCCCATGTGGTCGCCCGGGTCGGTTTGGCCGCGCCCCCCTTGCGATAAACCCATTCCTGTATCCGATAGGTTGGCCCGTAAAACAAATCGTAGGCGTCGCCGGGGGTGTAGCCCTTCTCGCCGGGAAATTGGACGGTGACCCGGTCGGCCCGTCCGTCGGAAAGGGGAAGAGGCTGGTTTTTGGCGGAGGAGAAGGTTAGGTTGGGGGTCCACTCCACATGGAAGGGAAACAGCAGCCAGAAATTGTCGTTCACGAACCAGGCGTCGATTTTTCGGTCCACCCCGGCGGCTTCCCGGTTTTCCCGAAGATACGTAACGGGCTCGGGGTTCTCTCCGGCGGGGGTGAAGGTGACCCGGTCCGGTTTCGGCTCCCAGACCCAGCTCCGAGAAACGGTCTTGTCCGGCAGCTTTACGTTGAAGGTGTACCGGATGGCTTCGACGCGGTCGAATTCCGGCAGGCCATAGGTCCGGGCGATTCGGGCGGCTTCGGGATTGCCATGGTGTTTGGGCGGGGTGGCGCACCCAAAAAGGATGAGCGCCGCGAGCGGAAGCAGGAAAACCGTTGCGGGTTGGCTTCGCATGACACCTCCTGGTAGCGGGCGGAAAGGATGTCGAAAAAATCAGATTTCTTCGAAGATAAACCAGCGGTTGGAAACCGCAAGGTTTGGAAGGTTCGGGGAAATGGGCCAGCGGCCCGGAAAGGAGTGGCGTGACGAAAGCGCGCGCCCATGAGGCGGAGTTTCGTTTTTACGAGGAGTTGAACGATTTTCTACCGGATTCACGCCGAAAGCGGCCGTTCGCCTATCGCTTCAACGGTCGGCCGACGGTCAAAGACGCCGTGGAGGCGCTCGGGGCACCCCATGCGGAGGTGGATTTGATTCTGATCAACGGCGCGTCGGCGGGATGGGACGAGATTCTGTCGCCGGGGGATCGGGTCTCCGTTTACCCGATGTTTGAAAGCTTGGACATTTCCTCGTTGACGCGATTGCGGCCCGAGCCGTTGCGACGGCCGGCTTTCGTGCTGGATGTTCATCTAGGCAAGCTGGCGAGATGGATGCGGATGCTTGGGCTGGACTGTCGATGGGAAAACGATCTGGACGATCCCGAAATCGTGGAGATTTCAGTCGCCGAAGGCCGGACCATCCTGACCCGGGACGTCGGCCTCCTCCGGCGGGGGCGGGCGACCCGCGGCCACTGGGTGCGGTCCACCGACCCCGACGAGCAGTTGTCCGAGGTCCTCTCTCGGTTTGATCTTTTTGATTCGCTGGCGCCCTTCACCCGTTGCGTGGCGTGCAACGGCGCCCTGCGCTCCGCGGAAAAGGCGGAGGTGGTAAACAAGCTCCCGCCCAGGACCCGCAGGTATTTCGACGAGTTTTTCCAGTGCGAAAACTGCGGGAAGGTATATTGGAAAGGGGCGCATTGGGCCGGACTGCGGGAGCGGGTGGAAAGCGCGCTGGCCGCGAATGAAAAGTAAAACAGAAGCCGAATTCGGGCTTCATCCCGGTTCAAACACATCCTTTCCCTTCCCCTCCGTCCCGCAATACAAACATCGCCCGTGGGTTCGGCTCATCACCCGGCCGCATTTTGGGCAGGTTTCGCCCTGGCGCTTTTTCTGCTCGTTGATTCGATCCTTGAGGTCGGCGTCGGTGAGGTCGTGGTGTTCTTGGATGAACGACCAGAGCGCCTGACAAATGGATCGCAGCCGGTCCACCTCCTCCCGAAGCTTTTCGGCCTGCTGCTCCTCGCCGTAGGATTCCAAAAGCTTCAGGTGGGACGACAGGTCGTCTCCCATCAGCCGATCGCTCATTTTTCGTCGTTTTCGACCGCGTCCAAACAAACTCATGGGCTTCCCCCAAACGGATCAAATCCACTCGCCATCAGGTTGCGAAGGGACGGAAAGCGGGGCGCTGGAAGGGCGTGCCGCGAAAACCAGCCCCATTCCCGGCAGCGGTGAGGCTCTCGAACCTCGGGTTCGCCGCCGGCCCATTCCGCCATAACGTATATGGTCACATAATGCAGGCCGGCGTCGGTGAAAAAATCGTTGGTAAACGGTCCCCGGCGCGGATTTTCGATCCGGAGGCCGGTTTCCTCCCGCACCTCCCGTGCGGCGCAGGCTTCCGGCGTTTCCCCGAATTCCAGATGGCCGCCGGGCAACGCCCAGGCGCCCGCGCCGTGGGTCCCGCGCCTCCGCCCCAGCAGAATTTTTCCATTCCGGCGGACGATCACCCCGACGCCCACCCGGGGACGCTCCTCCCGCTTCCAGTCCTGTTCCGCAAAATAGCGCCGCATCATTTCGGCGTGGAGGTCGAAGGCCATTTCCGACGGAACCTGATTCCAGACTCGACGATCGGTGGTTTCGTCGGTCGCGCGGTAGCGCGACAGCTCTTCCGATCGCCGGGGTCGGGCGAGGCCAAACACCAGCGCGAACCCGTCCGAAGTGCAGCGGACGCGGAATTCGGTCAGCTCCTCGGGATCGATGGAAATCCCGGCCTCTTCTTGAACTTCCCGGGCGGCGGCGGTTTGCCAGGATTCCCCCCAGTCGATGAAGCCGCCCGGAAGCGCCCACTTTCCGCGAGCGGGCAGAATGCCGCGCCGAATCAGCAACAAGCCCTCGTCCACGGGAACCATCGCCACCGCCACCGGCAGGGGATTGCGATAATTCAACTCGCCGCAGCCGGGGCAGGGGCGAGGCCAGGGCGCGCTCGGGGCGAATCGGGTTCCACAGTAGATGCAATGGCGATAACGGGAGGACATGGGCGCCTTTCGATACGGAGAAGTTCGAGGAAACGGGGGCGCGGATTGCCTCTTTCGAGCGGGAGAAATCTTCGGAAACGGTCGCCGAGCCTCCGCCGGGGCCGAAACGGGGACGAGCCTTCCATTTTCCGAGTCCATCCGGCCGAACAAGGGCGGAACGCGCGATTTCCATCCGGCCGCCGACTACGGCGGCGGTTCCTCTCCTTCCTCCCCGCCCCGCTGCATCCGGTCGAGATAGGCGTCCAGCTCCGCGGTGCCGGAAAAGATCGGTTGGGAGGGCAGGGCGTTGATGATGTCGAAGATTTTCCGGACCTGGGGCCGAAGGTGCATCAGCCTCAACCGCCCACCGGTTTTTTGGATGGCCTTTCGGGCCTTCAGGATGGCGCTGATGCCGATGCTGCTGACGTAATCCACGAATTTCATGTCCAGCACCAGCAGGCCGGGGCGGGATTCCAAGATGGCCGACAGCCGTTCGTCCAGCATCGGGCAGGTTTGGGCGTCCAAAGCGCCGACCGGCGACACCGCCATCACGCCGGGCTGTTTTTCGCGGGCGGAAATGCGAAGCGGCATAGATAGGGTCTCCCTCCGAGGGCAGCGGCGCGAGCGCGCGGGCGATTTCGCCGCATTTCTTTTCCATGGTAAACACGTTCCGGCCGTCTTCAAAACCGTAATTCACCCGATCCATCAGCCGGCGAACCAGAAACACGCCAAGCCCGCCGATTTCCCGCTCCTCGAAGGGCCGGCTCAGGTCGGGCTCCGGCGCTTCGGACAGGGGATTGAAGGGCCGGCCATCGTCCCGGACTTCAATCCGCAGCGTCTCTTTTTCCAACCGAAAGGCGATCTCCACCCGGCCGCTGCAATTTTTCGGGTAGCCGTGCCGGCAGATGTTGGAGATCACTTCCTCGATGGCCAGGCGGACGTCTCCCGCAGTTTCCGGCCCAAGGCCGATGGCGCGGGAGAGCGGGGCCAAAGTGGCGAACAGCCGGCGGAGTTCCGAAACGTCGTTGGCGAGGGTGAAGGAAAGATTCATGGGACTCGGTGAATCGAAGAAAACGGGGGCAACGCCGGCGTTAATTCATGGTGATGTCCCGGCGGGCCGCGACGATGGTGACGGTGAAGCCCGCGATGACGTCCAGAAAAGACATGAGCGTCAAAATCAGAAAGGCGGCCTGGCCGACCTGGTAAAAGACGAGAAATTCGACCAGATAAATAACGAAGACCAACATGGACAGGACGTGATCCAGGATCGAGAGCTGGGTGGGCCGGGTGGCCTTGAAAATCTCCGCGTACAGGCTGGCGATCCCGAGCATGATAATGAGGTCCGACACGGTCACCCGAAGAACGGCGCCGGAAACCAGATCGGTTGTCAGCCAGACTTTTTCCAAGGGCGAGGCGGCGTCCCCGGCGGAGAAGGCTAATAAGTTATAGAAAACCAGCAGAAAGGCGAAAATCGGGATGTGGCGGACGATCTTCATGGGGCGGCTCGGCTGAGGGTCGGATTCCGCAGAATATCATTAAAGGGGAAGGCTATCAGCTTTCCCCTTTAATGTAAAGAAAGGCGGCGGACGGCCTGGGCGGGTTTTCCGAGCGACCCGCGCGGCGTCCGGAGGTTTCGCTGCCGGTTGACCTGTGGTGGAAAACGGGGTAAGTGGGATTTTCCATTTCCGACCGTTTTGCCCCTGGCGGGACGGCGAAGTCGAGCGGAGTTTCCCAACGGCCGGCAACGCTTCGATCCGCTTTTTGTTCTTGTGCGCTTGGGGCGTGAAAGAGTTTTCGCGACCTAAAACGAGGGAGAATTTCTCCATCTTTCCCAATCATCGGAATCCACTTCGGGTTTTCTTTCCGAATCGCCGTCCGTTTCGGTTCTGGCCGATCGGGTTGTTCTTCCTGCTTTGGGGCCTGGTCCCGTGGACGGCTGTTTCCGGAGAAGAGGCGGCCCCCGAATTGCCGTTTTCCCCCGGGGAACGGCTGGTGTTCGAGCTTCGGTGGGAGTTCGTTCCGGCCGGTCGGGCCACCCTTGCGGTTTTGCCGCCCACCGAAATCGACGGAAAACCGGTGCGCCACTTTGTGATGACCGCTCGGACCAACGGGTTTGTGGATACCTTCTACAAGGTCCGGGACCGGATCGAGAGCTTCGTCGACCTGGGGATGAACCATTCGGTCCTATACAAAAAGCGGCAGCGGGAGGGCAAAACCCGCCGGGACATCGAGGTTCGGTTCGACTGGGCGGCGGGAGCGGCCCATTACGCCAATTTTGGCAAGCCCCGGGACCCGTTGCCGTTGAAGGCCGGAACCTTCGATCCGCTTTCCGCCTTCTATTTCGTGCGGACGCTTTCCCTGGGTCCCGACATGGTGGTGGAGCGGCCGATCACCGACGGCAAGAAGAACGTGGTCGGACAATTGACCGTGGTGACCCGGGAGACCATCACCGTGAAAGGGACCCGGTACGACACCTATCGGCTGGTCCCGGACCTGAAGCACGTGGGCGGGGTCTTCGAAAAAACCGAGGACGCGGAAATGGACGTGTGGGTGACGGCCGACGACCGACACATTCCGGTCCGCATTCAGAGTTCGGTGGTGGTGGGCGACTTCATCGCCGAACTGATCTCCGTGGAAGAGGCGAACGAACCGTGATGCGGCAGGAAACCGTCGGGGTGCTCTGGAACACCCACGAATGTTCCGGTTACTATCGGATGGGGCTCGGCGGGCCGACGACCTGCGCGGAGGCCGAACCGGGCCAGTTCGTCATGGTCCGTCTCCCGGAAGGAACCGGGCCGTTGCTCCGTCGGCCCTTTTCCATCCATCGGCTCATTCGTTCCGCCGGGCGGGTGGAAGGCATCGAGCTGCTGTACAAAGTGGTGGGCGCCGGCACCCGGCTGCTTTCTCGGATGGAACGGGGGGACCGGCTGGACGTGGTGGGCCCCCTGGGCCGGGGCTTCACGGCGCCCAAGGGAATGGAGCGGGCCTTTCTGGTGGCCGGCGGCATCGGCGTGGCGCCGATGTTTTTCCTGGGCTCCACCCTTCAGCGCAAAGGCGTCCTTCCCCGCGACTGCACGGTGTTCATCGGCGGCGGTTCCCGCGACGATCTGTTGTGCGTCAACGATTTTTTCACCGCCGGCATGCAGACCCTGCAACTGGCCACCGAGGACGGCAGCGCCGGGGAGCGGGACCGGGTGACCGGCCCCCTGGCCCGGGCGGTGCAACACGAGCGGCCGGACCGAATCTACGCCTGCGGCCCGTTGCCCATGCTCAAGGCCGTGGCCGAAATCGCCCGCGGGGCCGGCGTGCCCTGCGAAATTTCCGTGGAATCCATGATGGCCTGCGGAATGGGCGCCTGCCTCGGCTGCGCCGTTCGGGACCGCAACCGGCCCGACCGTTATCTCCACGCCTGCAAGGACGGACCGGTCTTCGACACCCGGGTGATTGATCTGGAAGGTGGGGGGATTTAATTTCGCGTCCTGGTGATCTTTGGCGCCGGGCATGCCGGGTTTTTCCCGGATTCCAAAGCGGTTTCCGCCCGACGGTCTTCCCCGGCTCCGGTCGCCCGGACGATTTAATCTCCCAAATTTGATCGGGTTTTTCATTGACTTGCCCCCATCCCTGTGGTACACGACTTCACCTTGGAAATGGACGGGTTCCGTTTCGGACATGAAGAACGAAGACCTTCGATATTTGCGGGAATTGGCCTATTACGCCAGCATTGGTCTGTCCATATCCCTTTCCATTTTCATCGGCCTGGGCGTGGGCGTGTATCTGGACGGCAAATTCGGCTGCCGGCCCTGGCTGACCCTGATCGGACTTGGACTTGGAATCGCCGCCGGCTACCGGAACATCGGACTGGCCATTCGGAAAAGCCGAAAGTTCTGACGGAGAAGGGGCATTTTGACCATTCAACAGCGGTTGCTCACTTTCGTGACCGTCTCCAACTGGGTCTTGCTGGCCGTTGCCGGGGTTTTCGGCTGCCTGCTCGCCCCGCCGGACATCGCCCGGGGCGTCATCTTCGGCGGGCTCATCGTCACCGTCAACTTTCATCTGCTGTACCGGACGCTCAAACGGGCGCTCCGTCCCCACCATCTGATCAGCCACAACGTCATTCTCGCCAAGTACTACGTCCGCTTCATCGTCAGCGGCCTGATCATATACGTCCTGATCTCCCGGCATTGGGTGCATCCGCTGGGGCTGTTCGTCGGGCTGTCGGTGGTGGTGGTCAGCATCATGCTGGCGACGATACTGGAATTCCGAAACCTTTTTTTAAAGGAGGCCGTGTAAGGTGGAACATCCCTATCTATTCTTCGTCAAATTGTTCGAGCTGGTGGGTCTGGGCCACTTTGCCCACGCGAACCCCCACGTGATTTATTCATGGGTGGTCATGGCCCTGCTCATCGGGCTGGGCGCGATGGCCGCCAAAGGCGTGTCCATGATTCCCTCCAAGGGGCAGAATTTCTTCGAGGTTCTGGTTTCGGGGATCGAGGAGTTCATGGTGAGCGTCACCGGCGAAGAGGGGCGTTGGCTTTTCCCCCTGGCGGCCACCATCTTCGTCTACATTTTCATCGGCAACCTGATCGGGCTGGTGCCGGGCTTCTTTCCGCCCACCGCCAACCTGAACACGACCCTTTCCTGCGCCCTGGTCGTGGTGATTTTCACCCACATCATCGGCGTGAAATACCACGGCGTCGCCTACATCAAGCATTTCCTCGGGCCGGTCTGGTGGATGACGCCGATCATCTTCCCCATCGAACTCATCGGCCACGTGGCCCGGATTCTTTCCCTCTCCTTCCGGCTTTTCGGCAACATGATGGGCCACGAGCTGGTGCTGGCCATCCTGTTCGCGCTGGCCGGGGCCTTTTTCGCGCCGCTGCCCATCATGGCCCTGGGCATCTTCGTGGCCCTGGTGCAGGCGTTCGTGTTTTTCCTCCTGTCGGTCATGTACTTCACCGGCGCCATGGAGCATGCTCACTAAAAAAAAACTTGGGCAATTCGGGGATTTCCCCCTTGCGCATACGATGATGGCAGATGGGATTTTTGGAAGAAGCGCGGTAATTCATTTCACTCAAAGGAGGTAGTCTAGTGGAAGCATTGCAATTCTTTATCGCTTGTGTGACGGCGGCGGGTTTCGGCATCGCGGTGGCGGCGTTTGGTTGCGGCATCGGCCAGGGCCTCGGTCTCAAGGCCGCCGTGGAAGGCGTCGCTCGCAATCCCGAGTCCTCCGGTAAAGTCACCGTGACCATGCTGATCGGTCTGGCCATGATCGAGTCGCTGTGTATTTACGCGCTCGTTATCGCCCTGATCCTGATCTACGCGCATCCCCAGGCCGGCGACATCGCCAAACTGCTTGGCGGCCATTAAGACCCAGGCCGAATAAAAAAACAAACGGGCGGGGCCTTTCGGGCCCCGCCCGTTTTGCGTCCGGAGGTCCGGAAAAAGAATCCGGATGACAAAAAAACGGCGTGGAACGAAAAACCGGGTGCGGTTTTACCCGGTTTTTTTCATGGCCGCCGCCTCGACGGTTAAAATGTCCCGGAGGAACCGGCCGGTGTGGGACGAGGGAATCTCGGCCACCTGCTCCGGGGCGCCTTCGGCCACGATGTGGCCGCCGCCGTCGCCCCCTTCGGGACCCAGGTCGATGAGATGATCGGCGGACTTGATCACGTCCATGTTGTGTTCGATGACGATGACCGTGTTGCCCCGATCCACCAGGGCGTTGAGAACGTACAGCAGCTTCTGGATGTCGTCGATGTGGAGGCCGGTGGTGGGCTCGTCCAGAATGTAGACGGTCCGTCCGGTGGCCCGCTTGCTCAGCTCCCGGGCGAGCTTGACCCGCTGGGCTTCGCCGCCCGAAAGGGTGGTGGCGGCCTGCCCCAGCCGGATGTAGCCCAGGCCGACGTCCGCGAGTGTCTCCAGCTTGTTCCGAATCACTCCGATGTTTTCGAAATATTCCAGGGCCTGGTTGACGGTCATGTCCAGCACGCCGGCGATGGTTCGGCCTTTGTATCGGATTTCCAGGGTTTCCCGATTGTACCGTCGGCCCCGGCAGACGTCGCAGGCCACGTAGACGTCCGGGAGGAAATGCATTTCGATTTTGATGATGCCGTCGCCCTGGCAGGCCTCGCAACGACCCCCCTTGACGTTAAAGCTGAACCGGCCCGGCTTGTAGCCCCGGGCCCGGGCGTCGGGCGTCTGCGCGAACAGCTCCCGGACGTGGGTGAACACGCCGGTGTAGGTGCCGGGGTTGGAACGGGGGGTTCGGCCGATGGGGGACTGGTCGATGTGGATGACCTTGTCCACGTGCTCGATCCCTTTTACCCCCTTGCAGGGCCCCGGCGGCATTCGGGCCTGGTAGAGGCGGGCGGCCAGGGCGCGGTAGAGGGTTTCCAGCACCAGGGTGGATTTTCCCGAGCCGGAAACGCCGGTGACGCAAATGAAGCAGCCCAGCGGAAAACGGGCGTCGATGCCCGTCAGGTTGTTGGCCGACGCGCCCCGGACCCACAGGTTTTTTCCGTTCCCGGACCGCCGGGCTTCGGGGATTTCGATGGCTTTCCGGCCGGAAAGGTACTGGCCGGTAAGGGACTCCGCGGCCGATTCGATCCGGTCCGGCGGGCCGGAATAGACCACCCGGCCGCCCTGGCGCCCGGCGCCGGGCCCCATGTCCACCACGTGGTCGGCGGTTCGAATGGTCTCTTCGTCGTGTTCCACCACCAGAACGGTGTTGCCCAGGTCGCGCATCCGGGTGAGGGTGTCCAGCAGCTTTCGATTGTCCCGCTGGTGGAGCCCGATGCTGGGCTCGTCCAGCACGTACAGCACCCCGGTGAGCTTGGAACCGATCTGGGTGGCCAGCCGGATGCGTTGGCTCTCGCCGCCGGAGAGGGTGTTGGCCGAGCGGTTCAGGGTCAGATAGGTCAGGCCCACGCTTTCCAGAAAGCTTAGCCGGTCCACGATTTCCTTCAGGATGCGTTCGGCGATGAAGCGTTCCTTTTCCGAGAGGCGCGGCCCCAGCCCCCGGAAGAAGTCGTGGGCCGCCGAAACCGAAAGGGCGGCGACCTGGCTGATGGTGCGATCCCCCACCCGCACCGACCGGGAGGGCGGATTGAGCCGTTCCCCGCCGCAGGCGTCGCAGGGACGGAAGGTCATGAAGCGCTCGATCTCCTCCCGGGCGGTCTGGGAGGTGGTTTCCACGTACCGACGCTGAAGTTTGGGAATGACGCCTTCGAACGCCTTCCGGTAGGTGACGCGACGGCCCTTTCGTTCGAAATAAAATTCCACCTCTTCGCCGTCGCTGCCCCGCATGAGAATTTCCCGAAACCGCCGGGGCAGTTCCCGAAAAGGGGTGTAGATGTCGGCTCCGAAATGGCGGGTCAGCGCGTCCAGGAATTCGGTGAAGTGGACCGAGTTCCGGTTGGCCCAGGGGAGGATGGCCCCCTCGCGCAGGGAGAGCTCCGGATTGGGCACGATCAGGTCCGGGGAGAAGTCGGTGGTGGCCCCCAGGCCGTCGCAGGCGGGACAGGCCCCCTGGGGCGAGTTGAAGGAGAAGCTGGCCGGGGTGAATTCCGGGTAACTGACGCCGCACTGAATGCAGGCCGCCCGTTCGCTGAACAGCGCCGGTTCGCCGTCCACCGGCAGAATGGTGACCCGGCCGTCGGACTGGGCCAGGGCCAGCTCCACCGAGTCGGCCAGCCGATTGCGGATTTCGGGTTTGACGACCAGCCGGTCCACCACCACGGAGATGGTGTGTTTTCGGTTTTTCGTCAGCGGCTTGACCGCTTCCAGCGAATGGATTTCCCCGTCCACCTCCACCCGGGAAAAGCCCTCTTTTCGCAGCCGCTTGAACAGCGTCTCGTGGGTCCCCTTCTGGCCGGCGACCAGGGGGGCCAGAACCTGAATCCGGGCCTTTTCCGGGGAGGCCATCACTTGGTCCACGATCTGGTCCACCGACTGGGAGGTGATGGGACGGCCGCACAGATGGCAGTGCGGAACGCCGACCCGGGCGAAAAGGAGCCGCAGGTAGTCGTAGATTTCCGTGACGGTGCCCACGGTGGAGCGGGGGTTGTGGCTGGCGGTTTTCTGCTCGATGGCGATGGCCGGGGACAGACCCTCGATGAGGTCCACGTCCGGCTTGTCCATTCGCTCCAGAAACTGGCGGGCGTAGGCGCTGAGGGATTCCACGTACCGTCGTTGGCCCTCGGCGTAAAGGGTGTCGAAGGCCAGGGTGGACTTGCCCGACCCCGAAAGGCCGGTCACCACGATGAGCGCGTTGCGGGGAAGGGTCACGTCGATGTTTTTCAGGTTGTGCTGTCGGGCGCCGCGCACCACGATGGATTCCGATGGCATGAATTCCGGTTCCCTATGAAAAATTGAATGCGCGCCTGCGGGGCGCGAAAGTTTTTCGAACGGCCCTAATGATAAGGGCTCTTGCCCGGCTCGCAAATCGGTCGCGAGGATGGCGCGCCGGAAAATGAAAAACTTCGATAATCGGCGAAATGTTAAGATTGAGTTAGATGGCGGTTGATCGGTCCGGCGACGGGACCGGACGATATCCTTAAAATCCGTGGACATACGAAGTCGCCGCGGAATCGCCGGAATTTTCGGGCTTTTGTCGGTGATTTAAAACAAAATTCCGTTGAAAAACGGTAGGATGAGTCGGCGAAGACCGGTTGTTCCCCAGCGGGGGCAAGCCGCTCTCTTCCGGTTTGACGTCCCGGGTCGAATCCCGTAGAACTGCGGCCTATATTTCCAATAAATTGTATGACCTGCCAATATGCCAACCCATCCATCCTCCTCCGGGAACGGCGGCCTTTTCGTGCAGCGGCAAATCAACGGACATCTATGGAATCGATCTGGAAAAAGGCCAAATCCGCGGTCAAACGCAAAATTCCGGCCCACAGCTACCGCATGTGGATCGAACCGGTGGTGTACGACCGTCGGGAGGCGGACGCCGTCGTGGTGCTTTGCCCCAATTTTTTTTCCCGGAAACGGGTGCTGGACCATTACGGCCATCTTCTGCGGGAGGAACTCCGGGCGGCGGCGGGGGAGGCCTGCCGGCTGGTGGTGGAAATCGGTCGAAAATCCCGCCGGAACGGGGGGAAGCCGGGCGGATCTTCTCGACCCGAGGAGTCCGAAAGACCCCGCATTTCGGACGCGCCCAAAACGGCGCCGGCGGAGCGGCCCCGAAGGACGTCGACGCCGCCTTCGGCCACCCAGCTTGCGCTCCCCGGCGGCCCGGCGCCCCTATCCTTCGGCCGAATCATGCGGAAAAACTACACCTTCGATCGATTCGTGGTGGGCCAGAACAACCGGTTCGCCTATTCGGCGGCGCTGGGACTGGCCTCCGAGTCCAAATGCCACCACCATTCCCTGTTTCTTTCGTCGGAGACGGGGCTGGGCAAAAGCCATCTGTCCCAGGCCATCGGCCACCACATTCTGAACCACTTCCCCACCGAAAACGTCTTTTACATCACCGCCGAAGACTTCACCAACGAGATGGTGCAGGCCTTCCGCGGCGGCGCCATCGACCAATTCAAGGAAAAGTACCGACGCAAGTGCGACGTGCTGCTGCTGGAGGACGTCCATTTTCTGACCGGGAAGGAGCGGACCCAGATCGAATTGGCGCTGGCCCTGGACGACCTGCTCAACGCCGACAAGAAGCTGATTTTCACCAGCTCCTGCCTGCCGGCCAACATCCCCCGGCTCAACGACCAGCTTCGGTCCCGGCTGTCCGGCGGGCTCATCAGCAACATTGAAAAGCCCGATTTCGCCACCCGGGTCCAGATTTTACAGCGGAAAATGGTGGAGCACGGCATCCAGCTGCCCCGGAGCCTGATCGAATACCTGGCCGCGGAACTTTCCGACAACGTGCGTCAGCTGGAAAGCGGCCTCATCGGCATTTCCGCGCGGGTGTCGCTGGCGGGGGAACGGGTGGACATGCGGCTGGCCCAGGACGTGGTCCGGAACATCACCTCCCGGAGCCGTTCCATCACCGTGGAGTCGATCAAGGCGCTGGTCTGCCGCCATTACGGCGTCTCCGCCGAAGAGCTGGAATCGCGTTCCCGAAAAAAGCGGATCGTGCGGCCCCGGCAGATGGCCATTTACCTGGCCCGGAAATACACCGACCAGTCGCTCCAGGCCATAGGGCGAAGCTTCAACCGGTATCATGCCACGGCCATCCACTCCATCGGAGCGGTGGAAAAGGGCGTCAAGGCCGACGCGTCCCTGAAGCAGCAGCTTCATCATTTATGCGGCCAGCTGGAATCCGGGGACATCTGAGCCGGGTCGGCTCTCCCCGGCGCCGGCGGGTCTAAACCCAATCCCGTTCCAACGGATAACATTGCGGGGGCGTACCGCATACGCCCCCTCGTCAATCCGGCGCGATTGTCGTGAAATCCCAAAGTGAACGGGGTCGGGTTCAAAACGGGGCAGGGAGGGCGGGCGGCGATAAAGCGGGGCTTTTCGCGGGGCGGCGTTTGAAAAGGGGGAGGGGGATTTCGATTTCGACGGAAAGCGGCGGTTGGGGAGAATCGAGGCGATAAAGAAATGAAAAAGGGCCGGCGGATTCCGCCGGCCCTTTATTGGTTTTATCGGGGTCGCTTCATTGCACGTTGAAGTAGAGGGTTTCCGAGGTGATCATGTCTTCGAGAAGCTCCATCTGTTCATTTTGTTCCCGCTCGATGCAACATCGGAGGCTGAGGGAGCAGAATCGACGGCAAATGGCGTCTTCCCGGTTGAATTCCCCAAAGCATCCCAGGCGTTCGTTCAAGAGACGGTTTTGGCTCGAAGATTCTTTCATGGGCTGCTGTCCTTTGGTTCCAGTAAAGTGATCATTTCGGGGTGAATGGCGCCGTTGGTGGCCAGGATTTCCGGCGCGTCCGGGGCGTGGGGGGCGTCCGAAAAATCGGTGACCCGCCCGCCCGCCTCGCGAACGATCAGCGCGCCCGCCGCCGTGTCCCACGGGTGGAGGTTTTCCTCCCAGAACCCGTCGAAGCGTCCCGCGGCCACGAAGCAGAGATCCAGGGCCGCGGAGCCGTAACGCCGCACGCCCTGGGACGCGTGAAGGCAGCGGGCGAAGCGGGGGCCGATCCGGTCCCAATTTTCCTTGAAATTGTAGGGGAAACCGGTCACCAGAAGGGCCTCGTCCACGGCGTCGGTGTCGGACACCCGAATCGGGCCGCCGTTCAGGAACGCGCCCCCGCCTTCCGTGGCCGTAAACAGCTCTCCGGAAACCGGATTCAACACGACTCCCACAACGGTTCGTCCCTGCAGGGAAAAAGCGATGGAGACGGAAAAGACGGGGATTTGGTGGGCGTAATTGGTGGTGCCGTCCAGCGGATCGATGATCCACCGGCGGTCTGGATCGCCGTCTCGGCGGCCGCTTTCCTCCGCCAGAATGGAGTGGTCGGGAAAATTGGCGCGGATGGCGGAAAGGATTGCGGTTTCGGAACCGGTGTCCGCTTCGGTGACCAGGTCGATGGGGCCCTTTTTGGAGGCCGGACCGATCTTCCCGAGGCGTTCCCGCAATACCCGTCCTCCGCGATGGGCGGCGCCGACCGCGACCCGACGGATGTCGTTCAGGTCCATGGCGATAAACTGATCGATTTTCGCCGGATTGTCAAGACCCCAATTGCCAAGACCCCAATTGTCAAGACCCCAATTGCCAAGACCCCAATTGCCAAGACCTCAATTGCCAAGACCTCAATTGCCAAGACCCCCATTGTCAAGACCCCCATTGTCAAGACCCCCATTGTCAAGAAAGGGTCCGCAGGTTTTCCACCCGCTCGGCCATTTTTTCGATCAGCGGCATAAGGGTCTGGCGGTCCAGGGCCGAGACCGGGAGTCCGTCCAGGTTCCGGGCCAGGGCCGACGCGGTTTCGGGGTCCACCTTGTCGGCTTTGTTAAGGACCCGGATTTCCGGCGTGTCGGAGACGCCCAGCTCTTCCAGGATTCGCTCCACCGACTGAATCTGTTCCGGGTGGCGGGGATTGCCGATGTCCACCACGTGGAGCAACAAATCGGCGCTGCGCAGTTCCTCCAGGGTCGCCCGGAAGGCCACCATCAAATCCTTGGGCAGGTCGCGGATGAACCCCACCGTGTCGGTGACGATCACCTCGATGTCCCGGGGAAACCGCAACCGCCGGCTGGAGGGGTCCAGGGTGGCGAAGAGCCGGTTCTCGGCCATCACCTCGCTCTGGGTCAGGGTGTTGAGCAAGGTCGATTTGCCCGCGTTGGTGTAGCCGATGATGGAGATGACCGGAAGGCCCCGCCGCTCCCGACGGGCCTTTTGCTGGGCCCGCTGCTTCACCACGCCCTTGAGCGCCTTTTCCAGCCGGTTGATCCGGTCCCGCACCCGCCGACGGTTGATCTCCAGTTTGGTCTCTCCCGGCCCCCGGCCGCCGATGCCGCCGGTCAGCCGGCTCATGGCGGTGTTTTTGGCGACCAGCCGGGGCAGCAGGTATTTGAGCTGGGCCAGCTCCACCTGGAGCTTTCCCTCCCGAGTCTGGGCGCGCTGTGCGAAGATGTCCAGGATCAGCTGGGTCCGGTCGATGATTTTGAGTTCCATCCGGTCGGTGATGGATCGGATCTGGGAGGGGTTCAACTCCTGGTCGAAGATGATCAAGGTGGCCCCCCGCTGGAGAGCCAGCAGGGTCAGTTCCTCCAGCTTGCCGCTGCCCATGAGGAAACGGGGATCGGCCTTTTTTCGGAGCTGAAGCGCCGTGTCCACCACGTAGACGCCGTTGGACCGGGCCAGCTCCCGCAGCTCGTCCAGGGAGTCCAGAGCCCGCCTCCGGGGTTCGGTGGTCACGCTGACCAGGATCGCCCGCTCCTGGTCGGTTTTGCTGGCGTAGAGCGCCCGCATTTCGGCCAGTTCGTCTTCCAGGGCGCGGATCATTTCGTCGCACTGGATGTCCAGCCGGTCGGGGGTCAGCGGCGGCAGGCGTCGCCAGGGCGCGTCGGCCGGCCCCTTGGGCAGGATGTGGCCGATGTGGACCTGGCGAACCCCGGCGTCCCGGGTCAGGGTCAGGACGGCCATCAGGTCCAGACGGAGCAGGGCCAGGTCGGTGAGGTCGTCGGCGGTGAGGGCCTCGTCCTTGAGGTGGGTGTGCACGCATCGCAGGCCCTTGAGGCGGCCCGGCAAGGTTCGGTAATCGGGCGTGTCGGGAATCACGATCTGTTCCGCGTCCCCCACGATGACGTAGGGAATTTTTCCGGAACGGTCGATGAGCAGGCCCACCTGGCGGCCGATTTCGTCGGAGATGCGCGCCATGTCCCGGGCCAGATCGGGCGTGACGAGGAAGCCGGGCGGCACCCGTCGGCGGGAAAAGGTCTCCAGTCGGCGGACCTGTCCGCCGCGAAGTCCGGAAAGGTCGCCGGAAAGTTCGGTCATGCGGGTTCGCCCACGCCCATGCCGTCGGGCGCCATGTTCTCGAACCGGGTGTACTGGTTGAGAAAGGTGAGGTGGGCCGTGCCGATGGGGCCGTTTCGCTGCTTGCCCAAAATGATCTCCGCCCGCCCCCGGTGGGGGTTGTTTTCGTCTTTGTTGTAGACTTCGTCCCGGTAAATGAAGGCCACCACGTCGGCGTCCTGCTCCAGGGCGCCCGACTCCCGCAGGTCGGAGAGCATGGGCCGCTTGTCGGCCCGCTCCTCCAGCTTCCGGTTCAGCTGGGACAGGGCCACCACCGGCACGTTCAGCTCCTTGGCCAGCCCCTTGAGCGACCGGGAGATTTCGGAGATCTCCAGATCCCGTCGTTCGGTGCCGGCCCGTCCCCGCATGAGCTGAAGGTAGTCGATGATGATCATGCCGATGTTCTGTTCCATTTTGAGACGGCGGGACTTGGCCCGGATTTCCACGGTGCCCAGGTCGGCGGAATCGTCGATGAAAAGCGGCGCTTCCGAGAGCACCCCGGCCGCCTCGGTGAGGGCGTCCCAGTCGTCGCGGCTGAAAAAACCGCTTCGCAGCCGCGACGAGTCGACCCGGGCCTCGGCGCAGAGCATCCGCATGGAAAGCTGCTCCTTGGACATTTCCAGAGAGAATATCCCGACGCCCACGCCGCCGTCCACCGCCGCGTTCCGGGCGATGTTGAGGGCGAAGGCGGTTTTTCCCATGCTGGGCCGGGCCGCGAGGATGATCAGGTCCGAGCCCTGAAGGCCGGAGGTCAGGTTGTCCAGGCGGGTGAAGCCGGTGGGGACGCCGGTGATGAGGCTTTTCTGGCCCTGGCGTTCCTCCAGGGTGTCGATGTTGGTTTCGATGATCGACGCGATGGGCTGAAAGGCCGGCGCGATCTTGTCCTCGGAAATTTCGAAGACCGCCTGTTCGGCGAAGTTGACGACCTCGTCCACCTCGCCCTGGTTTTCATAGCACCGCTGGGTGATTTCGGCGGCCTTGGCGATGAGCCGACGCAGGCATGCCTTGTCGCGGACGATGCGGGCGTAGTGGGCGGCGTTGATCGCCACCGGCGCGGCGTCCACCAGCCAGGAAAGATAGGTGTGCCCCCGGTATTCGTGGTTCCCGATTTCGTCGATTTCCCCCCGGGCGCTGAGGGCCTCGGCCAGGGTGACCAGGTCCACCGGCTGATTGCGGGTGAACAGATCGACGACGGCGTCGTAGATGCGCTGGTGGGCGCGGTGGTAAAAATGGTCGGGGGAAACGATTTCCACCACGTCGAGCAGGGTGGAATTGTCCAGCATGACGGCGCTGAGAAGAGACTCTTCGGCCTCGATGCTCTGGGGCGGAACCCGGTCGGCGGGAAAGGCCGGTTTGGGCTCGCGGGGACGGCGGGATGTGGCCATGGGCTCCAACGAGGCGGCGGCCCGGCCCCGGACCGCCGCCTCCCGATGGGGTTATTTTTCCTTTTCCTCGGGCGCCACCTCCACGGTGATTTCCGGCTCCACGTCGGTGTAGACGCGGACGGGCACGGTGTAGGAGCCCAGGGTTTTGATGGGTTCGGTCAGCAGGACCTTGCGTTTGTCCACCACGATGCCCTGGTCGGCCAGGGCGTCCACGATGTCGCGGACCTTGACCGAGCCGTACAGGCGGTCCTCGTCGGCCACCCGGGCGTGAATCGTGCAGGAAACGCCTTCCAGTCGAGCGGCCATTTCCTGGGCCATCGCCTTTTCCTTGGCGATCTGCTGTTCAAACTTGGCCCGCTCGTGCTCCAGCCGCTTCCGGTTGGCGTCGGTGGCCGGGACGGCCTTTTTCCGGGGCAGCAGGTAGTTCCGGGCATAGCCGTTGGCCACATCGACCTCGGAACCGATGATGCCGAGGGTTTCGATGGTTTGGGTCAGAATGACTTTCATATTTCCTCCGGGCCGGGGGCGCTATTTTTCCCCCGGGTGGACGTCCAGTTTTCTGAAATTGAACCACATGTCGAACAGCCCCAGGGCCACCACCACCAGAAGCAGCGGTTGCTGAATGGCGACGAGGGCGTAAAACAGGGCCCGCAGGGGCCTCGGAAGCCGCCGTTTCTCGAAAAAAAAGGAAACCACGGCGATGCCGGCGAAAAAATAGACGGTCAGCAACACGAACAGCCCGTTCAGGGCCGCCACCCGCAATCCGGTATGAGGGATCAGCAGAAGAACGCCGCAGGCGATAACCCCCCAAATCAGATGGTCCGGGGGCCGCCACCGGTTCAGAGGGCCGGGGTCGGCCACCGGCACGCCCCGAAGCCGAAGGAGCGAAAGCCCCATGACCAGGGAGGCCCAGGCGGCGAACAGGGCCGCCGAGGCGATCATCGCCGGCAGCAGCCGGAGCAGGGTCTGGTGCAAAAGGTCCAGCACGCCGCGGAGGGCGTCGATCTGTTCGGCGGGCACCCCCATCTCCCGGTACAGGGCCAGGGAGAGTTCCAAATTCCGGCGGATGCCCTCCGAAATGAAGTCGAGCAGATTCACGCCGGACAGGCCGACGTAGAACAAGGTCAGCACCGTCCCGCCGCCCAGCACCCATCCGCAGGCGGTCAGAACGGTTCGGTCCACCGGCTCCGCATTTCCCAGGCCGTCGCCCAGGAGAAACCCCAGCAACAACAGGCCGCCGAAAAACAGGGTGTTCCCCAGGCCGGCCCCGCCCAAAAAAAGCGCCATCAGCAGACCCGAGCCCCCGCAGATGACGGCCGCCGTTTTTCGCCCACGCTTGACCCGGAAAAACAGCACGGGCAACGGAATAAACAGGGCGAAAAAAAAACCGACCACCGGCAGGAAAACCGAGGCGGAGAAGGCGAAAAGAACCAACGCCACGCCTCGCAGCATGTCCCGTCGGGGGTCGTTCTTGGCGGGCGGATTCATGATACGGCGGCTTTCGGGCCTTGGGCCCCGCCTCCAAAGGGCGGCGCGGCCGGGGCTCAGACGTCGACGGAGCCCACGTAGGGCAACAGGGCCACCGCGCGGGAACGCTTGATGGCCAGGGTCAGTTTCCGCTGGCATTTGGCGCAGGTGCCGGTGATGCGGCGGGGAATGATTTTGCCCCGCTCGGTGACGAAATGCTTCAGCGTCTTGGGCTCTTTATAGTCGATGTTCAGGCTGCTGTCGGCGCAGAAGCGACAGACCTTCCTTCGATGAAATACTCGGCGGCGTTTTCTTCTTCGTTTGGGATTCATGGCCATGGATCCGTGTCCTCCTATCCCGTTATTCCTCGGTTTCGGTTTCGGTGTTCGCTTCTTCCGGGGCCGTTTCGTCCTTCGCTTCGGGCGCTTCGGCTTCCGCGGTCTCCTGCTCGGCCCCTTCGCTTTCGGCCTCCATGGCCGCCTTGATGGCGTCCAGGTCCGGCTCCTCCTCCAGCAGGACGGTCAGGTAGCGCATCACCCGATCGTCGATGCGGAAGAACCGCTCCATCTCTCGGACCGTGTCGCCCGTGCCGCAAAAGTCGACGCGGATGTAATGACCCCGGGTCTTGCGTTTGATCTCGTAGGCCATCTTCCGGTTTCCCCAATCGTCGAATTCGATCAGGAATCCCTCGTCCCGGCCGATGGTGTCCTCGACCCGCTCCAGCACCGGTTTTCGCCGGTCTTCCGGAAGATCGGGCTCCAGGATCACCATGGTTTCATAGCGTCTCATGCCACCTCCTTTTGGCTGTAAAGCCCCGAGCCTCGGGCGCGGAGCAAGGATATGCGCGGGTGCGCGGCATTCAAAAACCCGTGTAACTACCACCGCCAAAATTGGAATGTCAAGCCGTTTTTCCCCGGAGCGCCGCCCCGTCCGGCATATTCAGCTTGACAAAATTCGCCATCCTTGGTTTTGCATGACCTGCGCGTTGAACCCACACCGGAGGCCGTTCAGGTGAATGTTTATCGGTTGCTCACGCTAATGACGGTCCTGCTGTTGGCCGGTTGCTTCTCCCGACCCCAGCCGGCCCCCGTCGCGCCAGAACCCCAACGACCCGCGCCGGTCGGGGGGGCCGCCCCGGCCATGGCCCCGCCGCCCCGCGCCGGCGTCGCGGACCTTCCCCGCGGCCCGGTGGGGCTTTCCGAAGCCATGGCCCGGACGGTTCGCCACCGCCTCTCGCTTCGCAAGGCCCGCATGGCCCGCGTGCTGGCGGATTCCGCATTGGGCGCGGCCCGGTACCACCGGCTTCCGGAGGCCGCCCGAAACGCGGGGTACGGGGAATATCGAGGCGTCGAGATCGACCCGACGGCCGATTCTCCGGACGGCCAACCGGACCTGGCGGAGCTGTGGGACGTTCTGGATCTGGGGCTCAGCCGTTTCGCCTACGCTTCGGACGGTCGGCCCGACGAGGCCCGCCTTGGGGAAAAAGCGTTGCAAAACCTGCTGAACGACGTTCGCCACGCGTTTTATCGGGCCGCCGCCGCCCAGGCGCTTACCCGGGAGGCGGAGACCGTTTTGCGGCGGGCCGACGCCGTGATCCGGGAGCAATCGGCCGAATCCGGGGACCCGGCGGCTCAACATTCCCTGTACGAACGGATGCGGCATCTGCAGCGGGCCACCCAGGAATTGGCCCCGGCCCGGGCGGAACTGGGGCTGTTGATGAACCTGCCGCCGGACGGGGTGTTCACCCTGGAAACGCCTCCCCGGAAACGGGACGAGCTTTCCCCGGTCCCGGACGACGCCTCGGGCCTGGACGCCGTGGCTCTTCGTTTCCGAAAAGAAGTGGACGACCGGCTCCATCTGGAGCGGCGGCTTCGGGACGCCCGCGCCGCCCTTGCCCGGATGGGGGCGGGGCGGTCCGATCCGGCGGCGGTTCGGAACTGGCGTGGCGTCGGAACCCAGCTGGCGGTTCATCTGTTCGGGCCTGCGGAGAACGGAGGGGCCGAAACCCGGGTCCTGGACATGGGGATCGTGACCCAGGTGGAGTTGGCCATGGCCCGGTATCGGCGGGCCGAACGCGCCTATCGGGACGCGGTGGAGCGGGAGGAGGCCGCCCGCCTTTCCGCGCGGACCGCCGGGGACGCCCTTGCGGCCGCCGGGAATTCCATCGACATGCAGCTGGCCCGGGTGGATCGATATCTGGCCTTCGCGGAATCGCAGAACGCCCTGGCCCGGGTCTACAACGCCGTCGGAGTGGACCCGCTTCCCGAGCAGGCCGACGTGATGGAAATTTCGGAACTGGCCCAGGCCCTGGAACGATCCATGGCGAGATGGGGCGAAACGCTGGCCTCGGCCCTCGCGGCCTACGGCCCGGATCGTCGTCGGCCCTCTTCTTCCATGGCGACGGCGCCCGGGCCGGGAATCGCTTCGCCCCTTCCCGAAGCCGAGCCCGCGCCCCGGGCCGAGCTTCCGCCGCTTTCGGAACGCGTTCCGGCGGCCGGGGAGCCGGCCCGCGCGCCCCCTTCCCGGGACCGTATCCGCTCCGCTTCCGAATCGGGTCGGAAGGTCGCCCGAGAGATTTCCGTGTTCCGGGACGTGGTATCCATCCGCCGCGATCCCGCCTCCAACGCGCCGGTGATCGGCCAGGGCCTCATCGGGGAGCGCTACCCGCTGTTGGGCTGGGCCCCCGATGGATGGTTGAAAATTGAAATGAACGACGGTTCCGCCGGCTGGATTCCCACGCGCTTCGTCCGGCCCGTGACGCCCGAAAAAGCCGACGCCTCTCCGGCGGATTCGGCCTCCGGTCCCGACCCCATGACGGTAATCACCACCACGCGCGCCAACGTTCGGTTCGGGGCGGGGCTCAATTTTCAGATTCGGTATACCGAGGAGGCGGGCGTGCGGGTTCCGGTGGTGGACGCCACCGGCGACTGGTTCAAGGTCCGGACCCCCGACGGCGAGCTGGGATGGCTCCACGAAAGCGTGGTTCGGGTAGCGGGGTCCGGCGGCTGAATCGAAAAGTTCGCTCCGGCGCCCCGATGGTCCAAAAACCGGTGGCGTGGCCCCCAAAGGCGACGGATGGAATTGCCCTTTCCGCGCCCGCCGGAGCGTGGACTTTCGTCCTTTGGCGGTCAAGTTTGGCGAAAACGGTCGCCTCGTCGATGAAATCGGACGGGGTGAAGAAGACATTTTTTTCACGAAGAAAAGACGGCCCCCGATCTTTCCCGCATGGTCGAAAACGATGGGAGGGCCATGGAAACGATGGCGGAACGTGACGGAATCTGCTTTTGAATCGTTTGATCCCCCGGAACCGACCACGCCCCGGGCGTTGGCGGAATTGCAACTTGCGGGGCTGCGCTGGACCGCGGCCCATGCCGTTGCCGGCTCTCCGGCCTATCGGGCCAAGTTCGAGTCGGCGGGGATTCGGGCCGAAAATATTCGATCCTTGGAAGACCTTCGTCGTTTGCCCTTCACCACGGCGGACGATCTGCGGGCGGACTATCCCTTTCCGCTTCGCGCCGTTCCCTTCGAGCGGATTGTTCGGATCCATTCCAGCAGCGGGACCACCGGAAAGCGGAAGAATTTGTGTTACACCCGCAAGGACGTGGCGGACTGGACCCGGTTTTTCGCCCGGGCCCTCGCCATGGCGGGAGTGACGCCGGCGGATCGGGTGCAGATCGCGGTGGGTTACGGCGTGTGGACCGCCGGAGCGGGTTTTCAGGCCGCCTGCGAGGCCCTTGGAGCCATGGCGCTTCCGGTGGGGCCGGGAAACGTGGACCTGCAGTGCCAGTTTCTGGAGGATCTCGGCGCGACCGTTCTTTGCTGCACCGCCTCCATGGGGCTGCTGATGGCGGAGGAGGTGCGTCGGCGCGGCCTTGGGGACCGCATTTCGCTGAAGAAGGTGATTTATGGCTCCGAGCGATCCTCGGTTTCCATGCGTCGAAAAATTTCGGAGTTGCTGGGCGGGGCGGAGCTGTTCGATATCACGGGGTTAACGGAACTCTACGGCCCGGGAACCGGGATCGAGTGCCCCGAGCATGATTGCATTCACTTCTGGGGCGATTACTATATCCTTGAGATCGTCGATCCCGATACGCTGCAACCGGTTCCCGACGGGGAATGGGGGGAAATGGTGGCGACCACCCTCCGCAAGGAAGCCGCCCCGCTCATCCGCTACCGGACCCGCGACATCACCCGGATCATCCCCGGTCCCTGCTCCTGCGGCAGCATCATGCCCCGACATTCCCGCATCATGGGCCGCACCGACGACATGTTCAAATTTCGGGCGGTCAACGTCTACCCGTCCAGCATCGATTCCGCGCTGTCGGAAATCGAAGGGATCGGGTCCGAGTATCAGATTCATCTCTCTCGGGACGCCTCGGAGCGCGGCGTCATGCGTCTGGTGGTGGAGATGGGGGAGGGGGCGCCGCCGGAATGGGCGGAGCGCCTGGCCGCCGAAGTGACCCGGAAAATCAAGAAGCGGATATTGGTTACCCCGACCGTCGAACTGGTCCCATACGGAACCCTGCCGCGCTCGGAACGGAAAAGCCAACGGGTATTTGATAATCGGATTCAGGATTCCATTTTGTAAAAGTAGTTTTCTCTCGTTATTATGCCGGCGAGTCCGCAAGCCGGCCTCGTTTCTTCCCACGATGCGCCAACTGGAAATTTGGTTTTATGCGATATGTCCCCCTGGAAGCGAAGGTGTTCGCCCGGCATCGAGCCCGCTTTCGCGAGCGGATGAAGCCCCGTTCGATGGCGGTGTTCAACGCCAACGACGTGATGCCCACCAGCGCCGACGGAACCCATCCCTTCGTTCAGCAGACCGATCTGTTTTATCTCAGCGGCATCGATCAGGAGGAAACGATCCTGGTTCTTTTCCCCGACTCGCCCGAAGAAAAATACCGGGAGGTGCTGTTCGTCCGGGAAACCAACGAAAACATCGCCATCTGGGAGGGGCGCAGGCACACCCAAGAGACGGCAAGGGGGCTGTCGGGCATCGAGACGGTTCGATGGACCTCCGATTTCGATTCGGTGTTCGCCATGCTGGCGGTCGAAGCCGAGACCCTTTACCTGAACGCCAACGAACATCTCCGCGCCGACCGGACGGTGGAAAACCGGGATGACCGCTTTATTCGCTGGTGCCGGCGGCGTTTTCCCCTTCATAACTACGCGCGTTCCGCGCCGCTGTTAAACGACCTGCGAGCGGTCAAGGACGCCGAGGAAATCGCGGTCATTCGCCGGGCGGCGGAGATCACCCGGAAGGCTTTCGACCGGGTCTTGGGCTTCATCCGGCCCGGGGTTCGAGAGTATGAAATCGAGGCGGAACTCTGGCACGAGTTTGTCCGAAACGGGTCTCGCGGTCCGGCCTACGCGCCCATTGTGGCCTCCGGCGAGGACACCTGCGTGCTGCATTACATCAAGAACGACAAGGTCTGCCGGGACGGGGATCTGGTTTTGATGGATTTTGGGGCGGAATACGGCGGATACGCCTCCGACCTCACCCGGACGGTCCCGGTGAACGGTCGGTTTACGCCTCGGCAACGAGCGGTGTACGAGGCGGTCCTCCGGGTGCAGCGGCGCGCCATCGACATGCTTCGCCCGGGAGCGCGGCTCCCGGATTATCAAAAGTCGGTTGGCGGTTTTGTGGAGGAGGAGCTGATCGAACTCGGCCTTTTGAAGGCCGAGGAAGTCCGGGATCAGGACCCCGAAAAGCCGCTTTACCGAAAATTTTTCATGCACGGAACTTCCCACCACATGGGTTTGGACGTGCACGATTACGGAAGCCGACATCGCCCTCTGGAAGCGGGCATGGTCTTGACCTGCGAACCGGGCATTTACATCCGCGAAGAGGGCATCGGGGTTCGCATCGAAACCGACGTCCTGGTTACCGACTGCGACCCCGTGGATCTGATGGAAGCGGCGCCGGTGACGGTGGAGGAGATCGAAGAGAGGATGGGGGACAATCGAGGCTAACTTTTTCGGGAAAAGCCGATGGGTTGCGGGACGGCTTTTTTATCGAGTTTTCTGGAGGGTCAAATGAAACTATTTTCTCGAAATTTTTCCTTTTTGTTTGTTTTTATCGCCTTTTTGGGAGGCTTAGGCTCTTTTGGCCCGGCGTTGGCTTTGACCCTGCCTGCAGGAGAACTCCTTCTCGCCGAATTTCGCGTGTCCAATGGCGGTGAAAGTGTTTCACTTGCCGAATGGAATTGGGCCGAGCCATGGTTGAGTCCGAATCTTGATAAAAACATTTTCGCGTTGTCTCAAGTCAATGAAGTTGTCGACAAAGACGCCGAGAAAGACAGCCCCAATTTTGACTCCGAAGTTCTTGAGACTGCCGGATTTGCTTCGGCGAATATTTCACCCGATACATTTATCGCTTCAAGCAAAATTGAAGGTTATGCCTCGGATGTGAAGGTTCTTTATTCAGAATTTAGAATGTTCAATGTTTTCGAGGCGTCTCCCAGTCCAGATGAGATCGAATATGCCTTTTCCTTTTTGTATAGTTGGCTTTTTAAGGACAGTGGCGATGGGATGTCGGAGGTTGAAATCGCCGCAGAGGTTTCCATCGAATCTCTTTTTGATCCGTTGGATTCTTTTTCTTTTGGCATTTCCAATTTGAGGGGGAAGGACGACAAAAATTTTTCGTCAGGTCAGGTTTCTTCCAGGTTTTCGCTGTCCCCTGGCGTACCCTATGTTTTTAGCGTCTGGGGGGCGACTCAATGGAGTGGCAACGGCATTTTGGATCCTTTGCCCCTTCCCGAGACGCCTGACCTAAACCTGCCCGAGGAGAATGTCCCGGTTCCGGAGCCAGGCGCCTTTTTCCTCCTTTTCCTCGGTTTCATGGTTTTTGTTCTTTGGTCCAGTCGTTCAACGGGGAAGGTGAACTGAATAATCCGACGAGGGTCGAATTTTCTTGACAAAAAGCTTGCCTTTCCTCTATAATTTGCTCCTGTTCGAATTAAGGATAAAAGCCGGCGGCTTTGCCTCCCGGCTTTTTGCAATTTAAATGACGAGGAGATGGAGCGTATGATCTGCACAACCGTCCGCAATGGCGTGGAATGTACTTTCATGAAAAAACAGGGCTGCGGGTTCCGCGGGGGGAGCTGTCACCCCATCGTGGAGCAATGCAACGGCTGCAACCGGGTGGTGTCCCACAACGCCGCGTCCTACTGCGGCTCCGCGCCGGAACCGGCGTTGAAATGGCGAAACGGAGTTTGCAATCTGGCCACCCACGTCAAAGCCGACGCCGCCAAGCAGCAGGCCAAGATCAACCCGATCAAGGCCTCCAAACGGGCACGCGGAAAATAACGTTCGCCAAAAAATGCGTTGTTTTTTGAACCCCACCTTCGGGTGGGGTTTTTTCGTCCAGGGCGCCCCGAACATTTCCTCTTGAAATTTTCATTTGAAACCATTACAAAAACCGCTCATTCGACACCTTTGCTTCAAGGAACCGAACCACCATGAGCGTGAATCCTCTTGCCCAGGAACTCAATGCGGTCATCAAAAGGGGCAATCCCTATTTGATGCAGATGTTTTCCAAGACGGGCCGTCGCCTTTTTTTCCCGAAAGGGATTCTTACCCAGAGCGCCGAGGCGAAACAGAAAGCCGAACCCGCCTTTAACGCCACCATCGGCATCGCAACCGAAGACGCCAAGACCATGTATCTCCCGTCGGTGATGTCGCTGTTGAATCCCGACAAGGTCGGACCCGCCGAGGCGTTGACTTATGCCTCCTCCTTCGGCGTCCCCGAACTTCGGGAAGTCTGGAAGTCCGCCCTCTTTCGGAAGAACCCCTCTCTGGAGGGGAAACAGGTCAGCCTTCCGGTGGTGACCAGCGGCATCACCCATGGGATCAGCGTGTTCGCCGATCTGTTTCTCGATCCCGACGACGTGGTGATTTTCCCGGACAAGATGTGGGGAAACAATCGGATGGTGATGTCGGTCCGCGGCGACGCCTGCATCAGTCAATACAAGATGTTTACCGAATCCGGCGGCTTCAATCTGGAGGCCTTCGAGGAACGGGTTTGGCGGGAGGCCGACAACAACTACAAGGTGGTTGTCTTCCTGAATTTTCCCAACAACCCCACGGGATACACCATTACGGAGGAGGAAGGGGACCGGATCGCGGACATCCTTTCCGCCGTCGCGGAGAGCGGCACCAACATCATCGCGGTGACCGACGACGCCTATTTCGGGCTTCGATACGAGGAGGCGGCCCTGCGAGAATCCCTCTTCGCCCGCTTTTGCAATCGTCATCCCCGGCTTTTGGCGGTCAAGCTGGACGGCGCCACCAAAGAAATGTTCGTCTGGGGACTGCGGGTGGGGTTCATCACCTACGGCACCTGCATCTTGGACGGAGAATACGGGCCGTTTTACGACGCGCTGGAACGCAAGACCGCCGGCAATATTCGAGGCACGGTTTCCAACGCCAGCCACCTCAGCCAGACGCTGGTGCTGAAGACGCTGCGTTCGCCCCAATTTGTGGAAGAGCGCAACCAGAAGGTCTCGTTGCTCAAGGAGCGAGCCAACCGGGTCAAGGAGGTGGTGAAACGTGCGGAATATGCGGATTCCTGGGAAATGTATCCCTTTAATTCCGGCTATTTCATGTGTCTCCGGCTGAAAACCGTGGAGGCCGAGCCGTTGCGGACCCATTTGCTGGAAAAATACGGAGTGGGCCTCGTCGCCACCGACACCTACGACATTCGCATCGCCTTTTCCTCGGTGGATGCCCCGCATATCGACGAACTGTTCCGCCGGATTCACCAGGGCGTCGCCGATCTGGAAGCGGGCAGGGGATAAACCCGGCCGGGCCTCCGGCCCCAGCGGTTTCCAGCGCATGCCGAAACTGAACATCAAGCCCTCGCCGACCACCAAGCTGGCCTACGCCGGAAAATGGACCCTGTATTTCGTGCTGATCGGACTGATCGCCGGAATCGGGTCCATCGTCTTCCATTATCTGTGCGGCCTGGGGGTTCACTATTTCATGGACCTGATCGCCGGCTACCGGCCGCCTTCTCCCGCCGGCGAGCACCATCTCCTCCACCCCACCGATCGCCCCTTTAACCGCTGGCTCTTGCTTTTTCTTCCGGCTTTTGGCGGTCTGATCAGCGGCTGGCTGGTCTATACCTTCGCCCCCGAAGCCGAGGGGCACGGCACCGACGCCGCCATTGACGCGTACCACCACAAAGGCGGTTTCATCCGAGGCCGGGTTCCGATCATCAAAACCATCGCCTCCGCGGTGACGCTCACCACGGGCGGTTCGGGCGGTCGGGAAGGCCCCATCGCCCAGATCGGGGCGGGGTTCGGCTCCTTCCTGGCCACCAGGCTCAAGCTTTCGGACCGGGAACGGCGCATCATGATGGCGGCCGGGATTGGCGCCGGCGTGGGCAGCATCTTTCGCGCGCCCCTGGCCGGCGCCCTTTTCGCGGCCGAGGTGCTGTACCGCGATCCCGAGTTTGAATCCGAAGTGATCATTCCCGCGGGAATCTCCTCCGTGGTGGCCTATTGCGTGTTCTGCCTGGTGTTTGGCTGGGGCTCCCTCTTCGAAGCGCCGGATTTCAAATTCACCAATCCCATGGAGCTGGGTCCCTACCTGGTGCTGGCCCTGGTGCTGGTGGCCACCGGCGTCTTTTACGTCAAGGCCTTTTACGGGATTACGACGCTCTTCCGCCGACTGCCGATGCCCAATCACCTCAAACCGGTGCTGGGCGGACTTTGCACGGGAGGCGTCGGCTTTTTTCTGCCCTACACCTTGGCTTTTGGCTACGGGTACGTGCAGCAGGCCCTGGACCCGGCGACCCTGGCGGGAGAGATCACCATCGGCTTTCTGCTTTCCCTGGCCGTCGGGAAGGTGCTGACCACCTCCTTTTCCATCGGCTCGGGCGGATCGGGCGGGGTGTTCGGCCCTTCCGTGGTCATCGGCGGGGCAATGGGCGGCGTGGTGGGCAAGATTTTTCACGCCCTGATGCCCGGCGTGGTGGCCGATCCCTGCGCCTTCGTCATCGTCGGCATGGCCGGTTTTTTTACCGCCGTGTCCAACACGCCGATCTCCACCATTATTTTCGTCAGCGAGATGACCAACTCCTACCAGTTGCTTATGCCCAGTCTGCTGGTCTGCTCGGTGGCCTACCTGGCGGCCCAGCGATGGACCATTTACGAATGCCAGGTGAAAAACCGGATCGAATCCCCGGCCCATGCCGGAGAGTTTTTCGTGGACGTGCTCCAAACCATCCGAGTGAAGGACCTGATGCACCTGGTGCAGAAGGTCAACCTGATCCGCCAGGACATGTCCTTCCGGGAATTCAAACGGTATTTCGCGGAAACCAAGCAGCATTATTTTCCGGTGATGAATGAGGAAAAACGACTCTCCGGGATTTTTTCCAGCACGGACATCCGGAGCGTGCTGTTTACCGAGGGGCTGGAGCATCTCATCCTCATGAAGGACCTGGCCACCACCGACCTGATCGTCGCCACGCCCATGGAAGACCTCAATTCGGTGATGCGGAAGTTCACCATAAAAAACATCGACAGCCTTCCGGTGGTTCGGGACGAGGATCACGGCGTTCTGATCGGGATGCTCAACCGGCGGGAGGTAATTCATTTTTACAACGAAAAAATCGGCGAGATGAAGGGCGGTTCGGCCTCGGCGGCCTAAGTCCGCGCCCGAACATGCCGCAGGGGAGGGAAGGCCGGATGTTGGATCGGCATCATCGCTGGCTGTGGAACACGCTGGGAGAACGTTGCGTCCGGCGGCTGCGCCGAAACGGATTCGACGCCCATTACGCGGAGACGCCGGAGGCCGCCGCCGAACGGTTCGAGGCGAGAACGGAAGGCCTTTCCAGCTTCGGCTTTGGCGGGTCCGCCACCACCCGGGCCCTGGGACTGCCCAAAAAACTTCAGGATGTGGGTCGAACGGTTCACGACCACTGGGCGCCCGGGGCCGGCTTGGACGACCGGGAGATTCGGCTGGCCCAAGGGCGCTGCGATTGCTTCGTTTGCGGCGCCAACGCCATATCCCTGACGGGCGAAATCGTCAACGTGGACGGCGTGGGCAATCGGAACAACGCCATGACATTTGGCTGTCCCCATGTGGTCATTTTGGCGGGGATGAACAAGGTCGTCCACACCCTGGAGGCGGCGCTGGCCCGGGTTCGGGAAGTGGCCGCGCCCATGCGGGCCAAAAGCCTCGATTTGAAAACCCCCTGCGCCGAAACCGGCGTCTGCGTCGATTGCGACGCGCCCCAGCGCATTTGCCGGGTGACCACCATCCTCCACCGCAAGCCCATGATGACGGAGGTTTCCGTGATTCTGGTGGGAGAGGCGCTGGGCTTCTGACCGCGCCGCGCCTCGCGGCTTCCCTTCTCAACTCCCGCCCAGATCGGTGTCCAATATGGACAGCAGGCGAGCCTCTCGCTCCGGGCCCAGGTCCACGAAGGTCAGGGCCGAAAGGTGGCGGTCGTTTTCCGTTCGCCCTTCGTCCCGCAGGACCCGTGCCCGAATGGACGGAAAGCGGGTCTTGCCGGCCCGGATGGCCATGTCCCCGATCGCCCGATCCGGCAGCGGCGCGGCGGTCAGCACCGACGCCCCGTTGGCGCTGATATCCCGGGTGACGAAATCGACGGCGTCCCGGACGCCGTCCGGACAAAACGTCCCGCGCAGGGCGATTTTCACCCGGATGTGCCGCCTTCGTTCGGTCAGCCCCTTCAGCTTTCGAATGAAATAGCTCAATCGTTCGGCCTGTCCGTTCAGCTTGATGAAAACCGACGCGAAAATTTCCGCGTTGGAGGCGTTGGTCTGAACGATTTTGTCGATTTCCTCCATGGTCCGGTTGATTTCATCGATGCCCTTGACCTGTTCCTCTCCCGCCTTTGCGATCCGGTCCACCAGCAAGCCCACCTCCGAATTTCGCCGCATGGCCCCTTCCAGCGCCGTCCGAGTTTCGTCCAGGCAGGCGGCCCCGGCTTCAATCTCCGCCACCGTGGTTTCGATCAGGGTTTCGGTGTCCCGGGACGCCTCGGCGGAACGGGCGGCGAGACTCCGGACTTCCCCGGCCACCACCGCAAAGCCCGCTCCGGCCTGGCCGGCCCGGGCCGCCTCCACCGCCGCGTTCAGGGCCAGGAGATTGGTCTGAAACGACAATTCCTGGATGGTCTGGTTGATCCGGCCGATTTCCTGCCCCCGATCCCGAATGCCCCCCATGGCCGCGGCGGTCTGGCCCATGGAATCGCTCAGATTTTCCACCGCCCGCAACGCCTCGGCCCCGAGTTTCCGGGCCTCCCGGGTGTCTTCCGCGTTTCGGCGCGTCATGGCGACCAATTGTTCCAGGGAGGCCGACGCCTCGGTGATGGCCGCCGCCTGCTCCGTCGCGCCCTCGGCCAGTTGCTGGCTTCCCGCCGAAATGTCCGCCGAAATGGCGGCCACTTTTTGGGAGGAATCGTACAGCTTTTCGGTAATTCGGAAGAGGGCGCCGATAATGGAGCGACGGATGACCCAGTAGATGATGGCCAGGGCCACGAGAATGATCCCCACCGACAGAAATACGTTGAATTGGTTTTGCCGGCGCACCCTGCGACTCAGCCCGGCCACGTTTCCCTGGATGGAGGCGCGGACCTGGCCGGCGATGGCTTGGAAGGCGGCCTGGAGTTCTCGCTTCCGAGCGGACAGGGCGTTGATCTGGCGGACCGTTTCGGCGCTGGTCTCCCGGCGACGGCTTGTCTCGAAAACCGCCTCCGAGCCTTGGATGTACTTCTTAAACAGTTCCAGCGTCCGGTCGATTTCGATTTTCAGCTCCGCGTCGGCCCCGGGCAGGCCCGCCAGCCGCCGCAGCGACGATTCGGTGGTTCGGAGACCCGTCCGCGCTTTTTCGGCCAGGTCGTTTTCCCCGGTGATCAGGGCCCGACCGTATTGGCGGGTCTGCTCCTCGAATCGGCGCGGAATGGTCTGGCTCAGCTCGGTGGCCTGGACCGCGAAGGCGGAAACGGCCGGCAACTCGTCCTGTATCTGCCAGGCCACCTTGGTGGTGGCCACCAGGGAAAGGGCGTAGCCCAGGACCAGGAAGCCGATGCTGGTCCACACGCGGAGCGAAAGCCGAAACGAGGTGACCATGGGGCGAATCTCCTTTCCGAGGGGAGGGGGACCATTCCGGAAAAGCGCGGAAGCCGACCCGATTCGCGAAGGGGCCGCGCGCCGGCTCGATGAAAATAAGTATTTCATGGATAGTTTTTCGGAAACATCCCGTCAAGGTTTTATCCCTTGGGCCCGCCATGAAACCCCCTGAAGATGTTTGAAAACCATCCGATTGCCGAGGGGGAGAAAAGCCTATGAATGACATTCAAAAAAAAAGTTTGACAAACTATCCGCTTTCGATATAGAACATGGACCAAATTGAAACGGGGGTTGGACGGGCGCGATTTTTCCCGCCGATTTGCCCTCGTCCGAAGACCCCGGAGGAGGAGCGAAAAACCTAATTTTTCTTTGTTCCAAAAAAATGACTGAGCGCTCGATTTTTTCCAGGGAGTCCGCCGGCAGGCCCTTCCCCCACCAGGGCCCCGCGGCGCGTCAAGGTTTGGCAAAATCCATTTCAACCGAAACAGGGAGATGAGCAATGGCCAACAAGTACGAGGAAGTCTACCAGCAGTCGATGCGAGATCCCGAAGGATTCTGGGGGAAGGCCGCCGAGGACGTGCACTGGTACAAAAAATGGGACAAGGTGCTCGACGACTCCAACAAGCCCTTTTACCGCTGGTTCGTCGGCGGCGAGATCAATACCTGCTACAACGCCTTGGATTATCACGTGGAGCGGGGCCGCGGAGACAAGGTCGCCATCATCTACGACAGCCCGGTCACCAATACGATTAAAAAGTACACCTACGCCGAACTGCTGGACGAAGTGGCCAAATTTGCCGGCGCCCTTGCGGGGCAGGGCGTGGTCAAGGGCGACCGGGTCATCATCTACATGCCGATGATTCCCGAGGCCGCCGTCGCCATGCTGGCCTGCGCCCGAATCGGCGCCATCCATTCGGTGGTTTTCGGCGGATTCGCAGCAAAAGAGCTGGCCACCCGGATCAACGACGCCAAGCCCAAGGTCATCGTTTCCGCCTCCTGCGGCATCGAAGGCTCCCGGATCATCAAGTACAAGCCGCTTCTGGACGAAGCCATCGAGCTTTCCGACAGCAAGCCGGAAAAATGCATCGTCTTTCAGCGTCCCCAGGAGACCGCCTCCCTCGTCGAGGGCCGCGATCTGGACTGGGCCAGCCTGGCGGCCTCGTCCCAGCCTGCGGATTGCGTTCCCGTGGCGGCGACCGATCCCCTCTACATCCTCTACACTTCGGGCACGACGGGCCAGCCCAAGGGCGTCGTTCGGGACAACGGCGGGCATGTGGTGGCCTTGAAGTGGACCATGAAGGCCATTTACGACATCGACGAAGACGACGTCTGGTGGGCCGCCTCCGACGTTGGCTGGGTCGTGGGCCACTCCTACATTGTGTATGCCCCGCTCTTCAAGGGCTGCACCACCATCCTGTTCGAGGGCAAGCCGGTGGGCACCCCGGACGCCGGCGTCTTTTGGCGGATCATTTCCGAGCACAACGTAAAGTGCATGTTCACCGCTCCCACCGCCTACCGCGCCATCAAGCGGGAAGACCCCCGGGCCGAGCTGATCAAAAACTACGACATCTCCAATTTCAAAATTCTCTTTCTGGCGGGCGAGCGGTCCGATCCCGACACCATTCAATGGTCGGAGCGGAACCTCAACGTACCGGTCATCGACCACTGGTGGCAGACGGAAACCGGCTGGGCCATCGCCGCCAACTGCATGGGGCTGCATCACTTTCCCGTAAAGTACGGCTCGCCCACCAAGGCCGTCCCCGGCTGGGACGTGCAGGTGGTGGACCCCGACTCGAAACAACTGGCCCCGGGCGAAATCGGCGCCCTGGTGGTGAAGCTGCCGTTGCCGCCGGGCACCCTGCCGACGCTGTACAACGCCGACCAGCGCTTCCGGGAAGCCTATCTGGACGAGTTTCCGGGCTACTACAAGACGGCGGACGCCGGCTACATTGACGAGGACGGCTACATCTACGTCATGGCCCGGACCGACGACATCATCAACGTGGCCGGCCATCGGCTTTCCACGGGCGCCATGGAGGAGGTCCTGGCCGATCATCCGGACGTGGCCGAGTGCGCGGTGCTGGGGGTCGAGGACAAACTGAAGGGGCAGGTGCCCGTGGGCTTCCTGGTGCTCAATTCCGGCGTGGCCCGCGATCCCCAGGAGATCATCGACGAGGTGATCAAGATGGTCCGGGAGCGCATCGGACCCGTTGCCGCCTTCAAGAAGGCCACCATCGTCAAACGGCTGCCCAAAACTCGCTCGGGCAAGATTCTGCGGGGCACCATTCAGAAAATCGCCGACAACCAGCAGTACAACGTGCCGGCGACCATCGACGATCCGACCATTCTGGGCGAAATGGCAGAAGCGCTGGAGAAAATCGGTCTGGCCAAGGGGCGGACCGACTAGCCTCGGCGGAAATGGCGCGGTTCCGGCCGGCTTGGCTCGGCCGGAACCGCTCATCCGATAAACACGGCGTTCATAAAGCGCCGCACCCCCCCGACACCAAAGAGAATTGCATGTCGGGTCAGGCAAATGTGGGAAACCCGGCGGTCGTCGTCTTGCGGGATCTGGTCTTGCCATCCTCATGCTTCAATTCCACAACCTTGGCTGTTGCGGGACCGGCGTCATTTTCGCCATCGCCATGATGCCGGGCGGCGGGGCCCAAATCGTGGCGGGTTTGCAGGAGTGCGGCGCCGGAAACAATTTCGGCCATAGCGCCTTTACGGTCTACGGCGCCTTCTGGCTGGCGCTGGGATTGATCTGGCTGTTGGCGGCCGACATGGGCGCAGGCGGCGTCAGTCTCGCGGGCGCCCGTCTGCCGTGAACGGGAACGACATCGGCATTTTTCTGTCGTGCTTCACCTTCTGCACCGCGATCATGTGGTACGCCTCGCTCCGGATCCGCGGGGCCATGGCCTTTGCCTTCACCACCCTTTTGCTTGGTTTCATCGGGCTGGACCTGGTGGTTTTTGGCCGGCATGAAAAGCCTGTTGACCATCCCCGCCATTGACCCGATCATCCGCGCGCTGGCGGCGTGGTGCATGAAGGCCCATGTCATTTACAAAGACGCGTTCGGCCCCGACATTCTGCCCGCGGGCAAATCCTGGGCGAGCCCCGCCCCCAAAGCCGCCGAAACCGCGAGGGAAACGGCCCCGGCTTAATCCTTCCCAAAACCGGAACCGAAAGAAATTGCCGCCGACGCGGGTCTTGTGGACCCCGCCGGCGGTTTGCGTCGTTTCGGACCTCCGCGCCGCCCGCTTGACATTTCCATTTCAATTTTCTACATTTTCCGAGTTTTCAGCGGTCTGCCGGCCGCCATCCCGTTTTCCAACGCTTCTATCGGCATTCGGCCTTTCCTTCGGCAACATCGGAACCGGATCGCCCAAAGGAGGAGGTCCCGACCCATGAAACCTCGTCGTTCCATCCTTTCCGTCCCCGGGCACGTGGAAAAAATGCACGAAAAAGCCCGGACCGGCGCCGCCGACGTGGTGATGCTCGATCTGGAAGACAGCGTGCCGGTGGACGACAAGGTGACGGCCCGCACCCGGATTGTTCAATCCCTGCTGCACCTTGACTGGGGAGATAAAATTCTGACCTTCCGAATCAACGGGCTGGACACCTCCTTCGGCTATCGGGACCTGATGGAAGTGGGAGAGGCGGCCGGCCACCGGATCGACGCCGTGGTCATTCCGAAGGTGAACGGCCCCGCCGATGTCCATTTCGCCGACCGCATGCTCCGGGGCATCGAGATGAACCGGGGCGGCAACTGGCGGGTGGGAATCGAGGCGTCCATCGAAACGGCCCGGGGGCTGGAACGGGTGGGGGAAATCGCCCGAGCCAGCGATCGGCTGGTCAGCCTCATCTTCGGGGTCGCCGATTATTCGGCCTCCGTGGGGGCGAAGCTGGTTTCCCTTTCCGGCCACGGCGAGGGAGAGACGGAGATTTATCCCGGGCACCGCTGGCATTTTCCCCTCAGCCGCATGGTCATGGCCGCCAAATCCAACGGCTTGCTGGCCATCGACGCGCCCTTCGGAAATTTTCGGGACCCCGACGGCCTTGAAAAGGCCGCCGCCGCCGCCTGCGCCATCGGGTGCGACGGGAAATGGGCCATTCATCCCAGCCAGATCGATCCGATCAACCGGGTGTTCAGCCCCTCCCGGGAAGATGTGGACCGGGCGATGCGGATTTTGGAGGCCAGTGAAGGCGGTCGATCCATGGGGCGGGGCGCGGTCAACGTGGACGGTCGCATGGTGGACGGCGCGACGGTTCGCCTGGCCCGCCAATTGGTCGCCCAGGCCCGGCGCCTGAATCTCGCCTGAGGGTGGCCACGGGGGAGGTCGGCCACATGAGCAAAGGAGTGAAAATGGCCCAAGCGCTCTGGTTCCGGGCCGACGACGAGCTTTTTTTCACGGCCCCGGGCGCGGCAAGGCGGGTGAAGCCTCGTGCGGAGCTGTTGCCCGATTGGGGAGAGGAACCTCCGGTTCGTCCTCCCCGCGCGGCATCCCCGCCCAAGCAAAAATCATCCCCCTTCCAAACCGAAATGGATTGGAAAGAGATTCGCGAACATCCTCGCCGACCGGCCGTTCAACAGGTCGACTACGCCATTGGCGACCGGTTTTACCAGGACGCCATGCGGGACATCAGCGTTGGCGGCATGTTCATCGAAACCTCCCTGAGCCTGTCCATCGGGCAAGAAGTCACCGTTTCCATTCCCTTTTCGGACGGAAGGCCTCCCGTTCGGGTGCGGGGTCACGTGGTCAGGGTGGTTCGGGACGGAATCGGGATTCGTTTCCAGCGGGACCGGAACGCCCCGCGCGGGTGATCCTTGCCGCAGCATCTCTGTCATTCCTTTCCCCTTTTTCGTCATTCTTTTCCCCCTTTTCGCCTTGAATGGGAATCTCCTTGACAAAATCCTCGTTTTTGGACCTTATCGGGCCGAAAATGAACCTGATTTCGAGAGGAGAACCCATCATGCGGAAGACCATTCTTTTTCTTGCCGGCGCGCTGATTCTGGCCGCGGCCGGGATTCCCGGCGTCGGGGCTGACGACAAGGTCCTGGAAATGTCCACCACCACCAGCACCCAGGCCTCGGGCCTGCTGGACATTCTGTTGCCGGAATTCACCAAGGATACCGGCATCGAAGTGAAGGTCGTCGCCAAGGGAACCGGCGCGGCAATCCGGGACGGCATGGACGGCAACGTGGATTTGATTTTCGTCCACGCCAAATCCCGCGAGGAAAACTTCGTGGAAGAGGGCTTTGGCGTCAAGCGCTACGCGGTGATGCACAACGATTTCGTCATTGTGGGGCCCGAGGCGGACCCCGCCGGCGTCGCCGGCATGTCCGACGCGTCGGCGGCCCTGCGGAAGATCGCCAACAGCGGGGCCGGCTTCATTTCCCGAGGCGACGACAGCGGAACCCACACCAAGGAGCAGGCCCTGTGGAAGGAAACCGGTCTGGAGCTGGAAACCCGCAGCCAGACCGTCGTCAAAAAGGGCAAGGAGCAAACCATCGAGTTTGTTCAGCCGGCCTACGACGGCTATCTTTCCATTGGCCAAGGCATGGGGAAAACCCTCGCCTTTGCCGACGAAAAAGGCGCCTACGCCCTGACCGATCGGGGCACCTACATCAATTACGACATTGGTCGGGACGGCGGTCTCGCCCTGGAAGTGTTGGTGGAGGGCGATCCGCTCCTCTTCAATCCCTACGGCGTAATCCCGATCAACCCCCAGAAATTTTCCCATGTGGATTACGATTCGGCCAAACAGTTCGCGGAATGGATTACCTCCAAGCGCGGCCAGTCGCTCATCGCCGGCTATCGGCCCCTCGGCAAACCGCTCTTTAAGCCGGACGCCATGCCCGACGTGGAGCCCGCAACCCCGTAAATTGCGTCCCGGGCGCGTCCGGGGCCGGGCCGCTCCTCCCCCTTCGAGATCGCCCCGCCCCCGCGGGCGAAGCCCAGATGCCGCGGTTTCGTTTTCATCCCCCCGTAAAACGGAAAACTTGCTCGCGGCATCTGCATCCACCGGCCCGAGCGGACCACCGACCGGAGCGGATTCCCTCGCTCCGGTCGCTTCTCTTTTCAACGGCATTCCATGAATTATTTTCAAGACAGTCTTCTTTCGGCGCTTCTTCTGATCCGGACCCGGGACCCCGCCCTTGTCGAGATCGTCCTGACTTCCCTGCGGGTCAGTCTGGCCTCCACCTGCATCGCCGCCATGATCGGAGTGCCGTTGGGATTCCTGATCGCCATCGGGCGGTTCCCCGGAAAACGGGGCGTGGTGACCGCGCTCAACACGCTGTTGGCCCTGCCCACGGTGGTCATCGGGCTTATGGTCTACACCGTGATTTCCAGACGGGGCATTCTGGGGGCGCTCGGATGGCTGTACACCCAGAAAGCCATCGTGATCGGCCAGGTGATAATGATCGTGCCCATCGTCGCCATGTTCACGCTGTCCGCCGTCAGTCGAATCGATGTTCGTTATCGCAAAACCGCCATGACCCTGGGGGCCAACCGGGTCCAGGTGGGGCTGGTGCTGCTGCGGGAGGCCCGGTTCGGCATCGTTTCCGCCGTGGTGGCCGCCTTCGGCAGGGTGATCTCCGAAATCGGCATTAGCATGATGCTGGGCGGCAACGCCCGGGGCTTTACCCGAACCATGACCACCGCCATGGCCCTGGAATACGACAAGGGGGAATTCGGGCTGGCCATCGCCTTGGGGCTGATCCTCATGGCCATCAGCCTTTCGGTCAACGTGTTCTTGAACCTCCTCCAGGGCCGCGCTCCGGCATGAGTCATTGGCGGCGAACCACCCCGGACGGGAAGGGAGGGCGCTGATGTTGTTCTCTCTTCGCAATCTCCGAAAAATCTACGGGGAGCGCACGGTGCTCGACTTGCCGGAACTCTCTCTTCACGGGGATCGGATCACGGCGTTGCTGGGCCCCAACGGTTCGGGGAAAACCACCCTCCTGTCGATTCTGGCGTTTCTGGAGCGTCCCGACGGGGGAAGCTTGTTCTATGGGGACCGGCCGGTGTCGTATTCACCCGCCGCCCTTCGGGCGTTGCGCCAGGAGGTGGTGCTGGTGGATCAGCACCCCATTTTGTTCAGCACCACCGTTTTTCGGAACGTGGAATATGGACTGAAAATCCGAAAAGTGTCCCGGGAAGAGCGGCGGGACCGGGTGACGGAGGCGCTGGAGCGGGTGGGCATGCGCGGACTGGCCGGCGCGCCGGGTCCGGGGCTGTCCGGCGGCGAAACCCAGCGCGTCGCCATTGCCCGGGCCCTCGCCTGCCGGCCCCGGGTGATGCTGTTTGACGAACCCACCGCCAGCGTGGACATGGCCAGCCAGATCGCCATCGAGCGCATTATTCGCGATCTTCACGAAGACGGCGGCATCGCCGTGATTCTGGCCACGCATAATCTGTTTCAGGCCGCCAAGCTGGCCGATGAACGGGTGTTTCTCTTCGACGGCCGGCTGGGAACCGGGATGTACGAGAACTTTTTCAGCGGAGTGGCGGAAACCGGGGAATCCGGACCGATAGTTCGGCTGGACAAAACGGTGGCCTTTCCGCTGAACGAATCGGCGCAAGGGCCGATTCGGATTGCGGTAAATCCCAAATCGGTCCAGGTTTTTTCCCATTTTCCCGAGGAAGAATCGGCCGAAGTGTTTGCCGGCCGCCTGGTGCAGATCACCGCCGAGGGCGAGCGGGTGCGTTTGATGGTGGACATCGGAATTCCGCTGAATGCCCTCATGAAGATGTCGGAATTCCGAAAGTCGGCGTTTGAGATCGGTTCCTCGGTGTGGGTCCGCTGCCCGGCGTTTGGCGTCCGAAGCATCTGAACGGTTTGGGTCGGATTTGACAGGGCGGTTCCAGGAATTATTTTTCCGGTTTGATTTCTCGGGTCGAGGCTTCCGATTTTTTCCGTGATTCGTCGTCCCGTTCGTGAATCGTTATGAAACATTCCTCGCCTGAAGTGAGGCGCATATGCCTGGAAAAATTTTTTATCGTGAGCGCCGGAAAGTGGGCGCCGGAGAGAAAAAGCCCCGTTTTCGAGTGGTGGGGGTGACGGGCGTGGATTTGAAGGTTTTCGCCAAGCATTTGCGGAAAAGCGAACTGGACCACATGGCCGAAGAAGTGGGGGCGGAGCTGGTGCCGCTTCGACTGGGCGCGCGCCACGCGGACCCGCCGGCCGAGGAAAACGCGGCCTGAGATTTCCCGGAACCGTTTTCCCGACCGGAACCGCTTTCCGAAAGGTGACGCCATGGCCCTGGTTCGAGAAAAAGATGGTAAACGGCTTCACGTGAAAAGCCGGCTGATGGGCGAAAGCCTGGTGAGCAAGACCTTCGCGGAAAATCTTGAAATCTCGCCACAGGCGCGGCTGTTTCCGGACTTGGCGTTGATGAAAATCGGCGGTCAGTCCATCTGCGACCGGGGGGCCAAAGCTCTTCCCCCCATCGTGAAGGAGATCGCGGAAAACCGGAAGCGCCACAAAATCCTGGTGGCCACGGGCGGCGGGACGCGCAGTCGGCATATCTACGCCATCGGCCTGGAGTTGGGGATGCCCACCGGGGTGATCGCGCGCTTCGGGAGCGCCATTTCCGAGTAGAACGCCCTCATGGTCGCCATCTTGATGGCGCCCTACGGCGGCATAAAAATTTCCCACGCGGACATTTCAAAGTTGCCCACCTACTTCGCGGAAAACATCATTCCGGTCATGCACGGCATGCCCCCCTACGATTATTTCGCCATCCGGCCCCAAGCCGGCCGAATCCCCATCCACCGGACGGATGTGGGTCTTGTGGTGCTTGCGGACCTGGTGGGGGCGAAGCGGATCATTTTTATCAAGGATGAAAAAGGTCTTTACACCGATGATCCCAAGAAGAACCCGGACGCCGAGTTCATCCCGGAAATTGGCGCGCGGGATCTGCTGGAGAGGGACCTGGACGATCTGGCGCTGGAACGGCCCTGCCTGGAGATCATCCAGAACAGCGAAGTGATCGAACGGGTGCAGATCATCAACGGCATGGAGCGCGGAAACATCACCCGCGCCCTGAACGGCGAACACGTGGGCACCTTTATCTACCGCCAGTAGCTTTCGTCTTCCCCGGGAGGCGGCGCCGTTCCGACGCCTCCCGCTTCTCCTCCCCGCCCGGTGATCAGGCCATTCCTCGATTGATTTGGGAATCTCGCCCAGGCTTTCCCCGCCCCCGACCCCGACCCCATCTTCACCCATTCTCCCGTTTCCAACAATGCCGGTACGCCTGGTTCGTCCGGGGAATCCACAGCCATCGTTCCGCCTTTATCCCGCCGTCGACAATCTCGTCCGGAACCCTCCGTTATTGTCCAAAATCCCGTTTGATTTCTTCGGCCGTTCTTCTTGGCCCAAAAAAAGATTTACCAGGAGCGAAATTCCAGAGGGAAAATATTCCGGCCGGAAAACCGCGACGGGACCCATAAAGGTTTTGACAAAAATTGAGAATTATTATAGATAGGGCGAGCATTTGTGGATGGGGGGTTTTGCCCGTTATTCCAGTGATTTTTGGACAGGGCGGCGACCGGGTATCTTTTTGCGGCGACCGTCCCAACGGAGGAGGCTTTTTGATGGACAAGAAAACCGTATTCCTGTTGATCGCCGAGGCGCTGTTAGTTGTGATTCTTGTGTTTGTCGTTGCCATGGATTACGAGCCCGGCGGGGAAATCGAAACCGTGGTGGTGACTCCCTCCGTTCAGGAAGGCGAGCCGGTCGCGACCCACGAGGAGGAACCGGCGGAGCATGGCGAGGCCAAGCCTGCGGAAGAGGCGGAGCACGCCGAGGCCAAGCCTGCGGAAGAGGCGGAGCACGCCGAGGCCAAGCATGAGGAAGAGGCGGAGCACGCCGAGGCCAAGCATGAGGAAGAGGCGGAAGATGCCGAGGCCGAAGAAGCCGGTCCGGCCGAGGAGGTCGCCGAAGCGGCCGAGGAAGCCGCGGAAGAGGTGGCCGAGACCGCCGAGGAGGTGGTGGAAAAAGCGGGGAAGGCCGCGGCCAAGGCGACCGGCGGCGGAGATGTCCCCGACGTCATCCCCATGGACAACCCGCTGTACCCCACGCACACCAAACCCATCGTTCAGTTCACCCACACCGCCCATTACCAGGATTATGGAATTGGTTGCGGCGAATGCCATCACGACGAAAACGGCCAGCCGCTGACCGATCTCAAGCCCGGCGATCCGGTGGAAAGTTGCGCGGCCTGCCATTCCGAGCCCGGCCGTCCGCCGCGCGAGGCCACCACGCCCGAAGCCAAACTGGCCTACCACATGCAGGCCATGCACCAGAATTGCATGACCTGCCACAAGGAATACAACAAGGAAAACAACACCAAAGACGCGCCCGCAACCTGTGGCGCCTGCCACGTGGCGGAGGGATAAAAACCGCTCCTCGGTTTTCCCCGGGTTTTCCGGCCGTTCCCCGTTTGCGGGGGGCGGCCGTTTTTTTCTCTTATTTCCATGATACATCGAGGCTTCGCCGATGGTATTCGGATACAGCACCAACGCGTTTAAGCGCCATTCCCTTTTGGAATCCATTGAGAAAATCGCCGATCTGGGATTCGGGGGGCTGGAGATCATGTGCGACACGCCCCACCTATACCCGCCCGATTTCGGGCAAGAAGACGTCGCCGCCGTCCGCGAGGCGGTGGCGCGTCGGGGGCTGGTCATCACCAATCTCAATTGCTTCACCCTGTTCGCGGTGGGCGACACCTACCTTCCGTCCTGGATCGAGCCCGATCCCGCCCGCCGGGAAATCCGGCTGGAACATACGCTGGCCTGCCTTCGCGTGGCCGAGTCGCTAGGCGCCGGCTGCATTTCGGTTCCCCCCGGCGGGCCGTTGGAAGGCATGGATCGGGCCGACGCCTATCGGCTGTTCCGCCTTGGCCTGGAAGGGGTGCTGCCCGAGGCCGAAAATCGGCGCGTTCGCGTGCTCATCGAACCCGAGCCGGACCTGCTGATCGAAAACAGTCGCGAATTTCTGGAATTCATTCGGGATTTCCGATCCCCCGCCCTGGGGCTCAATTTCGACATCGGCCATTTTTTCTGCGTGGGAGAGGACCCGGCCCGCATGTTTGAACGGCTTCGGGAATGGGTGGGGCACGTGCATCTGGAAGATATCGCCGCCAGTCGGGTCCATGAACATTTGATTCCCGGCCTGGGGGCCATCCCCTTCGGCGAAGTGTTCGAGGCCATGCGGGAGACCGGCTATGACGGCGACATCTGCCTGGAACTGTATCCCTACCTGGACGATCCGGAAGGCGCCGGCCGGGAAAGTCTCGAATTTCTTCGGCCGGTGTTCGCGCGGTCCGGGTGGACCGTATAAGGAGGACCTCCATGCCATCCGCCGCGCCGTCCCCCTACCATCAGTTGATCTCCGTTCCCTTTGATTATCCCGTCTGTTTTACCCGAGGGCTGTTCGATCGTCGGAATCCTCTCCTGGCGGACACCCTGGACCGGCTGGCGGAAAACCGGGTGCATCGGGCCGCCGTTTTTCTGGACCAAGGGCTGGTCAATGCCCATCCCGAGCTGCCCGACCAGGTGGAACGGTTTTTCTCCGCCCGCGCCGACCGCATTTTTCTGGCCGGCCGCCCCCGTCCGCTTCCGGGCGGGGAGGCCTGCAAAGACGGCTGGGAGCCGGCCATGACGGTCATTGGAGAACTTTCCGAACGCCGGCTGGATCGCCAGAGCTACGTGATCGGGGTGGGCGGCGGAGCCTTTTTGGACATGGTGGGCTTTGCCGCCTCGGTGGTTCACCGGGGGCTGCGCATGGTCCGGGTTCCCACCACCACCCTTGCGCAAAACGACGCCGGCATCGGCGTGAAAACCGGCATCAACGCCCAGGGCCAGAAAAATTTCATCGGCACCTTCGCGCCGCCCTTTGCGGTGCTCAACGATTTCGACTTTCTGGAAACCCTGGATTTCGAGCATTGGATCGGCGGGGTGGCCGAAGCCTTCAAGGTGGCGATCATCAAGGACGCCGAATTTTTCGACTATCTCCGCGAAGTGGGACCCCAGTTGCGCCAACGCCGCTCCGAGCCCATGGAACGCGCGGTGTTCCGTTGCGCGGTTCTTCACCTGGATCACATTCGCAACGGGAACGACCCCTTCGAATTTGGCTCCGCCCGGCCGCTGGATTTCGGCCACTGGGCCGCCCACAAGCTGGAGGTCATGTCCCGTCACCAGCTGGGACATGGCTTCGCCGTGGCGGTGGGAATCGCCATCGACACGGTGTATGCGGCCTTTTGCGGCGGGCTCGCCGCCGAGGAGCGGGACCGGATTCTGGACGCGTTTGAAGCCGCAGGACTGCCGGTGTGGCATCCCCTCATGACGCGACGCATGGACGACGGGGTGCTGGAAGTTCTCGGGGGGCTCGGCGATTTCCGGGAGCACCTGGGCGGTCGCCTGACGGTGACCCTGCCGGACGGCATCGGGCGGCGGGAAGAAGTCCACGAGATGGACCTGGACCTGGTGGAACGGAGCATCGCTTTTCTGTCGGAAAGGGCCGCTTCCCGCGGCGGCGCTCCGGAAAACGCCGGGGAAATGGAAGAATCCATTCGGGAATAGCCTCGGGGAAAACTCCTTTTTTCATCCCGAGGGCTGTTTCGGCCGACTCAGGACCGCAACCCGTCCAGATCGGCCATGGACAAAATCCGGCCGGTGACGTGTTTGGATTCGTCCGAAGCGAGATATCGGAACAAGGGCGCCAATTGCTCCGGCGGCGTGAGTTGGCCGCTTTTTTGGAAGCCCAGAAAACGCCGGTGGATTTCGGGTCGCAACGCGTCCGCCCCGGTTTCCCGGATTCGCGCCTGCATGGAGGTGTCCAATATTCCCGGGTCCACGGCGTTTACCCGAATGCGGGCTTCCCGGAACTCTTCCGACAGGGAACGGGTCAATTGATTGAGGCCCGCCTTGCTGGCCCCGTAGGCGCAGAAGTGGGGAAACGGCATGTCGGCCAGCCCCGAGGTGACGTTGATGATCGCCCCGCCGCCGGCGGACCGCATGTGGGGAATGACCTCCCGGCAACAATGGTAGGCCCCGGTCAGGTTCACGGCCAGTGTGTTGCTCCAGGCTCTGGGGTCCGCGTCTTCCAGGAAGCGGGCGGGACCGATGATCCCGGCGTTGTTGACCAGAATATGCACCCCGCCGAACCGGTCCACCGTCTCCGAAACCAGCCGCGCCACCTGGGAACCGCCCGCCACGTCCCCGGGCATCGCCAGCCCCTCGCCGCCTTTTGCCCGAATTTCGTCGGCGACGGCCTCCAGCTCGTCGGCCGTTCGACTGAACAGCGCCACCTTTGCGCCCGCCGCCGCGAATTCCTTGGCCACCGCCCGACCCAGCCCTCGGCCCGCGCCGGTGACGATGGCCGCCTTTCCCTTCAGTTCCAGATCGATCGCATTCGATTCTTCCGCCATTTCCGGGCTCCTTTGGCTGTGGGGTTCTTGGCTCGTTTTTTGGGAGGCTTGCGGGAGAGGGCTTCCTTCTTCCGTTCGGCGTGGATGCTCCGAATGGCCTTCCACCACTGGTCATCGCTGGCGGTCAGGGCTCCGCGAATCCCAGGGTTCGGAGGGTCTGGATCGCCCGGTCCACATCGTGGGAAGACGTGCCCGGCCGGAGTTCGATTACCCGGAGCGTCTTCCGTCCCAGGCGGCGGCGAACGGATTCAAAATCGATCTCCCCGTCGCCGGGGGGCAGATGGTCGGTCAGTCCCCGCGCGTCGTGCAGATGAACGCCCACCAGTCGGTCCGCGAAGCTTGCCAGCGGCTCTTCTGGCGGAATGATCCCCAACGCCTGCTGGGCGTGGGCGTGTCCCGTGTCGTGCCAATAGCCGATCGGCGCGCCTTCGAGTTGGGCGAACAACGGGGCGAAGTCTTCGAAGCCCGGCAGTTCGTGATAGTGATTCCGGTTTTCCAGTCCCAGAACCACCCCGGCCTTGCGGGCGGGCTCGGCCAGCGCTTCCAGGCTCCGGCGCAAGGCCGCCAGATGGGGCGGTTTCCGCCGATCCCGTTCGGCCAGCCGTTCCAGAAGTCGTTCGCGGATTTCCGCCGAAACCGTGCCGGTTTCCCGAAAGGGTCCGTATAGGGTCCGGCGCCGGGCGTCCATGTCCACCCGGCCGCAATGGAGCACCACCGCGGAAGCCCCCAAATCGGCGGCCCGCCGGATCGTCTCCGAGGTCCAATGGACGGCCGTCCGTCGCGCCTCCGAATCCAAGGCCGCCAGATCGAACAGGTCGCCCCCGCCGCCGGTTTCCTCCATCCCGGGCGGAATGGGGAAATAGTTGTGGACGCTTTCGACCCGAAGCCGATGGGACGTCAGCAAGGGGGCAAACCCCGCCAGCAGCTGCCGGGACATCCGATATTCCAGTTCCAACCCGACAACGCCCGGGCGATCCAGCGACGACAAAAGCGCCTCGCCGCCGTCGATCGAGCGGGAAATCCAGGAGGTCGATAAGGCCAGCATGAAAGCTCCTTGGGTTGGGAGGTTGGAATGCGGTTTTCTCCGGTGGATCGGAAACCATGGGCCGGGGATTCCCAACGGGGCCAGGCTTGCGCGCAACCCGTATCCGTTTGGATTGAGGGGGTCAGAACGGAATGTCCCGGCGCAAGGGAAACGGTCCGTTCGTTTCGGGTTCCCCGCACCGTATGATCCCCGGGAACAAAGGGGAATACCCGATCCACCCCATTTCTTCCGCCATGGCCCTTTTCAGGAACCGTCCGGAGAACGCCAATGAATCACGCCATTTTGATTGTCGTGGACGGCCTCCGGCCGGACGCCATTTCTCCAGCGGAAACGCCCAATATCTGCAGGCTGATGGCAAAAGGCGCGGCTTGCCTTCGCGCCCAGACCGTTCCGCCGGCCATGACCCTCCCCGCGCATTTCAGCATCTTCACCGGCGTCCCGCCGTCCCGGCACGGCGTATGGACCAACACCGATCATCCAACGCCCGCCCCGGATTGTCCGGGGCTGATGGAACGAATTCGTTTTCACGGCGGAACGTCTGCGGCGTTTTTCAGTTGGGAACTACTACGGAATCTCTGGTCTCCAGGCGCGGTGGAAATGGCCCATTGCCGGAACACGGTTTCGGAAGAAGGCCATGACTTGCGTCTGGCCGAAGCCTGCGGCCAATGGGTGGCGGAGCGAAGGCCCAATTTTGTTTTTCTGTATTTGGAAAGAACCGATTTTGCGGGACACGCCGAGGGCTGGATGTCGGATTTCTACCGGGAAGCGGTTCGGGGCGCGGACGCCGCCGTGGGGCGTTTTCTGGAGATTCTGGAATTGGCCGATTGCCGGAGACGTTACGGCATCGTCCTCCAGAGCGATCATGGGGGAATCGAGCGGGACCACGGCAACCGGGTGGAACCGGAGGTGTTGACCGTCCCCTGGATGGCGTCCGGGGCGGGCATTCCGGCCGGCCATGAAATTTCAACCGAAGTTTCCGTTCTGGACACGGCGCCGACCCTGGCCCGAATGTTGGATTTTCCTGCAAAGGATGGTAGGTTTTCAGATCCCCCGGCGGAGATATAGTGGTAGCGGCGGTCAAGGCAGGAAGATTCCGAGTTCCAGCGATCCATCCTGGCATTTCACTCTTTATGTTCTATTTTTGGAAAATAATTTTTCCTTTAACAATTCATTAGCCTGGAAAAATTTCCTTTACAGTTTTTTGGATTTTTGGCAGCCTTAAAGAGGGTCTCAAACCCGCTCTATACATGGCGAATTTTGTGCAGCCTGGGAGCGGGACCCTTTGGAAAAATCCCTTCCGCTAAATGGGGTTAACTTTCGCTTCGAATCTCGTTAAGGATGCCCATAATTGAGCCCAAAAATGAACGGATTGAAGAATTGAAATTGATCATTTGGAATTTGAAATGTAATTCATGGTTTCAATGCATCCATTCCTATGAGAAAAAGTTTTTTTAAAGTTTGGTTATGCCCCAAGCACTTTCTGTTTCTATCAACTTAGATGGTTATCGCTATTTAGTAGAAATATTTTTTTTGTTAAATGCCCAAGGAGTTATGTGTTGATTTGATAAAAAATATATTTTTATCAAATTTTAAAAAGAAAACTTTTAACTAAAATATATTTATTGTTCTTGAGGGGCGTTTATGATAGAAGAAAGAGGCGAAATTTCTACTACGAATCAATATTGGGATTGCGAGTGTGAGAGGGAATTCATACACCCAATCGAGTGTCCAGAATGTTTGATTTGCCGTGCTGTGAAGGAGGAGCAACCCGATTCACGTGTCAACGAGTTGTTTGAGATCGGTTTCTCCCTTCAGGGCCCTGATATGTGTGGTGGTCTAATCTTTACCGCAAAGCGCAAGGGTATAGCATGGCTGGCAAAGAATATCAAAATGGGTTGGTGGCCCGAAGATTATTGGAGGTTTTTAACATCCCAATTAACTCTAAATGTTTATGTTGATAATGGCAAAAAAAGAGCCACCATCTTTTGGCTGGATGGATTTGATATTGTTCGTAAAAACCCAATTGAAGTAATATAATGAAGGGTTCAACAAAGCATGAATTTTACGATTTGTTAAACCTTTTAGGGTACGGTTTGGCAAAATTTGATCTTTCTTTTGTCGAAGCTTTTGGCTTTTCGACCAAGCAGGATTTCTATAAATTTTTTGTGAAAAGTGGTATTGTAAAGACAGGTAGTACGGTAAAGAATAGGCAAGATTTATTCGATCCCTTCTTCGATAATGGAAGAAAAGGTTGGTGGCAAAAGGGAGATTCTTATATACATCGAAAATTGTTGATAGATTCCCTTTTTGGGGATATGGATGTTTTTTCATTTGTCGATCTGGTAAAATTGTCTCTTTTCGAAATAGGCAAATACAAACCAAAAGTTGGAACTATTAAACCCGCACTGAAAAGCCGTTTTAGGCAGATGCAATTAACTGGGGTTGAGGCTGAGTTCTTTTTTAAAGCGCATTATTCACGCATAGTACAATTCCAGTATGGCACTCTGGAGGATGTAAGACTTTTTGGTGATGGATATGATTTTCAAGTGGAGACGCCGGATGGTCTTTATCTGGCTGAAGTCAAAGGAGTTCGTCAAGTTTTCGGTGGGATTCGGTTAACAGAAAAAGAGTTTGCAAAAGCCAGAGAATACGGACCAAATTATGGGCTTGTGGTGGTTAGCAATCTGATTGACCGCCCAAAAATGACTTCTATATTTGACCCTTTGTCGGAGATTAAGTTGGCAAAAGAAAAGCTTAGGGTTGAACAGGTTTTTTATCGTTCCGATAGTATGTTTTGGTAAGATTTGTAAGATTTTCCGCTTTGAGGCTTTCTGTCTGAATATCGTAATACTTGTTCGAGACCAATGAGGTTTTTATTTTTTTATATGAAAAATATATTTAAATTTTGAATCGCGTCTTCCTGATATCTTGCCAATTCAACACATTTAATTTGGCTGATGGAAGAAAATAGGGCCTTATCGATTTCAGGATTTTACCATTTTTTCTGCTCGTTTAGGTTCCTTCTTGGGGATTTGTTTTTTTTAGCATGACTGCCTATAGAGAGTGAAATGATATTTGGCTTTTTTGGCTTTATTGAGTTTTTGGGATATGCCCATTAAGATTGAATCTTGGCTTTATGAAACCAGTCTGTTAGAAGCCTCAATTTGTTTGCCATTTTGGTCCTGACTTCGGCAACGTGTGGTGCCCAAAGAAGGATCAACTAAAAGATAGTTTCTGGCCATTTTTTTTCTTGCCAAATTTAATTTTCTATCCCGGAAAATTCAAGCGGAAAGGGGAAGAATGAGCGACGCGTCCGAACGGCCCGTGGTGCTCATCACCGGCGGGGGCCAGGGCATAGGCCGGGGAATTGCCGACCATCTGCTGCGAACCGGATATCGGGTGGGGCTGGCCGACAAGGACGCCGAGGCGGGCCAGGAGGCCGCAGCCCGTCTTGGGAACCTCGGCGAGGTTCATTTTTTCATCGCCGACGTGGCGGAAGAAGCCCAGGTACGCGATTGGGTGGCGGACGCCGCGGAACGGTTCGGCCGGATCGACGGCCTGGTCAACAACGCCGGGATTTCGGACCCCGACGGCGGTCCGGTGGAGAACCTGGAACTGGCGGAATGGAACCGAGTCATCCGCACCAATCTGACCGGATATTTTTTGACGGTCAAGCACGCGACGCCCCATCTCCGGGCGGCCAGGGGTGCGGTGGTAAACATCGCTTCCACCCGCGCCTTTCAGTCGGAGGCCAACACCCTGGCCTACGCGGCGTCCAAGGGCGGGGTGACGGCGCTGACCCACGCCATGGCCGTCAGCCTGGGGCCGGAGATCCGGGTGAACGCCATCAGTCCGGGATGGATCGACGTCTCGGCCTGGAAAAAGGGGCAGCCTCCGGCGGGCGAAACCCTTCGCCCGGCCGACCATGAACAGCATCCCGCTGGGCGGGTCGGAAAACCCGAGGACGTGGCGGCCATGGCCGCCTTTTTGCTCTCGGACGCCGCCGGCTTCATCACCGGGGCCAACATGATGGTGGACGGGGGAATGAGTCGACGAATGATGTATCTGGACTAGGCCGACGGACGGAATGGGCGGCGGGAACCCATCGGCGTCTTGGCGGGATTTTCGGGCCCCATGGCCGGACGGACTCCCCGGATCGGGCCGAGCCGGAATGGGACAAACCGACCCGATGGCCAACTGGAATTCCGAAGCCAGGCAACTAGGTTCGGGTTGACTTCCTCCGTCTATGCCCATACCTTTCTAGTACGTAAAACCCTGTGAACCCCGAAAATTCAAGGAGACGGAATGGATTTCAAAGTTCATCTGGAACGAGCTTGGCATCTGACCATCGGGACCCTCGTTCCGCTGATTCTGATGACCCTGCTCTGGTCGGTGCTGTCGTTCATCAGCCTCGGCATCTTGGCGCCGGTGGTCACCGCGGGCTACTTTCAGTCCATTTTGCAGCTCGTTCGCAACGGGCGGGAACCGCAAGTGCAGGACCTGTTTTCGGAGATGCGGCTCTTCCTGCCCTTGCTGGGCTTTGGAGTCGGCGCCTTCGTGCTGACCATGATCGGCTTCTCCCTCTTCTTCCTTCCCGGCGTGGTCATTATTTGCGGCATCACCTTCGTCTGTCTCTACATGTTCCCCCTGATGACCGACCGGAGCTACGGGCTGATCGACGCCGTCAAAGAAAGCACCCGAATGGTTACCGGGGACGACGTCATGGACCATGTCATCACGGCGTTGCTGTTCATCGCGATCACCGCCGTGGGCAGTTCGGTCTTCATCGGCTGGATTTTCACCCAGCCCCTGGCGACCATTTTTCTGCTGTCGGTGTACGAGCAGAAGGTCACCGGCGCCGCGCCTCCGCCATCTTCCTCCGGCGGGAACCCGCCTCCGCCGCCCAAGTCCGAGGACCCCTTTTCCGAGGGCGATCTTAAGGGGAAAATGTAACGCGCCAGACGCGAAAACATCCACCCAAAAAACCGACGCCCGGCCGCCTTTTTTTTCAGGCGCCGGGCGTTTTTTTGTGTCGCGGCGGGAAAAACTTGCGGTCCGGGGGACCTCCGCGCCTGCGTTTCGGCGGATGGCTCGGCGCGGAGCGATCCCAAGCCGGGCCGGCGGCGGTTTCAGCCTTCGGAAAAAATCTTGCCGGCCAGCGCCACGTCTTCAGGGCAGAAGACAAAGAGACATTGTTCGTCGGGGGAGGAAACCGATCCATACACGTAGTTGATGTTGACGCCGGCCTCGCCGAAGCGGCTGGTCACCTTGGCCAATTCGCCGGGCCGGTTTTGCAGCCGGATGGCGACGACTTCCACGGTGTCGTAAAGAAAGTCCTCCCGGTCCAGCAGGGCGACCGCCTTGTCCGTCGGGTCGGCCAGCAGCCGGATGAGGGCGAAATCGGCGGAATCTTTCCGCATGGAATTGTAGCTGGCGCTGGAGGCGATCCGTTTCAGGGATTTTCCCCGGGCCTGGAAAAGGGTCTGCACGTAGGCCGAGGCGTCCTGAATGGTAATGGCGTCGATGTTGACGCCCTCCTGGGAAAGCAAGGTCGAGAGGCGGCCCAATTCGCCGGGAACATTTTTCAGAAACAGGGAAATTTCGGTTCGAACCATGGCGTTCCTCCATCGGATTGGGGTGGGGAAGGGCGCGGGCCGAGCCCGCGAAAGGCGTTGGAACCATACGGGATTTCCCGGATTTGGTCAACCGGTTCCTATTCGGATTCCGGCGGCCGGCCCGATCGGCTTGCGGGGGACGGCGAATTTGGCTATGGTGGTCCCCGCAAGCCGATCGCGGGCCGAAGGCGATTTCGGAAACCTCAATTCTTACGGAGTGACGGTAATGAGCGAGAAGGAATATGTCGCCCACGTGGAGCGGGACATGGAAGAAATCATCCCCTATTTCATCGAGGACAGCAAGGCCGAGATCAAGGGGCTGGTGGAGGCCCTGAAGGCCGGGGATTACCAGGCGCTCAAGGATTTCGGCCACAAGATCAAGGGATCTTCGGTGACCTGCAGCGAGGGGTTTCGCGAGATGAGCGACATCGGGCTGGCCATTGAGGAGGCCGCCAAGGAGCGAAAGGGGCTGAAAGAGATCCAGGTGCTGGTGAAGCGGTTCGTGGACTACGTCAACCACGTGAAGGTGGTCTACGTGGACGAATGAGAAGGAAGGCGGCCGGGCCGGCGGCGCCGCCGGCGGAAACCGCCCGGGTCCCTCCGATTGGGCCCGACGGTTCCAGGCCCAAAGCGGAGGGTCATGCCTCGTCGTCGGGTTTCCGGTCGATGCTGATGACCCCGAGCTTGACCATGGTGAGGAGGTGGTTGTAGGTTCGCAGGTCGGTGAGAGGGCTGGCGTCGATGACCTCCCGAACCTGTCCGTGCTGGAACACCAGGGTCAGCACCTCTTTGAGCCCGGGGCGGGTTTTGATTCGGGAGACCTTTTCCACGTTTTTTTTGTTGATGTAAATGAGATTGTTGAAGGACGCCCGCCGGAGCAGTCGAAGGGTTTCCACCTCGTGGTTCCCGTCCTCCAGAAGATAGTCGAGATCTTCGGCGATGGTGGGAATGACCACCACCGGCTGCTCTTCGAAGGTGGGGGCGCCGCCCCGGCCGGCGAATATGCGGTAGAGCGCCTTCTTGCCCACCACCTTGCCGTGGAAGGCGTGGACGATTCGACCTTCGTTGAAAAAAATGGCTTGGCGCAGGGGCCGACGGCCGATTTCCATGGTTCCGGTCAACTCCCGCTTTTCCACGTTGCGGAGGACCTTCACCAGCCATTCTTCGATTTTGAATTTGGGCTTGGCGGTTTCGGCGGGCCGAGTTTCTTCCGCCAGGACGGTCACCACGTCGTTTTTCAGCAACTCCGCCAGGATGGAGGCGGCCCGGGGCCGGCTCATTTTCCCGCTGTTGATGATTTCCCGGGCGGTGAACTGCTTTTCCACCATGGCGATGATTTTTCGGATGCGTTCCTTGCCCGACCGATCCACCACCTTGGGCGGAATGTCCTCCCGGCTGAGGGTGAGCAGGGCGTCCAGATCGGGCATCATTGCGTACAGGCTCTTGGCCTCGTCGATCAGGCGGCTGCCCTGGAGCAGGGCCGCCATGTTGGTGATGGTGATCTGCTCGGTCTCGGAGACTTCTCGGGCGAAGAATTCGAAAAATCCCTCTTCCTCGTCCATGAGGCCGTAAAAGGCCTCCGCTCCTTCCAGCGCCCCGAACTGGGCCTTGATCAGGTTCCCCTTGCGAAACAGAATGCGGCCGATGGTTCGGCCTTCGCCGGTGGAAAATTCCAGCTCGCCGGTTTTGTGGTTGGACTCGACGATCTGCATGACGTCGTTGAGGTTCATTTGGGAGAGATTGCCGCTGAAATCGGCCAAGGACTTGAACGATTTGGCCTTGGCGGCCCGATCCAGCACCCGGTCCATCCGCTCCAGCAGAAAGTCGATTTTCACCGGCTTGCAGACGTAGTCGTCCGCGCCGAGCCGAAGCCCTTCGATCTGATCCGTGGCGTCGGTGCGGCCCGAGAGAAAAATGAAGGGAATATAGGCCGTTCGGGAGTTTTGGCGGAGCTGTTCGCAGAACTGGTATCCGTTCATGTTGGGCATCTCTATGTCCGAGATGACCAGATGGGGTTTCAGCTCGGGAATCCGCTTGAGAGCTTCGGCGCCGCTGTTGAAATATTCGGCCTCATAGTCCGCCTTGGATAGTTTGAATTTCAGCAATCGCCCGATTTTCGGATCATCGTCGACGATCAGCACCTTACCCTTCATCGTTCCTCCCCCGCGTCCGTCCGTCGGCCATGGACGGCGCGGTCTGCCATGCGGCGTCCGCGGCGCCGGACCGGTTCATCCGCCGCCCAGCTTGGGGTTGTCCCGGTGGCGGTTTCGGTCCCGTCGGGTTTTCTTTTCCAGGTTATTCAGCAACGCTTCGGCCAGATCGACGCCGGTCTGGTTGGCCAGGCAGGCGACGACGAAAAGCACGTCGGCCAGTTCGTCGCCCAAATCGTTCTCGGCTTCCCCCGGCTTGAAACTCTGCTCTCCGTATCGCCGGCCCATCAGTCGCGCCACTTCGCCCACCTCTTCCACCAGCTGGGCCAAGTTCGTCAACTCGGAAAAATACCTTACCCCGATCGTCCGAATCCAATGGTCCACCTTGGACTGATAATCCCGAACGGTCAAGTCCGGGTTCGCTTCGGCGGAAAACCGGGCCAAATCCTCCGGGCCTTCCGTCCCGTTCTCCGCCGTCGGGTTTCCGGGTTCCATCGATTCAGATCCGTTTCGCGCCGAAGGCTTCGGTCCAGGCTTCCACCATTCGTTCGGTCCGCTCCCGGAGCCGGGCCGCGATGACCCGGTTGAGCCGTTCCATCAGGGTCAGCCCCAGGGTCGGGTTGTCGGCGAAGCGTTTCCGCAGCTCTGCGGCCGGAATCGCGAAAGCCTGGACCGCGCCAATCGATCGGGCCGCGGCCGTGCGGGCTTCCAGCCCGGCCAACGCCGACCAGCCGAAAATCTCCCCGGGGTGGATTTCGTCCACGATGATCGGTCGTTCCCGCTCCTCGAAACGCGCCCGGATCGCTTCCTCGTAATGGACTTCGTCGGTCTTCAGAATCCGGTCCCGGAACATCAGCGACAGTTCCACCGTTCCCTCCAGCAGACCGTAAACGGCGTCGGCCGGGTCCCCGCCTCGAAAGAGAAGTGTGTCGGGCGGGTATTCCCGAATTTCGGACATGCCGGCGATGGCGTCCCGGTCGGCGGGTTGAAGCCCTTCGAAAAATTCAAAACGTTCCAGGATATTGCCGTCCATCAAAAGGTCTCCCTTATTTGATTGGGGGTTGGGCGGCGGCAGGGTTCGTCGCCGCTGGAAGTCGTTCCGCCGGACCGGCGGAATTTGGCGGCCTCGGCCCCAGGGTCTCCGCCGCTCGATCCGCCCGACCCATTCGATCCGCCCGCCCGACCCTCCCCGGCCGTCCCCGCTTCCGGGATGGGGAACGGAGGGCGTCAGAGCGGGCAAAGTCTTGGCTGGGTGGGCGGCGGCCGATTCCTCGGAGACCGGCGCCCGAGGCCCCGGTCCCGCCGAAAACGCGCCATTTTCGCCGGCGGCGGCCAGCAGGGCGGCCACGTCGGGCGACGCCCCAAAGGTGTTGCCGTACAGGGAAAAATCAACATCCCGGCCTTGGGCCGCGAGGTGAACCGACGGAGAGATCTGGATGCCGTTTTCCGGAATGCCGTCTTCGTCCAACGTCTGGAGGAATCGGGCAAGGTCGTCGACCGCGGGATGGTTCGCGTCGGCGGTGCCGGGCGCCAGGTTCGGCGGAGTCGGCGCCGGAGCGGCCGCGGCCTGTCCCGGTCATACGTCGCCGTTCCAGAAATCGATCCCCTCGCCGGGGCGGTAGAGAAACGCGCCCGCCGCGTCGGTCCGGCCGGATTCGGTGGGCGTTTCCCACGCCGGCCCGGCCACCGGGCCATCCAGAAAACGGCCGGTTCGTGGCCAGGATTCGTCGCCTCCGCCGCCGCGGGCCGCGAGGAAAAGGAGCCCGACGGCCGCGAGCAGGCGCAAGATTCGGCTATCGCTCCGGGGCCGCGTTCGGCCGCCGCGGCCAGTGGGCCATCCAGAAGAGAATCCCGTAGGCAATGATGAATTCCCGAATTTCGTATTGCAGATTGTGATATCGGAACACGCGGTGACTGACCATGAACGTCAGGCCGCATCCCGCAACCAGGGCCCAATGGGGCCAGCGGTGTGGGCCATCGTCGTTTGTTTCCCGAGAGATCAGCCGGGCCGTCGCCAAAAGAGCCAGGATGAAGGCGACCGTATCGGCGGCCGTTTCCAGCCGAAAATAGGCCTGAAAGGCGAACGCCGCGCAAAACATCAGGATGTTGTGAACCGATGGGGCCAGCTTCCGCAACGTCGAAAGCGTGCCGGCGGCGGGTCGGGCCAGACGAAGCAAAATCGGTCCGAAAACGAACAGGGCGTAGACGGCGACATTGGTGGCCAGCCCGAAAAGTTCGGCCGGCGCCAGATTGTGCAGATTCGTTTCCCCCTGCCGGTTGTGGGTCTGGAAAAAAGGCGGAGATTCGAATCCCAGCAGATGCTGCCCCCAACTTACCTCTTCCAGGGCGGCCAAAAGCGCCGCTCCCGCCAACGCCAAGGGCGCGGCCGCGCCAGCCCGGCCGGGTAGCGGTCGAAGTTCCGGCCGGAGCCCCCGAATAAGGCCGTATCCGGCGATCAGGATCAGCACCGCCGCGCTCCCGGTTTCCACCGGTCCGTTTTCCCGGGTCCACGCCTCCAGAAGCTCCGGGCGGCCGCCGAATCGCGCCAAGGCCACCAGACAAAAGGAGACGCCGAGCACCAGAAAGTGAAGCCCTCCGATGCCCCGTTTCAGGAAACGGGCGTGCGGTGGGCCGGTTTCCGCGCGCGGGGGCCTCGCCGGCCTTCTTGCCGTCGTCATCGCGTCTGAATAGCATAGTCCGTTCGAAAGTTAAAGAGAAAGGGGGGGTTGTATGCATTGAAAAAAGTCCGGGCAATCGCTATAAAAAAAGACGAAGGGAAAACGATGGGATTCCGGCCGGCGCGGAGAGCGCGCCCGGCTGCGGGTCTCGAAGGCTTTCGGGTTTGCGACCGTTAGGGGGGCGGGCCGGATGGTTGCCCATGAAAAGGAGAACAGGATGAGCGGGACCGAGGGGGAGCGGAAATATCGGTTTCATTGGAGCCTTATTGGAGACATCCCGTTGGGCCGTCCCAATTTGGGGAACCGGACCCGTCTGGAAGTGTTTCGGTTGATGCAATTTTGTTTCCGGGACGTCATCGAACAACATCTGGGCGCGGCCATGACCGATCGCATTTCCTACGAAGCCGGGGAATTGGCCGGCGGCCATTTTTACCGAAACGTGGTGGGCCGGGTTTTGGGCCTGCCTGCCTTTCTCGACCGGCTGCGGGACCTGTTCCGGGAAATGGGCGTCGGCATTCTGCGGGTCGAAGAGGTGGACGAGGCGGCCGGACGGCTGATATTGACCATTTCGGAAGACTTGGACTGTTCCGGCCTTCCGGAGTTGGACTACGAAGCCTGCATTTACGACGAAGGCTTCATCGCGGGGCTGCTGGCCGCCTTTTCCGGCCGGCGTTTTCGGGTGCGCGAGGTGGATTGCTGGTGCACCGGCGACCGGACCTGCCGGTTTGTCGCCGAGGCGGAGGAATCATGATCGCCGAAGGGGATTTGTCCATTGGATGGGTCGCGGGCGGATGGGCGACGGGGGAAGATCGGGGAAATTCTCCGGCCGCGCGGAAAAGTTGGCCGCTTTGGCATTGACCCGAAAGCCGGACAGCCCAGAGGGCCGCGCCGCGCGGGAGGCCCGGATACGGGCGTTGGTCGCCGAGCCGGGACTGGCCGATTCCCCGGAACGGCTGGGCAAGCTGGCCGAAGAAGTGGGACGGTTGCGCGACGACGCGGGAGGGCCGCCCGACACGTGCCGTCGGGTGCTGGAAGGGTTTCTGCGGGACCAGTTTCCGGACCACATTCCCGAAGGGCCCTGTTCCGACATCCTTGCCGAACTTTCGGCCTATTTAAACGAAGTGCGCCAATTCGGCCTCGCCCTTTCCCGGGGCGACCTTTCCGCCGAACTGCGGGCGGGGGGCGCCCTGGCGGGCGGGCTCAAGTCCCTCCAGGCCAGCCTCCGCCATCTCGCCTGGCAGACCCGGTCCATCGCCGACGGAAATCTCGACATCCGGGTCGATTTCATGGGGGATTTTTCCACCGCCTTCAACACCATGGCGCGAAGGCTTCGGGAAACCCGGGAGGCGCTTAAACGCCGGAACGCCGAGCTGGAGCAGGCCCGGGCCGCGGCGGAGGCGGCCAGCCGGGCCAAAAGCGATTTCCTGGCCAACGTCACCCACGAAATCCGGACGCCCATGAACATTATCCTGGGCTTTACGGAAGTGCTTGCCGCCGAGGTCGGCCAACCGCGGCACCGGGAATTTCTGCGGGCCATGGACGCCAGCGGCCGTCTGTTGCTTACCCTGATCAACGACATTCTGGATTTGTCCCGGGTGGAGATGGGGAAACTGATCTTGACCCCGGCGCCGACCGATATGCGCCAGGTGGCGCGGGAAATCGTCCAACTTTTCGAGGGGCGTGCCGCCGAGAAAAAGATTCGCATAGCGGCCGAGGCGGCGGCATCCGTTCCCGACGCCGTGGTCCTGGACCCGATCCGGATGCGTCAGGTTCTGGTGAACCTGGTGGGCAACGCCGTCAAGTTCACCCGGCAAGGCGAAGTGCGAATTGGGATGGCCGGGCGGGCGGTGGACGGCGATCGCCTTGACTTGACCGTTACGGTCCAGGACACCGGGCCGGGCATTCCGCCCGCGGAACGGGAGCGGATCTTCGAGCCCTTCGTCCAGCGCCGGGAAATGAGCGGCGAGCCCACCGGGACCGGGCTGGGGCTGGCCATCGCCCGACGACTGGTCCGGCTGATGAACGGAAGCGTCCGGGTGACCGAAGCGCCCGGCGGCGGCGCCCTGTTCACCCTGGTGTTCCGGGACGTGCCCCTGGCGAAAAAGAGGGCGGAGGCACGGGAATCGGAGGACGGCCTTTTGGCGGAATCCCCTCGCTTTGCCGGCGGCCTGGTCCTGGTGGGGGACGACGTGGAGTTGAACCGGCGGCTGCTTCGGGCCATGCTTTCGGTTCAGGGCCTTGCGGTAATCGAGGCCGACGGCGGAACGGCGGTGCTGGAGGAAACCCGCGCCCGCAAACCCGATCTGGTGCTGCTGGACCTTCGTATGCCCGACCGGGACGGCGTTTCGGTGGCCCGGGAACTCCGGGCGTCCCCCGAAACTGCGGACATCCCCCTGGTTGCGGTAACGGCCACCATCCGCGCGGAGGAGCATGCCGCCGCGGAGGAGGTGTTCGACGCCGTGTTGATCAAGCCGGTGCGCCGCCGCCAGTTGAGCGAGGTGGTGGCGCGATTTCTATCCCCGGCCGAAACTTTTCCGCCGGACGCCGCCCCGGAACCGAATCCAAATCCAGACCCGCCCGCCCCGCCTTTGTTGTCTTCCGCCTCCGTAGACCGGCTGGTCCGGCTGGCGGAGCTGCTGGAACAGGATTTTCTTCCGGAATGGCGTCGGCTCACCGAGGTCATGGTGGTGGGCGATGTGGAGGATTTCGCCCGGCGGATTCGAGACCTGGGGCGCACGTACCGGTGCGAGCCGGTTCGGGTCTGGGGGGAGCATCTGGCCCGTCGGGCCGATTCGGTGGATATTGCCGCCATTCGGCAGTCGCTGGACCGGTTTCCGGAGGTGATCGATGCCCTTCGGGAATTGTTGGGGGGGACTTAGGCCGCCGGGCCATCGAATCCTTTGCGGGAGCGGGCGAGGGAAGGGGGGCGAACCCATGGACCCGGTGTCTTTGGCCGGCGAGGCGGCGAAAATTCTGGTCGTGGACGTTAATCCGCGAAACCTCCAACTGCTGTCCATGCTGCTTCGACCGGCCGGCTACCGGATCGTCGCCGCCCGGGACGGTCCCCGGGCGCTGAAATCCGCCGAGACAAGTGGTCCCGCCCTGGTTCTCTTGGAGGTGATGATGCCGGGATGGGACGGCTTTGAAGTCCGCCGTCGTCTGAAGACGGAACCCGGCACGCGGGAGATTCCCGGAGTTTTTTTGACCGCCCGGACGGAAACCGCAGACCTGATTGGCGGGTTTGAAATGGGGGCCGTGGATTATGTGACCAAACCCTTTGCCGGGGTCGAGCCGCCGGCCCGGGTCCGAACTCGCCTGGCGATGGTTCGGCAGGCGCGGCTTCGGGGGGGTGCTGGAAATGGCCGGCGCCGTCTGTCACGAATTGCATCAGCCCATGCAGGCGGTCCTTGGGCTCGCGGAAATGCAGGGGCGGGAAACCAAGGCCGACGGGGTCTTGTCGAACATCCGCGACCGGGCCGTCGCCATCCAGAAGGAGGTGTTGCGAATGCGGGGGATTGCCAATAAGCTGACCCGAATTACCCGGTACGGTACCCGGGATTATCTGAACGGCCGCATCGTGGATATGGATCGTTCCGCGTCCGCCGAAAACGCCGATGCAACGGAACGGGGAGACAAGGCATGAGGGATTCGCTGCGTCCGGACCGAACGGTGACGCCCCCTCGGGTGCTGATGGTGGACGACAACCCGCGCAACCTTCAGGTGCTCGGCGCCATTCTGAAACGGGAGGGATACGAGCTGATCGTGGCGGCGGACGGCCGCCAGGCCCTGAACGCCGTTCGCCGTACGCGGCCGGACTTGATTTTGATGGACGTGATGATGCCGGTGATGGACGGCTTTGAGGCATGCCGGCGGATCAAATGCGAAGCCGAGGGGCGGGAGATCCCGTTGATTTTTCTCACCGCCCGAAACGAAACCGACGATTTGCTCCAGGGCTTCGAGGCCGGCGCCGTGGATTACGTGACCAAGCCCTTCAATCAGGCCGAACTGCTGGCCCGCGTGCGCACCCACATCGACCTGCGCCGTTCCCGCATGGCCCTGGAGACCGCCTACGCCGAGCTGGCCGCCGCCCATCGGCAATTGGAGCTGGCCGCCCGGACCGATCCGCTGACCGGCCTGTTCAATCGGCGGGAGATGATGGAGCGGATTACGGCGGAGGTGGGCCGATTCCAGCGCAACGGCGCGGTGTTTTCGTTGGCCATCGCGGATATTGATGAATTCAAACCGTTTAACGACCGGTACGGCCATGCCTGCGGCGATCGGGTGCTGTGCGCGGTGGCCGACCGGATGCGCGACCGGATTCGTCGGCAGGACGTGGTGGGCCGTTGGGGCGGAGAGGAGTTTTTGGTGTTGTTGCCGGACACCGACCTGGAGGGGGCGGCGGCCGCCGCGGAAAACCTCCGCCAAGCCGTCCGTTCCACCGGGTGTCGCTGGGCCGGGGAGGAACTGTCGGTCACCGTGACCATCGGCGTCAGCGAATTCCAGGCCGACATGGACGCGGACGCCTGTCTCCGGGTGGCCGACAACCGCCTCTACGCCGGAAAAGCGGCCGGGAAAAATCGGGTGGTGGGCGTGGAAGAGTGACTGCCCTCTTCAAAGCCGGGACCGCTTTGGTTTGAACTTTCGGGAGATTGGTCTCCTCGGCTTTCCCAGGAACATCGATTGGGGTGCGCGGTCGAGGAAGATTCGCTCCCGGTGTTCCAATGCGGATTTCATT
>JBKHDD010000005.1:0-74405 GCA_046541515.1 Desulfococcaceae bacterium
TCCTCGTGGAAGGCCCTATAAATGGCCGATTCGGGAGATCGTTTGCGCCATCCTTATACGGTGTTTTCTTGGCGCACCAGCATTTGATTGACAAAAAATCGGATTATTATTTGCTTGAAGCCGGATTGCGCGTTGTAGACGCCTCCATGTTTCTCATGGAAAGGTCCAAACAGGAGCAAGGGTTCGCCAAAATTTTTCAACTGCGTCCAGATTGGTTTTCGGAAGAACGATCTCTGATTGGAAACGATCGCAAGGCCTATCTATCGGACAAACGGCATGGGACGACATATCAAGCTCGAATAAACCGGAAAGGTCGGGCCGAAAAAGTGACGGGATTGTGGCTTACCCGCCCGCAAAGCCTGTTTTTCAAACATTGGGCGAGAACCGATCCCCAGGCGCCCGGGGCTTCGGGATATCAATTCCTTGCCGTCGATCTTTCATTTCGCGTGGACGAAACGGAAGTCTTTCAGGGCCGTTTCGTCATCAGCGTGGACCCAGAATCCGGCGCCGATTTAAATGGGTTGGGAGAAGCATTGGAAAGAATGGAAAGTGAACGCCGTCGGGAACTCGACATGCCCCGTCCATTGGAACCTCGACGGATTCCGGCGGACAATTCGGACCCATGGTATTTTGGACAAGGTCATCTTTTTACCATTGTGGATGCTCCTCGGGCCGGTACCGTCTTAACTCCGGAGGAGGTTCGACAAGCGCATGAAAATTGGTAAATTTGTTTGAATCGACGCCATATCCGAATTGTCGATATGAAGAAACTATGGGCCGGCGTCAATTTCCGCCAACACCGGAACATGATCCGAAGATCGATACGGCGTCGGCCGGCAGAAGCGGATCGTCGCTTCGGATTTGCCTTCGGCCTCGTAGTCCGGCAGATCGGATTCGTCGGCGTTGACGGGCCATGCGGTGGTCCCGGTCGCCCGCGTCGCCAAGAACGGGCCGGCAAGGGCGTGGCATAGGTAGCCGGCCGCGCCGTCGTGGACGTAGGCCTAGGCGGCGGAACCAGGGAGGCGCACAGCCTTTGGGAATTCATTTTTTTTGTAATTCTAATTTGATAGGTTGTTCGGCTGGCGGCTTTCTCCACCTTATTGTAAAGGGGGAGAAAGCCGCTGTTCGAACAGCCTGCCAAGGTTGAATTAGTAAATTAACGGAATTCATTTTTCATTTTTCGGGTTTTTTATTTATCCTGATTCAAGATCGTGGTTGTCGGCGTCTCCGCGTTGTGATAAAATTCCAAGGTTGATTGGACGAGGCATTCCATTCATTTGGGTCTGCCGGTTTCCCCGGGTCCTTTTTCCGACGACGCCGGTCAATTCCACTTTGGCAAGTTGTTCGGGCATGGGTTTTCTCTCCATTTTGTAAAGGTGACCGGGGAGTTTTTAGGGCCGGAAGACTCCGTTTCCACTTTTAAAGCGCCAATCCGCCAAAGTAGAATTAAGATCAATACCGTTCATTTTGGCGAAAATTTGGAGGGGCGAATCGCATTCGTCCTTGGAAATCCCAAATTGAACGCCATTGCGGTTAAGATGGGCGCTCCGCCGGGCGGCGGCGGGATTTTTCCGGGGGAAGGGGAATTTTTCACGATTTTTTTCCGGAATTTTGCCGGGAAATAACCGGTTCCAAATATTCCCCAAACATAAACCAAATATAAACCAAATATAAAAATGATACTTGCGCCAAGGGACGACCGCCGCCGCGACAACGTTCCCCGGCCGATTCCAATGCCGTTCACTTTGGGATTTCAGAAGAAAAAAGAAAACCACGCAAAGGAGACGCACATGAAACCAAATTTACACCGACGATTGCGGCATGGAACCGGACTGCTTTTGGCCCTGATCCCCTTCGTATTCTTCGGATGCGGGGAACCGACGCCGGAACGGATCGACATCACTCCGCAAAGCCGGGAAATGGCCGTGGGAGAAACGGTCGAATTCAGCGCCACGGTTCTGAATTCAGACGGCGAGGCCATGCCGGACCAGCCGATATCCTGGCAGGCGACCGGCGAAGCCGGAAGGATCGACGGGACGGGAACGTTTTCCGCCCGGCAGCCCGGCGAGGCCGAAATTACCGCCACTTCCGGCGAACTCTCCGCCGCGGCCTCGGTGACGGTGACCCCGGCGGCCCTTTCGGATCTGGAAATTTCTCCTGCGGAGCCCGGCGGCCAGATCGGGGAAGAACTGACCCTGACCATCGCCGGGAAAGACGCCGATGATCAGCCTGCGGGATACCACACGGTTTCGATCTCCACGCCCACGGAAAATTTGTCTCTCGCCGCGGAGGAGGCCACCCTGGACGAAAATGGGTCGGCCGAGATCGCGTTGACCCTTCCGCCGACGCCCGGCGAGGCGGAGGTTCGGCTGACGGTTGGCGAGATGGAAAAAACCGTGGCCATCCAGGTCGATCCACGCCCCATTGCCGATCTCTCGGTCTCGCCGGAAACGTCCCGGGCCCTGGCGGGCGCCGAGGTGCCGGTGACGATCCAGGCCACGGACGCGGACGGCGAGCCGGCGGGCTTCCACGAGTTGACATTGGAACCCGCGGATGACGCCATCGCCGTTTCCGAAGATCGCGTCACCCTGGACGCGGAAGGAACGGCCCAATTCACCGTCACGCTCTCGTCGTCTCCCGGCGCCAACGCGGTTGCGCTTCGGATTCCCGGCGAAGAGGACGCCCGGGCCACGCTGGAGATCGCCGGCGCCCCCGTTTCCCGGCTGACCATCTCCCCCCGGGAGGACGCCTTCGCCATCGGCCAACAGGTGGAATTCACCGCCACCGGCCACGACGAATTCGGGAACAGCCGGCCCGTCGATCCGGAATGGTCGCTGAGCCAACCGGTGGCGACGGTTTCGGAAGACGGCAAGGCCACCATGAAGTCACTGGGCGAAGGCATTTTGTTCGCCCGATACCAGGGGGTCCAGGCCGCCCAGCCGTTTTCGGTGGTTCCGGGCGAGCCGGCGGAAGTGCGAATCGAGCCGAAGGAGCTGAAAGCCGCGGCCGGAGAACGGGTCAATTTCAGCGGCACGGTGTTCAACGCCTACGAGCAGCCCCTTTCCGTTTCCATCCAGTGGGAGACGGAAGGAGGGATCGGCGAGATCAGCGGAGAAGGCGCATTCGTGGCGCAAACGGCGGGCACGGGCCAAGTGGTGGCCCGCAGCGGGGACGCCCAAGCCGAAGTCCCGGTGACGGTGGGCCACGGCGAACTTCACGAAATTGACTTTTCCCTGGAAAAATCGGTCATTCCCGCCGGGGAGACGGTGGAACTCTCCGCCCGGGGGATGGACGCCTTCGGCAACCGGTTTCCCATCCGCCCGGAATGGCTGTTGAGCACCTCCATCGGCGAGGTGGAGCAGGAGGAAAACCGGTTCAGGGCGCTTCGCGCCGGCGCCGGCGAAATCATCGCCAAGGTGGGCGAAGTGCTCCGGGGTGCGAGGGTCGAAGTGGTTCCCGGTTCGCTTTCCCGGCTGGAAATGAAACCCCAGAGCGCCAACCTGATCGCGGGGGAGACGGTGGAATTCGCGGTGGAGGGATTCGACCGGTTTGACAACCTGATTTCAGTGGAACCCGAATTTTCCCTCAGTCGGGAAATCGGCGAACTGGCGCCGGACGGAACCCTTACGGTGGAAACCGCCGGCAACGCGGTGGTCACCGCCAAGGTGGAGGATTTTTCCTCGGAAAGCACGGTGGCCGTGGCCCCGGCGGAAATGGAAACCGCCCGCATCGTTCCGGAAGGCCCCATCGGCCTGACGGCCGGAGACGCCCAGGCCCTGAAGGTATCGGGATTTGACGCCTACGGCAATACCGTGACCTCCCGAGTGCAATGGGGGATTCGCCCCGCGCTGGGACGAATCACCGAAAACGGGGTGTTGCACCCGGAAAAGGCCGGCAAGGGAACGGTCATGGCCACCGTGACCCAGCCGCGAACCGGCCGGACGCTGGAGGTCGCCACGCCCTTTTCCGTGGCTCCGGGGCAGACCGCCCGCATCGAGGTCCAGCCCGAGGCGGCCGAGCTGGTGGCCGGAGAGTCGGTCCAGTTCACCGCCGCCAGCTTCGACCGCTTCGACAACCGAACCGAGGCGGAGATCGACTGGAAGCTGGGTCCGCCGGAACTGGGAGAGATCGACGACACCGGGCGATTTAGCGGCGTCCGCGCCGAGACCGGGCAGGTGTCGGCCGTGCACGGCAACGTCGAGGGAACCGCGGCGGTCGCCGTGGTTCCCGCGGAAGTGGCCTTCCTGAAAATCATTCCGGAATCCATAGATATCCGGGCCGGGGAGCAGGTCTCTCTGGACGCCATCATCGAAGACCGGTTCGGCAACGAAATCCCCGGCCGGGCGCTGTGGCAGCTTTCCCCGGATTCTCTGGGAACCATCGAAGACGCGGCCGAAGACGCGGCCCTCGCCGGACAAAAAGCCGGGGAGGGAAAGCTCGTCGCCACCTTCGAAGACCGGGTGGCCACCGCGCCGGTCACGGTGTCGCCGGGCCCCCTGCACGCCATTGAGCTTACGCCCGCCGGGGCGGAGGTGGCCGCCGGGTCGACGCTGGAATTCACCGCCAAAGGGTACGATCCCGGCGGGAATCCGGTGTCGGCCGAGGTGGAATGGTCGCTGTCCGAACCGGTGGGAAAATTGGACGACGGGGGCACTCTGGAAGCGGAAAAAACCGGCGCCGCCGAAGTTCAGGCCCGGGCGGGCGACGTTTCCGCCACGGTTTCGGTGGAGGTGGTTCCGGGCGAGCCCGCGGAGATCCGACTGTCGGAAACCGAGCTGGAACTGACCGCCGGCGAAACCCATGCCTTTTCCTTCGAAGTGTTCGACGGCCAGGGCAACCGGATTCCCGATCCGGGATATCGCTGGGAGGTGCCCGACGATCGGGGCGTTTTTTCCGCCGACAACCAGTTCACGGCCAAGCGGGCCGGCGAGGGGCCGGTCCGGCTGGTGGCGGGGCCGGTTACCGAAACCATCTCGGTGACGGTGAATCCCGGCGACATCGCCCGGGTGGAAGTGGCCCCGGCGGAACGGAATCTTCGGGCCGGGGATACGCGGCCCTTTACCGCTTCCGGGTTCGACGCCCAGGACAATCCGCTGGAGATTTCCCCGGTCTGGTCGGTGGACGGCGGCGTCGGAACGATCCAAGAAAGCGGCGAGTTCCAGGCGACCCGGGTGGGCGACGGTTTCGTGGTGGCCCGGATGGATTCGGCCTCCGGCGTGGCGCGGATTTCGGTGGAACCGGGGCCGGTGGACCGGGTCGAAATTTCGCCGGATTCCGTGGAAATCGCGGCCGGAGAGGTGGCCCGCCTCTCGGCCACCGCCTTCGACGCCTTCGACAATCCGACCCCGGCCGCGGTCTCCTGGTCCCTGTCCGACGCGGCGGAGGCCGGGGGCGAACTGACCGGCCCGGGAACCTTCCAGGCCCGAACGGTCGGTTCCGGCCACATTCTGGCCGCGGCCGAAGGGGTATCGGGTCGGGTTCCCGTGGAAATCTCCCACGGCCCCCTGAGGGAATTGTCCTTTCGGCGGGAGGCCGCGGAGTTGCGGGCCGGCGAGCGGACCGAACTCCAGGTTTCCGGTCGGGACGCCTTCGGCAACGATGTCCCCGTGGAGCCGAATCTGACCGTTTTTCCGGAAACCCTGGGAGAAATTGGGGCGGACGGATCGACGTTCGAGGCCCGAGGGGTCGGTTCCGGCCGAATCGAGGCCCGTTTCGGAACCGTCACCGCCGATCTCGCCGTCGCCGTCCGGCCGGGCGAGCCGACTTCCATCGAAGTTCAACTTCCCGCCGGTTCCCTCATGGCGGGGAAGACCTATTCCCTCCAGGCGATCGGATACGATCCCGGCGGGAATCCGGTTCCGATTTCGGCGGAATGGGCCGCAAGTCCGGAGGTGGGACGGATTGAAAGCGATACCGGATTGTTCCATGCCCGGAAGGCCGGAACCGGCCTGGTGGTGGCCTACGGCGACGGCGTCAAGGCCGCGAAAACCGTTGAAGTCCAACCCGGCGATCTCTACAAGCTGTTCCTGTCGCCAAATCCGGTCACGGTGGCCTCGGCCACCGTTCAGGAATTCACGGCGAGCGGATACGACGTGGAGGAAAACGAGGTTCCCCTTTCGGAATCGGCCGTGGAGTGGGAAACGGCGGGCGACATCGGCCAAATGGAAGCCCCCGGCGAATTCCTCGGAACCCGGATGGGCAAGGGCAAGGTGATCGCCCGCACCGGCGACCTGCTGGCGGAGTCCTATGTCACGGTCATCCCCGGCCAACCGGTGTTGGCCAACAGCCGCATCCGGGTCACCCACCCCGCCCTTCCGGCCGACGGCAACGCGTTCTCGGAGGTAATTGTGGAGGTCCGGGACCGCCACCACAATCCGGTTCCGGAGATTTCGGTCACGCTGGTTTCCAGCCGGCAGGGGGACGAGGTCGTTCAGCCCGGGCCCACCGGCGAAGACGGCCAGGCCCGGGGCCGGGTCCTTTCCACGGAAGCCGGCGATTCGGTGATTCGAGCGGTCATCGACGGAAGGTCCTTTCCGGACACCGCCCGGGTGACGTTCGAGTAGGCGAATCGATGCCGCCCCTTTTCCCCGGCGAACCGCTCGCGGTTTGTCCGGGGAAGGGGCTCCGACCAAGGTCCCCATGCCCGATTTCATTCGACATTCCGCCCGCTGCTTCGACGCCGCTTTCCGCGCCTGGGAACAAGATGGCGTCCGAAAAGCCATGGGCGGCTTGCTGTTGATCATTTTTCTCGGGGCTCTGGCGGCGATCGAGCTGGGGCGACGGGGCATGGTCCCGGCCGCCATTGGGGTTCTGTTGCCGCGCAGCCATTTCTACGCCATCAGCGTCACCTTCACGGTGTTGCTGTATCTGGAGGTCATCGACCTGGTTTTCGGGATGGGCCGGTCGTTTTCCAAATCGGTGGGCAAGCAGTTCGAAATTTTCTCGTTGATCCTGCTGCGGCAGTCCTTCAAGGATTTCACCCGGCTTCCGGAGCCGCTCCACTGGCCCGATTCCACGGCGCCGGTGGCGGCCATTTTGACCAACGGGATCGGCGCCCTGGCCATCTTCGGCGTGTTGTTCCTTTATTATCGGGTGCTTTACCATCAGCCCATCACCCAAAGCGAGCGGGAAACGGCCGGATTCATCGCCGCAAAAAAGACCATCGCGTTGCTGCTGCTGGGGATTTTCGGCTTCAGCGGCCTGATCCATCTGACGGATTTCGTCTTCGGTCGTCGGGCCGGCCAGTTTTTCGACGTGTTCTACACCGTCCTCGTGTTCAGCGACATCCTCGTCGTGCTCATCAGCCTTCGCTACACGCATTACTTTCCCGTGGTCTTTCGAAATTCCGGCTTCGCCCTGGCCACCGTCCTTCTGCGGCTGGCACTCACCGCCCCCGCCCACTTCGGCGCGGGGCTGGGGCTGATCGCGGCCCTTTACGTCCTCGGCGTCATGAGCGTCTACAACCTCATGCTGCCGGTGCAGCAGGACGGGGATGGCGGCGAAATCGAGGCCGAAATCGAGGAGACCTAAAGGCGAACCCGCCCCCGGGAACGAAGAGTTTCACTCGTCGCCCGGTTTCCGGCCAAGCCCCGACACCGTTCACTTTGGGATTTCCAAAGGGCGAACGGGCCCGATTGTCCGAGGGCGAATGCAATTCGCCCCCCCGCAAATTTTCGCCAAAATGAACGGTATTGGGCCAAGCCCCGATTCGACGAGTGCGACTCGTCGCTCCCAAAGGCCCCGGGTTCGGGATTTGCGGCGAACCCCTCACCCTCCGGAGATCGGACTTCCCAAACACCCCGCCACGTGGGCCGCCAGCACCCGGTGAATGGATTCCGTGTGTGAATTCGTCAGCCTCTCCGTCCCCAAGGCCCGGAGCAGGCTCTCCCGGTTCACCAGGAATCCCAGAAGCTGGCCGATCAGCGCGTGGACGCGGATTTTCACTTCGTCGCTTTCCGGATCGAGGCCGGTGCGGGCGCCCGCCAGGGTGGCGAGAATCCGCTGGACCCGCCGGATGTGCCGGTCGTAAAACAGATGGAAGCCCTCGGTGGGATGAAACTGCTCCCGCAGCAACACCCGGGCCCAGACCTTGGGCTCGTCGAATTCCACCATCAGTTCGGCCAATGCTCGGAAAATCCGTTGGCAACCCGCCAAAGCCCGGCCCCCGTCCATCGGCCCCGCCGCGATTTCCGCCTCCAGGTCCCGAAGAACGCCCCCGATGGCGGCGGAAATGGCCGCCACGATGTGCGCCACCACGGCCAGATACAGCCCCCGCTTGCTTCCGAAATGGTAGGGAATCGCCGCCACGTTGGCCCCGGACAATTCCGCCAGCATGCGGGTGCTCGTGCCCTTGATTCCGTATTCCCCGAACAATTCCAGCCCCGCATGGATCAGGGCCCGGCGGGTTTCGTCCCCCCGTCGGGCGGCCGTCGCGCCGGATTTCCCGTTTTTTCGCGTCGTCCCGGATTCAGCCGCCCTCGTTTCCTCCCTCCCAATTTCATGTCTCATTGACGCGCCCCCTCTCCCCGCCGTTCGATTTCACGCCCAAAAACAGGCTGTACAGCACCGGTGTCACCCCCAGCGTCAGCACCGTTCCCACCGCCAACCCAAAGGCGATGACACTGGCCATGCCGTAAAACAAGGCGTCGCGGAAGAGAATCAGCGGCAGCAGGCCGAGAATCGTGGTGAGGGTGGTCATGACGATGGGCCGCAGTCGGCGGACGCAGGCGGAGATGACCGCCTCCGCCGGGTCGTCAAGGGTTTCCCGATCCATGTCGATCCGGTCAAGCAGGACGATGGCGTTGTTGATGATGATCCCGGCCAAGGAGTACAAGCCCAGGGTCACCATGAAGCCGAAATTGGCGCCCATGACCGCCAGGCCGATCACCGCGCCGATCAACAGCAGGGGAACCGTGAGCAAAATGACGACGGCCCGGCGGAAGGAGTTGAACTGGGCGATCATCAGAATGACGATCAGCCCCAGGCAGAGCGGCGCGTTGGCGGAAAGGGCCGCCTGGGCGTCGGCGGATTCCTGGATGACGCCGTCGTATTCGATGGCGTGGGCGGGCGGCAGCGCGGCTTCGATTTCGTCCAGCTTCGGCTGGATCAGCGGGACCATGGCCTCGGCGGTCATGATCGTGTTTTTGGCCTCCACGGTGATGGTGCGGAAGAGGTTTTTCCGTTGAATGCGCGAAAAATTGTTGACCAGTTCGACATCGGCCACCTGCATGAGCGGAACGGGGGCCTTACGTCCCCGAGAATAGACCGTCACGGTGCGGACCCGGTCCAGGTCGAACCGCTCCCGCTCGGGCGCCCGAACCACGATGGGAAAGATGTCGTCCCCTTCCCGGAATTCCGAGACCCGGAGGCCGGAAAAATAGCTCTCCATGGATTGCGCCACGTCGTCGGAGGTCACCCCGGCCCGTTTGGCCCGCCTCTGGTCCACGTTCACCCGGATCTGGGTGATCCGGTTTTCCCAATCGGTTTTGACGTCGATGGCGCCGGGCACGTTTCGGAGCACGGCTTTGATCCGATCCGCCGTCTCGTAGATGAAATCGGCGTCGGGCCCCTTCACCTGAATTTCGATTTTGGTGGAATCGCTGGGTCCCAGAAACATCTTGGTCACCCGGGCCCGGACTTCGGGGTGGCGTTCGTTGAACATGGCCCGCAATTCTTGGATGGTCGGGTCCATGTGTTCCAGCCCGTCGATGTTGAGGACGATGAATCCCTTGCTTTCGTCGGGATCGATGGGCGTGAGGGACAAAACGAACCGGGGGCCGCCGAAGCCGCCGTAGGCCGCGAAGCTTTCCACGTGGGGAAACCGCTCCCGGTCTTCCAGGGAGGCGGAAATCTCCCGGATGGCCGCGTCGGTCTTGCGCATCGAACTGCCGGCGGGCAGGTCCAGATAGACCAGAATCTGGGTGCGGTCCGAGTCGGGGAAGAATTTCTTGGGCAGGTGCGGCAGGGTGAAGACCGCCCCCGCGAACAGGACGACAATCAGCAGGAGAAACAGGAGTCGCCACCGAAGAATCCGCCGGAGCGCACCCTCGTATCCCCGGTTCATCCGGTCGAAAATTCCCGTGATTCCCCGCTGGACCGCCGATTTGTTCTCCCGCCGTTTCACCGCGATGAATCGATGGCAGAGGGTCGGGGTCACCGTCAGCGCGATGACCCAGGAACTCAGCAGGGTGATGAGGATGACCAGGGAGATGGACCGGGTGTACTCCCCGGCCACGTGCTCCGCCAGCATGAGCGGCAGAAAGACGACGATGGTGGTCAGCGACGAGGTCAGCAGCGGGATGGCCAGGGTGCGGCCGGAATCCCGCAGGGCCTGGTCGCGGCTTTCGCCGTCCTCCAGCCGCCGCTTGAAATCCTCGGCGATGACGATTCCGTTGTCCACCAGCAGCCCCAAGGAAATGATCAGCGTGGCCAGACTCATTCGCTCCAGGGTCATGCCGTTGAAGTTCATGATGGCCAGGGTCACCAGCATGACCGTGGGCACGATGGTCCCGACGATGAGGCCGGTTCGCAGTCCGAGAAAGAGGATCACCACCGCGAGGACGATTGCCAGGGTTTGGAGCACGTTGAGGGTGACGCCGTAGACCGCGTTTTCCACCTGATCCACCTGGTAGGTGGCGATGTCCAGATGGTAGCCGGCCGGCAGCCGGTTTCCGATCTCGTCCAGCAGGGCTTTGACCCGGGGGCCGAAGTCCAGCACGTTGGCGTTGTCGGCCATGGCGATGGCGAAGACAATCGCCGGCTCTCCGTTGAAATAGGCGGTCCGCTCCGGCGGATCCACGTAGCCCCGGGTGACCGCGGCGATCTCCCGCAGCGGAATGCTCTCCCCCCGGCCGGGAACCGGGATCAGGGTGTTCCGGATGTCTTCCACCGTCTCGAAATTGCCGGTGGGCTGGATGAGGAACGCCTTGCCCCGGGCCTCGGCCGCGCCGCCGGGGCGGATGATGTTCTGTTGCTGGAGCAGGGCGATCAGCTCCGCGGGCGAGATATTGAACTGGGCCAGCCGGGCGTTGGCGGTTTCGATGAAAATCCGCTCGGCCTGGGCGCCGAGGATGTCCACTTTTTCCGTGCCCTGGATTCCGTAGAGCGTGTCCCGGATGTGCTGGGCCATGTCGAACATCTCGGCCATTTCGAAGCCCTCGGCCCACAGCGCGGCGGTGACCACGGCCACGTCCCCGAAATTGTCGTTGACCATGGGCGTTCCGGTCCCCTCGGGCAAATCGGGCCGGACTTGGTCGATGGCGTTGCGGACGTCGTCCCAAATCTGGTCCAGATCGAAAAATCGGTCGTAGGCCTCGACGTGGATCACGGATCGGCCGGGATGGGAGGTGGAGCGAATCTCCTCGATTTCCGGAACGGTGCGGATGGCCTCTTCCAGCGTCTTGGTGATGAGCAGCTCCACCCGGTCCGGCGGCAGCCCGGGAAATCGGGTGGTGATCACCGCCTCGCGGATGGTGATTTCCGGGTCCTCCCGGGCCGGGAGGGTGAAATAGCTGACGAAGCCGAAAACCATCAGCACCAGCAGCAGGGCGAAGACGACCCGTTTGTGGCGGAACGCGATGACGGAAAAGTCCATGACGGGCCCCTATTCGTTGAAGGTCTGGACGTCCCGGTTGAGCAGGGTCACCCGCTGGCCGTCCCGGAGAAAGGGCAGCCCCGCCTTGACGATGATGTCCCCGGCGGAAAGCCCGCGGGAGACGTAGCCGTGCGGGCCGGACAGATGGGCGATGGTCACCGGTTGGGCCGCGATGGTTTCCGTTTCGGGATCGTAGCGGAAGACGTAGTGATCCTCGCCCTCGGCGGCCTCGAAGGCGGTGACCGGGATGGGGAACCAGGATTCCGCGCGTTCCGCGGGAGCGCCGTTCCCGTTCTCCCCGTCCATGGCGAAATCCACCTCCGCCGTCATGCCCGGACGCAGGCCGGACAGCGGTTCCGACAGCGCGAGCGTGACCGGGAAAGCGTTGGCGTTTTCGGCCCGGGCGCCGATTTCGACGATTTCCGCCGAGACCTCCAGATCGGGCCGCGCGGGAAATTCCACCGTTTTCCGCCCGCCGACCTGGAGCCGGCCCACCAGGGTTTCCGGCACGGAGACGGCCACTTCCAGTTTTTGATCGCCCTGGATTTCCAAGGCCGGTTGCCCCGGCGACACCCGCTGGGACGGTTCGATTTGCCGGCTGGAGACCGATCCGTCGTAGGGCGCCGTGAGCCGGGCGTCGGCCAAATCCTCTTTGGCCAGGTCCAGTCGGGCTTCCGCCACCGTCACCTGATTCCGGGCGGCCTCGTAGGCGGCCTTGGAGAGATCGAAATCGGCCTGGGACACGGCGCCGGCCTCCACGAGATTCCGCTTGCGCCGAAAATCGTTCCGGGCCTCTTCGAACCGGGCACGGGCTTCGGACAACGCCCCTTCCCGCTGGCGAACCGTTAGCGCGTACGTTCGGTCGTCCAGCGTGGCCAGAACGTCGTCCTTCTGGAAAGTTTCCCCAAGTTCGACGTTCACCGTCTCCACCTTGCCGGCCACCTCGAAGCTGAGTTCCGCCTTGTCCGCCGGGGCCACGATTCCGGACAACCGACGGTTCACCTGTCCATTGCCGGATTCGAGCTGAATCCAGGCGACGGTTTTGGGGGGAAGCTCGGTCGTTTCGCCGTCCGCGTTTTCGCAAGCCGCGAGACTGAAAGCGGCGAGCAAAAGGATCGGCGGAATCAGATATCGCTCCAGGATCATGATGAATTTCCTTGGTTTGGTTTGGCTTCCGTGTCAATCGACCAATTTAATCAATCGATTGATTGAAGCGAGAAGGTAGAATGGGACGGGAGGATTGTCAATCGGGAATTGAGCCGGGACCATCTCCAATCCCACCTTAAAATTTATTTTACGATCCCTTCCCCTTCTGCTATACTTGACAATTTCGCTCATCCCATCATCCGACATTCGTCGAACCATCCCGGCCAGCGGCCGGATTTGAGGCATCCATGAACAGCACAGCCGAAGCGCTCGCGGAAACGGCGGCGCCCCAGACCCAAAATCAGTCCCAAAATCAGTCCCAAAACCAGACCAAAAATTCCCGCAAGGCGGAAATCGCCCGACGGCGCACCTTTGGAATCATCAGCCATCCCGACGCCGGAAAGACCACCCTCACCGAAAAGTTGCTGCTCTTCGGCGGGGCCATCAAACTGGCGGGGGCGGTCAAGGCCCGCAAGGCCAATCGACACGCCACCAGCGACTGGATGGCCATCGAGCAGGAGCGCGGGATCTCCGTAACCAGCTCCGTGATGAAATTCGAATACCGGAATTACGAAATCAACCTGCTGGACACCCCCGGCCACGAGGATTTCTCCGAGGACACCTATCGCGTCCTCACCGCCGTGGACAGCGCGGTGATGGTCATCGACAGCGTGAAGGGCGTGGAGCCCCAGACCCGGAAGCTGATGGAGGTCTGCCGGATGCGCAACACGCCGATTCTCACCTTCATCAACAAGCTGGACCGGGAGGGCATGTCGCCCATCGATCTGATGGGCGACATCGAGGAGAAGCTCCAGATCGAATGCGCGCCGCTCACCTGGCCCATCGGCATGGGCAAGCGGTTCAAGGGGACCTACAACCTGTACCGCAAGGAGCTGAACCTGTTCACCGCCGGGGAGGATCGGGTCGGCCAGGAGATGGTCACCATCCGGGATCTGGACGACCCCGCCCTGGACGAGGCTTTGGGCGAGAGCGACGCGAACGCCCTGCGGGAGGACATCGAACTGCTGGAGGGCGCGGCCGATCCCTTCGACTTGGATCTGTATCGCCAAGGCACCCAGACGCCGGTTTTCTTCGGCAGCGCCATCAACAATTTCGGCGTCCGGGAAATGTTGGACGCCTTCGTGGAAGTGGCGCCCGGTCCCCTGCCTCGGGAAACCACCACGCGTATGGTGGACCCCGAGGAGGAGCAGTTCACCGGCTTCATCTTCAAAATCCAGGCGAACATGGACCCGGCCCACCGGGACCGGCTGGCGTTTTTGCGGGTCTGCTCCGGCCGGTTTCAGCGGGGCATGAAAATTCGCCATCATCGAATCGGAAAGGACATCCAGGTGGCCAACCCAATCATCTTCATGGCCCAGGACCGGGCCATCGCCGAGGACGCCTGGCCCGGCGACATCATCGGGATTCACAACCACGGAACCATCAAAATCGGCGACGCCTTTTCGGACAAGGAGCCGCTCAAATTCACCGGGATTCCCAATTTCGCCCCGGAACATTTCCGCCGGGTGCGGCTGAAATCGCCGCTCAAGGCCAAGCAATTGTTGAAGGGATTGACCCAGCTCGCCGAGGAAGGCGCGGTTCAGTTTTTCCGGCCGCTCATGGGAAGCGATTTTATTTTGGGGGCCGTGGGGGCGCTTCAGTTCGACGTGACGGTGGGCCGGCTCAAGGCCGAGTACGGGGTGGACGCCACCTACGAAGGGGTGGGATACGCCGCCGCCCGCTGGGTCTACTGCGACGACCGCAAGCGGCTGGCCGAATTCCAGGCCGCCAACCAGGCCTACCTGGCCCTGGACGCCGAGGAAAACCTCACCTTCCTCGCCGACGGCGCCTGGCGGCTGGATTTCGTGGCGGAGCGCTGGCCGGACGTGACCTTCGCGAAGACGCGGGAGCATTTGTAGGCGCGGGACAGAATTCCGTCGAAAAATTCCCCAGCCCCGGAACCGTTCATTCCCGGGAAAATGGCAGGGGCGTATCCCATGCGCCCACCGTCAATCCGACACGATTGCCCCTTTGAAATCCCAAGCCGAAGGGCGCGGCAGCTTGCCCCCTCTTGAAAATCCGGCAAAGAGTCCGGACATCCCCGCCAAAAACAAAAACGCCCCGGGCTGCCCATTTGGGCCTCCCGGGGCGTTGTCCTTTGCGTTCCCCGCGACGTCTTCGGCGAAAATTCTCCCCCGGCGCTATTCCGCCATCACCGCGTCGATGTCCAGCAACACTTTGAGGCTGTCCTCCACCTTGGCCATGGCCGAGATGAAGCTGGTTTTCACGTCCGCGCCGAAGTGGGGCATGTCCTCGATATCCTTCGCCCGGATGGAGAGGACCTCCAGCACGGTGTCCACCACCACGCCCATGTAGAAGATCTCGCCGTTCCGACTCAGCTCCAGCACGATGATGCAGGTGCGATCGGTGTATTCCGTCTCCTCCATGCCGAATTTCAGCCGCAGGTCCATCACCGGAATTACCTGATCCCGCAGCCGAACCACCCCTTTGATGTAATGGGCCGACTGGGGCAGGCTTCGGATGGGCAGCATCCCGATGATTTCCTTGATCCGGGAAATGTCGATCCCGTATTCCTGATTGGCCAGCTGAAAGGTGAGATAGGTGCCTTCGGCGTTCAGCATCGACTTGGCTTCGGTGTGGGTCCGGTCCACCTCCCCGCGTTGCAGAATCCGCATTACCGAATCCGCGTCGTCGGTCAGCATGGGCCGATAGTTGGGGCGATTGGCCACGTCCTCGCCGCAGGCCGCCCGGGTGAATCGGGTGTCGATGAACCGGTCCAGATCGATTCGCGCGCCGATGCCCATCTGCTCCACCATGTAGTCCTGAATCACTTGAAAGTCGGCCACCCGGGGATACAGGTCGTCGGTCTTGATGCCGTAGGATTCGGTCAGCACGTTTTTCAGCAGCGGCGTTTTGAGGCCCAGGGACTTGTCCGGGTCCAGAAAGGCCACCGCGATTTCGGCCGCCTTTTCCGGCTTCTGGGAGATAAATTTCCCCGCCTCCACCAGCATTCCGCAGAATTCGTGAACCGCGTCCGGACATTCGTCGATGAAGTCGTCCCGCATGGCCACGATGCAGCAGGGATGTTGTTGCCACAGTTCTCCGGAAAGAAATTGAAGGTCGGCGATGTTGGAGGCGACGGCCTTGGTGCCCAAGGGTTCCGCCACCATGAACCCGCTGGCGTTGGGGTGTTCCTTGAGAAACTGGGGCATTTTGACCGGCGCGACCACCTCGAAGTTTACGTCGGCGTCTTTTCCCAGCATGCCGGAGCCGAGCCCCGCCCGTCGAAAAAAGAGATGAGCCAGCATGTGGTGGATGGAAAGTTTGTGGGGAATCAGAAAGAATTTTTTTCGGAAGAAATCCGGATAGGGCGGGCGGTAATCGCCCCGGCGATTCCGAACGAAAATGCTGCCGTTTTTGTGGGCCAGCATCACCATCCGGATGGGGACTTGGTATCGGAACAGGTCCATGGCGATGGGGGCCAAGATGCAGGCGGCGTCCACCCAGCCGTTTTCCAGGGATTCCGCCACCGGGTTCCAGCTTGACAGGCAGCGGGTTTCCAGCTCGAAATGCTTGGGCGGGGTTTCCGCGGTCTCCACCATGTGCTTCAGCACCCCCAGCACCAGGTGGTCGGTGATTTGAATATGGGCCACCCGCAGTTTGGTTTTGCCCGAGGCGGCCCGCTGGGGGCCGGCGGCCTGTTCGGGGCCTCGATCGGCCTCGGTTTCCAACCCCAGGGACTGCCTGATTTTGGCCATCAATTCGTCGCCGTCGAAGGGCTTGGCGATGAAGCCGTTGACCCCCGCCTCCATGGCCTTTCGCTGCTGATCGATATCCCCCTGTCCGGTGGCCATCAGGAAAGGCAGCGCCGGTTTTTCGTGATTGTTCCGAATCCAGGACAGCAGCTCGAAGCCGTCCCGTTTGGGCATGTTCCAGTCGCTGATGACGATGTCGATGTCCAGGGTTTCCTTGAGGACGGCGACGGCGACATCGCCGTCCTCCGCCTCCCGGATGTTTTCAAAGCCAAGCCGGCGAAGGGTCTGCGTTTCGATCTTCCGCATGACCGCCGCGTCTTCCACCAGCAAAACCGATACGCGTTTTGGATCAATGGGCATGGGATTCACCATGAGGGACGAGATTCAGGCGACGTTTCGCCGCCGGTGCCGGGCGCCGAGCCCGCCAAGGGCCAAATCCAACCACGCACCGGGACGGCCTGGCGACCGCGGAACCGCCGCAAGGGCGCTTTCCGGGGCCGCCCGCCAATGAAAAAGGGTCCAATGTCGGGCGGGATGACAGGGCGACTCTAAAAGGGAACGGCCGGGGGGTCAAGGGAAATGCGGAAAATGAAAACGACGACCCTCCGAACCGAACCGAACCGGATGGGATGGGCTGAATGGGAAAGAGAAATTTTGTTTTATCCGTCTCGACTTGGGAATGAAAAAGTATGGATAAAACAACCCGTTGAGTCAACGTCGTCGGATGGGCGGAGCGTTCAACAGTTCCCTGCGCCGCAGGAACTCAACTTTTCGCAGAAAGTCGAACACTTATGCGAAAAATGAAAGCGGCCTTCAAAAAATTCTCGACGTGTATTGGGTGGTTCACAATTTCATGCGAACACATTTCACCACGAAGCAAGTTCCGGCCGTTTCCATAGGAATTCTTGACGAAGCGATTTCCTGGGAAGAACTCTTGATGATTCCAACGGCCGCCCAATGGACCGTCCCATTCAACTGAACCAGTGCCCCCCATTTAATCTGATCTTAAATGGCTGTATTTACACCCACCCGACAGCCACCACCAACACCCGCACCCCGCCAACCAATTCCTCACCGGAAATCTGCCCCAAAACATCTTCATCTTCGACGGGCACAAACACGGCGAGGGTGATGGACGTAAGGTTCAATTTTTTTGCATACCCCGCCGCCTGTTCTTTGGACTTTTCCAGCTCCACCTGATCCTTGTAGCTTTTTACTTCGATAACGCCCCGTTGGCCGCCGCAACGAAGGTGCAGGTCCACCCTTCCGTTGCCGGTGGGAAATTCCGGGCTGATGGCGCAACGGGAACCGACCGCCTGATACAGCCAGAAATACAGGTGAAAATGGCCCACGGCCTCACGCAAGTGCAGATCCGTCCGCCGGGGCTGGTCTTTCCAGGGATTAAGTCCCTTGGCCTTCAGGCGCGCCAGATACTTTTTATAGCGATCCAAAAGTGCCGGAAGGTCGAGTTCGGTTTTATCGAACACATCGGCCAGCCGGTCCAGCGGTTCGAGCGCGAGGATGGGGGAGCGTTCCCCGATGATGTCCAGGGTGAGCGCGTTGTACAGCCGGTGCTGTATGAACGGGTTGGCGAAACGGCAGATTTCCGTTTTTCCGCCATGGGAATCCGCCACGGTTTCCACATCGATAATGCCGTGCAGATAGGCGTAGGCGCACCATTCGGAATCGATGGAAAAAGGGATGTCCGACCGCGTGAACAGTTCGAGAATATGATTCCGGTATTCTCCCTTGGCTTTTTTCACGAGATTCAGGATGGTGTTGTTCCATTCCTTCACCCGCGCCAGGCGGAACACATCCTTCCAGGTATCCAAACCAATGGTTTTTTCTTGGCCGGGATTGTAGGTTTCGGTCAGCAGTTCGCCGAACCAGCACACCAGCCCCGGCTGTCCCCGAGTGGCATCGTTGACGCCTTGCACTACCGCGGATTCCACCTTCTGGCCGCTCTCGTTCTGATACTGCAAGAACAATTCTTCCACCTCTTCCGGTTCAAAATTGGGAACATGCAGGGAGCGCTGAATATTGAAAGGCGAACCCCGTTCGCTTTCGACCCCGAGGACCGCCCGGACCCCGATCAAGGCCAGGCCGTGAAGGACAAAATTTTTTCGGTCCAGATACATGTCCCGAAACATGCTTACCAGATGATCGATCACCATGGGCGGCAGTTTGTCAAACTCGTCGATAAACAGGATCAGAGGCTTTTTAAAAATTCCGGCGCTTCGGGAAAACAGGTTTCCAAATGTCTCCCAGTCTGCCGGCGCTTCAACGGGTACGTTAAAAAACCGCTGGAAAAAGAGAGGAACCCGGGAAAGAAACGCCTCCGGTGGATCTTCCGGCTTCAGAATGACGCCTTGCATCGACATTAACCCGATTGAAAACTGATCGGAATGATGTTTTTCGATTTCCCTCTTCACCTGTCGCATGAGCCACGTCTTTCCGGTTTGCCTCGGCGCCCAAACGGTAAAATAATGCCCCCCTTTTTCAGGATTTCCAATTAGCTGCTCTTTGGTCCGGTTCACCAGTGCCACACGTTCCACGCAGAAATTTTCCTCGCAATCCACCGGACCGTAAGAATTGAATCGTCTCATATCCTTATGCCTCCAATTTCAAATTCGGTTGCCTCGCAGCCAGTTCCCCATCAAAATAAACGGCGCCCAATAAAAAGGATGGGCATACGGCCGCTCCGGCCCGGGCCAGTTCCAGCGACCCCACCACGCCCCCCTCTACTGGGGACCGTTTATTTTGGTGGGGCATTGGTTGTGACTAACCCCTCTTTGGGGAGCCTACCTCCATATCTATAATAGCCCTCTCTTCCCGCCGATTTACAAAAAATTCCTTTGCTATGTCTTTCTTTAAAGTTACCCCCCCAATTTTCCACAAAAAATGGAAACCTCCCTCTTATTTTCCATACATCCCACCCTTTTCAAATCAAATCAACTGTATTTTCGGAATATAACCCGCCTTGCTCTTCATCAAGCCCTAACAAAAACCGGTTATTGTTTTACCAATAGGTTGAAAAATTTTCCGCAGGATGGCACAGGAAGCCCTTTGGGTTCGGGGTGCGCTTGGTCTTTGCCGCCAAAAATGGGCCGGGAACAACCCGCCCGTCCGAGACGGGCGTCCACGGTCGCCCTTCCGTCCGCAGGGCGGCCAAAAAGGAAGATATCCATCACGAAAAAATGGGGAGGATACATGCCAAAACTCCACATGGGATTGCGGTCCAAAATGGTGGTTCAGCTCGGGGGCGTCCTGCTGATTTCGTTCGCCCTGATGCTCTATTTCGTGTCGCTGCGATCCGCGGAAACGGCGAAAGGGTCCGCCCGCCAATTCGCGGAAACGCTGGCGGACCAATACGGCGCGGAAGTGGAGGCCGAACTGGAGGCCGCCATGAACACCGCCCGCACCACGGCCCAGTTTTTCGCCGGGCTCAAAAACAGCGGCCTTCCCATGGAGCGCCCGGCCCTTGTCCGGGGCTTGCGGGGCGTGTTGTCTCAATCGCCCGGGCTGTTCGGCATCTGGACCGTCTGGGAACCCGACGCCCTGGACGGCCGGGACGCCGAATTCGTCGACGCCCCCGGCCACGACGGAACCGGACGCTTCATCCCCTACTGGAATCGCCAGGGCGGACTACATTTGGAGCCCTGCGTGGATTACGACGCCCCGGGTCTCAACGGCGACTACTACCGACGGCCCATGACCACCGGCCATGAAATCCTGCTGGAACCGGTGGCCTACCAGATCGGCGGGGAGCTTGTGACGGTGGTCAGCGCCATCGTGCCCATCGAAACCGACGCGGGACGGCTGGGGGTGGTCGGCGTGGATTTTTCCATGGACCGGATGGCGGAAATCGCCAGTGGAATCCGTCCCTTGGGGGCTGGATTCGGTCTTGTCGCCGCCCAGAACCACAACGTCGCGGCGGGGCCGGAGGCGGAATGGAGCGGAAAACCGACGACGGAGGTGCTGGATCTGCCGGAAAAGGTTCACGAGGCCGCCCACGCCGGCGAAAGCATCCGGCACCATGTCCATCTGGACGGCCGGGAATACCTCGCCGCCTCCTCCGCCATTCGCGTCGGGAAGGCGGAGGAGGCCTGGCGGCTTTGGGTGGCGCTTCCCATGCGGGAAGCCATGGCGGAGGTCCGCTCCCTTCGCCAGAGGATGCTGGCCGTTTCCGCCGGGGCGCTGGCGATCCTTTTCGCGGCGATCTTCATTCTTTCCCGCCAGATCACGCGAAAGACCCGGAAGCTGGCCCGGGAACTCGGGGAGGATTCCGAGGACCTGAACACCGCCTCTCGGGAGGTGGCCGCCATCAGCCGGCAAATTTCCGAAGGGGCCGGCGAGCAGGCGGCGGGGTTGGAGGAAACGTCGGCTTCGCTGGAGGAAATTTCGGCCCTCAGTCGAGAAAACGCCGGTCGCGTGGCGGAAATCGACCGCGTCATGCGGGAGGACGCCTCGGAAAGCTTCCAAGAGATCCAGCGGCGGATGTCCGACATGAACCAGGCCGCCGCCGCGGTCCAGAGGGCCGGGGAGGAGACGGCGCGGATCATCCGGACCATCGACGAAATCGCCTTTCAGACCAATTTGCTTTCCCTGAACGCGGCGGTGGAGGCGGCCCGGGCGGGCGAAGCCGGCGCGGGATTCGGCGTGGTGGCGGAGGAAGTGCGGGCCCTGGCCATCCGGGCGGCCGAGGCCGCGCGGGAATCGGCCGGCCTGATCCAGAAAACCCGACGCCACAACGCCGAGATCGTGGAACTGGCCGAAAAGGTCAACGGCGCGGTGGCCGGCAACCACGACATCGCCGAACGGGTGACCCGGGCCATGGCCGACATTCGTTCCGCCTCCGACCACCAAGCTGAAGGACTGGGGGAAATCAGCCGGGCCGCGGCGGAAATGGACCGGGTCGTTCAGCAAAACGCCGCCTCCGCCCAGGAAGCCTCCGCCGTCGCATACGCCTTGCTGGAACGGGCCGACCGAAGCCGCAAATCCGTGGCCGAACTGCTCGCGGTGATCGCGGGGAAAAATGGGAATTCCCGCTTGGCCCCTTCGATTCCGGAGAAAGTGGAATCCGGTGTCTCCCTCTGTCGGTTCACCCGCCATCCAGTTTCCCGTCGCGGCAGCGCCAAAAAGAACGGTTCATCGGCGAGGGGTGGTGAAAGTCCCAAGGTCATCGGCCCTCCCGCCGAGAGCCTTCCAAGCCCGCCGGAATGGGAAAAGAAAGAGGGGAAGGAAGCGGAAAACCGGGAAAACGTTTAACAAAACCCTAACTTGACCCATTCTCGGCCGGAAAGATAAACGTTATAATTTATCCAATAAAGGACGGCGGCGTTTCGTGTGGTTCGATCGACCAGGGCACCCCCTGCCGTCCGGATCGATCGGATCGGTTTTTTTTCCGGGGAAACTCCCATGGAAGGGTGTTTGAACGCTTTGAAAAAAATCCTCATTGTCGATGACTCCCCCGTTGCGCGGATGATGCTGAAAAGCTGTCTGCCCAAGGCCAAGGAATTTTCCCTGGCCGAGGCCGGAAACGGGCGGGAGGCCATCGAGAAATATTTCGATTTCGGCCCGGAGCTGACCTTCATGGATCTGACCATGCCGGAGATGGACGGCTATGCCGCCATCGAGCGCATCCGCGAAAGAGACCCGGAGGCCCGGATCGTGGTGATGACCGCCGACGTTCAAAAGCGGGCGGTGGAGCGGGTTCAAAACCTGGGAGCCTTGGACATCCTGAAAAAACCGCCCCGTGCCGAGGTGGTGTTCCAGACCCTCTCCCGCATCGAAGCCGAGATGACCCAAACGCCCGTCCGGACGGTCTTTTCCGAAAGGGAAAAGGACATCCTCCAGGAGATCATGAACATCGCCTTCGGCAACGCGGCGGCCGATCTCTCGGAAATTATTGACATTTACGTGGAGCTGACCGCCCCGAAGGTGCGACTGATCGGCGCCGCGGAAATTCCCGGCCACATTTCGGAGCGGATGCGGCTCGGCGACGACGGCACCAGCCTGGTGGTGCAGAATTTCTGGGGCAATTTCAACGGAATGGGGCTTCTGGTCCTTCCGGAAAACGCGGGCATGGGCCTCATTCGGGTGATGCAGGACCTGGACGGCGACGAGGACGCCGACCGGCCCCTGGCCCACCAGGAACGGGAAATCCTGATGGAGGTGGGCAACATCCTCATCGGGGCCTGCGTGGGCAAAATCTGCGAACTGCTGGACACCTTCGTCACCTACACGCCGCCGCGCATCGTTTCCGAGGCCGGACGAGACGGCCCGTCCTTCCTGGACTCCCTGGAGGAAGACCGGTTCGCCATCTTGCTGGAAACGGTGTTTCGTTTTGAAAGCGTGGACATCAACGGCCAATTGCTGCTGATCACCAGCCAGAACGCCATCGAGTGGCTTCGCAAGGCGCTCAACGCCTTTATGGAACAGTGGGCATGAAGCTCGACCAGCTATTCGACATGATCGACATCGGCATAGTGGTGCTGGATTTGCGGCTCGCCGTGTGTCGATGGAACCGCTGGATGGAGATCCACAGCGGCATTTCCGCCGAAGAGATTATTGGCAGGCCGGCCTTCGACTTTTTCCCGAATTTGGATTCCCCTCGGTTCCACCGCAATTTCAAGGCGGTTTCCACCTTCGGCAACTTCGCCTTTTTCTCCCGAAAGCTCCACCGATATCTCTTCCCCCTTCCCGTTCCCGCCCTTTCCGACGACGCCGCCGTTTTCGACCACATGCAGCAGACCTGCACCATGGGACCGCTTCGGGACGACGACCAGGCGATCCGCCACGTCTACATCATGGTCCAGGACGTCACCGAAATCGCCGCATACGAACGAAAACTGCTGAAAATGAACATGCGGGACGGACTGACCGGGGCCTTCAACCGCCGGTACCTGGAAATCCGGCTGCGGGAGGAGTTGGAGCGATACGCCAGGTACGGCCGGCCTTTCAGCGTCATCCTTCAGGACCTGGATTGGTTCAAGGCCGTCAACGACACCCATGGCCATCTCTGCGGCGATTTCGTCCTGAAAAAATTCACCGAACTCATGAAAACCCGACTTCGAAAATCGGACCTGTTCGCCCGTTTCGGCGGGGAGGAGTTCTGCGTGCTGCTGACGGAAACCGAAGCCGAAAAGGCGTTGCTGTTGGCCGAAGAACTGCGCGCGCTGACGGAACAGACTGAGTTCGAATGGCGGGGAACGAAACTTTCCATTTCCATCAGCCAAGGTGTTTCCGAAATCCAGTCCGACGAGGACGGACCGGAATCGGTTCTTGAGCGCGCCGATCAGGCGCTGTACCGGGCAAAAATGGAGGGCCGCAATCAGGTGGTCGTCCATCGGAAAAAGGAAAAACCATGCGTTTCCGTTTTTCCCAAAAAATGATCGCCCTGGTGGTCGCCGCGGTCCTGGTTTGTTCGGCGGCCATCGGACTGCTGACCTACCGGGTGGTCGCCGAGGGTTTCCAGGCCGAGGCCCGGCAGAACATTGTCGCCGCCGGCCGGGTGGTGGACGGCTTGATCGAAGGCCGCCGAGAGCGGTGCCTTCAGGCGGCGGGCCTGATCGCCGGGATGGCCGAAGTCCAGGGGGCCGTGGTCCGGGGGGACGCCGCCGATCTTCAAGAACGCGGGGCGGAATGGATGGCCGCCAGCGGCGCCGATTTCATGACCTTCACCGACGCTTCGGGAAACGTGATCGCCCGTGCCCACGACGGTCGAAAGGGAGATTCCATCGCCAACCAGGAAATCCTGCGGATCGCCTTGGAAGGCCGAGCCGCGAGCGGCATCGGGGCCGGAAAACTGGTGGGACTGTCCATTCGGGCCGTTGCGCCGGTGACGGTCGATGGCCGGTTGGCGGGAGCCGTGCTGACGGGCATCCATCTGACCCGGGACAACGATTTCGTGGACGAAATCCGGGAAACACTGAGGGTTCACGCCACCGTGTTCCACGGCGACCGCCGGGTGTCCACCACCATCCGCCGGGCCGGGAAACGGATTCGCGGCACCCGGATGGAGAATCCCGCCGTCACCCGGACGGTGTTGGAAGAAGGAAAAACCTTCTACGACGTGAACGAAATTTTGGGAGAAGACTTCACCGCGGCCTACTGGCCGATCCGGTCCGTCTCCGGCGAAAACTTGGGCATATGGTTCGTGGGAAAGGAGCGCTCTTTCTTGCAACGGGCCTTTCTGGACATTCTGCGTTCGATTCTTCCGACCTCGGCGGGGGTGGGGCTGCTGGTTTCTCTGGCCGCATGGCTGACCGTTCGCCGGAGTCTGGCCCCGGTCTTCCCCTGCATCCGGTTCGCAAAGGGATTGGCCAAGGGACGGCTGTCCGGGCGCCTGCCTTCGGGCCGCTCCGATGAAATCGGCGAGCTGGCGGCGGCCCTCGGCCGTATGGCCGCCCGGCTGAGGGAGGTCGTCCGGGAGGTGGTTCACGGCGCCGAAAATGTTCGATCCGGAAGCCGGCAAGTGAGCGTCGGCGCCCAACAAATCGCGGCCGGGTCCGAGCGACAGAAAATCGCCGCCGAGGCGCTGATGCGGGCCATGGGAGAGCGGGCCGCGGCGGCGGAAGCGATGGCCGAATCCTCCGCCGCGAGAGCGGAGGAAAGCGGCGCGGCGGCCACGGAGGCGGTGAAGGCCCTGAGGGCCATCGCGGAGCAGATTCGGGTGGTGGAGGAGATCGCCCGGCAAACCGACCTTTTGGCCTTGAACGCGGCGGTGGAAGCCGCCCGGGCAGGAGAGGCCGGCAGGGGGTTCGCCGTTGTGGCGGATGAAGTGAGAAGCCTCGCGGAGAAATCCCAAACCGCCGCCAATTCGGTGGCGCGCATTTCCGAAAAAACCTTCGAAATCGCCGAGCGGTCCGGCTCCATCCTCGCCGAAATGGTTCCGGATATCCGGCGAACGGCGGAGCAGGTCCGGGACATCAGCGAAGCCTGTCGGGCCGGCGGTTCCGGGGCGGAGACGATTCGCGCCGCCTTCGATCAATTCGACAACGTGATCCGTGAAAACGCTTCCGCGGCGGAACAAATGGCCGCCGCGGCCGAAGAGCTGAACGCCCAGGCCGACCAGTTGGGCGAGACGATACGTTTTTTCCGGGGAGAAGCGCAATCTGAAACGGGATTCGGCGCAAAGACGATTTCCATCAACCCGTCTTCGCGCGGCGGCTGTGAAATTCCGACAAGCCAACCCTTCAGGGGGGCGAGGCGACGGCGCCGCGGTTCCACTCCGCCATCCGTTCTTCCGCCGGGGCGGCCGCCTTCGCGGCGTCCAGGGCCGCGCGAACCGTCCGGGCCAGTTGAAGCTGGGTGAATGGCTTGGCCAGAACGGCGCCAATGCCCGCGTTCCGAAGGGTTTCCGGCGGCAGGGCGTCCAGGGAGCCGGAGTAGAGGATCACCGGCAAATCCGGACGCCGTCGGAGAACGTCCCGGGCCAGATCGAGGCCGCTAAGCTCCGCCATGCTCAGGTCGGTCACCAGCAGGTCCGCGCCGCGGGGATTTTCCCGCAAATCATCGCGGGCCGCGATCGCGCGGTTGTAAACCGTCGCCTGGTAGCCGGCCTCCCGCAGCATTCTGGCCACCACCCGGGCCACCGAAGCCTCGTCGTCCACCAGCACCACTCGTTCCGTGCCTTGGGGAATCGCAGTGGAACGGGGATCGGTCGTTTCCGGATCGGAAACTCGGTCCCCGGAAGGGAGATACACCGAAACGGTGGTTCCCTCGTCCCTCCGGCTGAAAACCTGGATGTTCCCGCCGTAGTCCCTCACAATGCCGTAGACGATGGCCAGGCCCATTCCGGTCCCCTTTCCTTCCGCCTTGGTGGTGAAGTAGGGCTCGAAAATCCGGTCCCGCACCTCTTCCGGAATCCCGTCGCCGGAATCCCGAATGATCAGTCGAAGATAATCGCCGTCCACCAGTCCTTCGGCGGAACGGTCGGAAATCCTCGTCGCCTCCAGCCGGATTTCGATGACTCCGGGCCGGTCGCCAATGGCGTGGGCCGCGTTGGTGACCAGATTCATAACGATCTGGTGGATGTGCGTGGGGTTGGCCAGCGCGGGTGGGCAGTGGTCGGGAATGCTTTCCCGGATGTCTATCAGCTTGGGCAAGCTGGCCCGCAATAGTTTCAGCACTTCTTTGACCACCACTTCCATTTGAATGGGCCCCCTTTCCCGCCGGCCGCCTCTGCAGAAGGTGAGAATCTGGGTGACCAGCTCCCGGGCCCGTTGCGCGGCGGAGTGAATCTCCCACAGGTAGCCGGCTACTTTTTCTTCTTCCGGGAGGATGCGAAGGGCCAGTTCCGAAAACCCCATGATGGGCGCAAGGATGTTGTTGAAATCGTGGGCGATGCCGCCGGCCAGATTGCCGATGGCTTCCATTTTTTGGGATTGTTGCAGGCGGTGTTCCAGCTCCCGCTTTTCTCGCTCCGCCCGTCGTCGCCCGGTGATGTCGTTGCCGAAGGCGATTAGTTCCACCGGCAATCCGTCCCGGTTTCGTCGAAGGGTAAAATTCCAGAGGACCGTGGCGTGATGGCCGTCCAGGGATTCGACCTCGGATTCCCGGGAATTGAGGCCGGCCAGATCCCGACGAAACAGGCAGGGAAAGGAAAATTCCGGCTCGGAAAGCGCCAAAAGGTCGTGCACCGGCCGGTTTACCGCTTCGTCGGCCGAGAGACCGATGAGTCGTTCTCCCGCCGGATTGAGATAATTCAAGGCGCCGTCCGGCCGAATCGAGAGGATGGGGCCGGGCGCCACCTGGAGCAACTCCCGGGAGTAATCCCGCTCCTCCTGAAGACTGCGCATCACCGCCTTCAATCGATCCGCCATCTGGTTGAAGGCGGTGGCCAGCTCCCCCATTTCGTCTTCCGACTCCACGGAAAGCGGCGTCTCCAGCGATTCCCGGCCGGATGCGATGTCGTTGAAGCTTCGCGCCATCCTCCGAATGGGCCGGGTCAGCACGGCGCGAATGATCCAGGAAACCAGCGCCAGAATGAGCAGCAGCGAAATCGCCGCGATCAGGATGGCGTTGTTCCGAAGCCGGAAGGCGTCGGCCAGCACCCGCCGAACCGGCACCGAAATCGCCAGCGACCAGGGCGTTCCCGTGTGGCCAACGTCAATGGGAGAAATCACCATGAAGGATCGTTGGCCGTTGACCGGATCGGCGTCCCGAACCCAGGATCGGGTTTCTCCGGCGCGGACGGCGGCCAACACTTCCGGGTCCGAAAAGCCGGGCTGACCGATATGGGCCGGGTCCGGATGGGCCACCACTTCCCCTCCGTTGGTCATCAGGAAGCAGTGGCCGGCGTCGAACGGGTGGACGCGGGCCACCATCTGGGAGAGTTTTTGCATGGACAAATCAACCCCCGCCACCCCCAGGGAACGACCGCCGATGCGAATGGGCGAAACCACGGAGACCACTTCCACGTCCCGGTCGCCGATGACGTAGGTGGTGGGATCGATCACCGTTTCCCGGCCGGTGGTCATGGGGACGGTGTAGTAATCGCTTTGCGGGCCGGGCGTGTCGTAATCCACGCAGGGTTCCAGGCGCAGGCCGCCCACCCGGTTCCAGTAAGGCACGAATCTGCCGTTTTCGCTGTGGCCGGGCGCGCCCCGAAATTTTTGGTCCAGACCGTCCAAGGCGTTGGGTTCCCAGACGGTCCAGGCCCCCAGGAGCTGCGGATTGGCCTCCAGAAACCGGCGGACGAAGCGGATCAACAGTTGCCGATCCGGATAGGCCCGCTCCTGACGCATGGTGGTCAAAACGTTGGCCAGGGAACGGGCCGTGTTGGCGGCGCCGTCCATGTCGTTGGCAATTTCCGCGGCGTACCGATTGGCCATTTCGACGTTTTTTTCCAGGGCCTCCCGGCGGGCGGTTCGAAAGGAATGGCCGATGTTGAAGCCGATGGCGAGAAGATGGGAAAGAAAAACGATGAGACCAATGGGAAGGAGAAGCTTGGCGGCGAGATCCAGGTTCCGGATTCGCCGGCGACCGCGCCCTGTCCATCGCCGCCAGGAACCGGAAAACAGCCATAGGGATTTCATGGAATATCCTTTGGGAAGTCGATGAACGCGATTGCAAAAAAATATAGGAAACCATTGTTAGCGCTTTGTGAAGCCGACCATTTTTTTACCGGCGGTTCCAGTTATACCGGAAAAAAGATTATAAAAATTTTTATAATGGAGAAAAGCTTGAATGCGCTCGGACAATAACAATTCCACCATGTTGCACGATGATTGGCCTGAATTTATAACCAAGCGAATGAGCTAACCGTTCGTTAACATTCTAAGTAATTGAAAATTCAATAAAAAATTCTCACCTTTTTGGCGCGCTTTTTGCTCTATCAAAAATGGACGCCAAACGGTTTCGCAAGCGCTTCGGTTTCCCCGCCCTTTCTTTCCTTCGCCCGACGGCGGTCGGGGATCGAATCGAAGAAGTCTTAATTCCATTTTCTTGGAGGAAACCCAAATTGAAGGCGATAGGTTTCGCGGCTTGGGTCATCTTGGGCTCCTGGTTCTTCTGGAACTCGGGCGCGTTCGCCACGGCAAGCCGGATTTGGGAACCGGTGCCGGAGCCTGGCGGAATGGCCATGTTTGGCGGCTGGCTACTTGGCCTCGGCATTCTGGCGCGAAAACTCCTTCGCCATCGGTAAACGTCGCGTCGCCATATTTTCCGTTTATGGGACGTTGCTCGGCCACGGATTCCCAGTGGAATTCCAATCCGTTCCACTTGGACGCCGTGCCGCTTCCTCCCTCCCGCCTCCCCACCGGAACTTTTCGCCGCCCCGCCCCTTTCCGTTCACCCATCCGTTCGCCCCTTTTTATGTTCTTCGTCTCTCGATCTTTCCACTTTTCCACGGTTTTCCGGTCGATCCCGCTTTTTCCAAAAGGAACCGCGGCGGAAGGGGGCGCCATCCCGGAAAACCGGTTTGGATGCCGTTTGACATTCCGCCGAGAGCCTTTCTATTTTTTATGCTCGGAACCGTGACCAACCGATGTTCGCGTGGAAAATCTAAAAAGGAAAAAACATGGATCCCGCCCGGATTCTGATTGTGGAAGACAGCCCGGCCATCGCGGCCAAACTGGAATGGACTCTGGAAAAGTTTGGCTACCAATCCGCGGGCCGCGCCGTCAGCGGCAAAGAGGCCGTCGCAATGGCGTTGTCCGCGGAACCCGATCTGGTGCTCATGGACATCGAGCTGGAGGGCGACATGACCGGTATCCAGGCGGCCGAACGGCTGCGCGCGGAGGGGGAATTTCCTCTGGTCTACCTCACTTCCCACGCCGACGACGAGTCCCTGGCCCAGGCCCAGCGAACCGCGCCCTACGCCTATCTCGTCAAGCCGTTCAAGGACCGGGAGTTGCGCGCGGCCATCGAAACGGCCCTCCACCGCCATCGGCTGGAACAACGACTCAAGGATCGGGAATCGGCGCTTCGGCGGGCATTGAAGCACGAAGCGGTCTGCACCCTTGCCGGTGGAATGGCCCACGAATTCAATACCGTTCTCAGCATCATTCTGGGCAACGCGGAAATGGCCATGGAAGACGTCCCCTCGCACTGGCCGGTTCACAAAAACCTTGAACAGATTCGCCTCGCCTCCCTTCGGGGACGGGACGCGGTGCGGCAATTGCTGGTTTTTATGAAAAAGCCCGAAGGCGGAAAGCCAACCTTGGACCCCGCCGCCGTTCTTCTGGAATCCATTCGGGCGATCCGGCCCGCCATCCCGGCCCACATCCGGCTGGAATGCCGATTCGCTCCGGACGGCGGACACGTGGCGGGCGATCCGGCCCAGCTTCACCAGGTCCTCCGCAATTTGTTGGACAACGCGGTTCGCGCGGTTCGCGACAAGGCGGGGGGCGGCCGCATCGAGGTGGCGTTGGACCGGGCGACGGTTTCCGAAACGGAGATGGAAGGGGAAGACAAGGGGCCGGCCTCGGGGGACTATTATCGACTGCGGGTGACGGACGACGGGGTGGGAATCCCCGAAACCGATTTGGAGCGGGTGTTTGATCCCTATTTCACCACCCGCGAAACCGGCGAAGGGGTCGGCATGGGTTTGGCGGTGGTGTACGGGATCGTCCGGAGCCACGGCGGCTTCGTGCAAATCCGCAGCGACCCCGGCGAGGAAACCGCGGTCGAAGTCTTTCTCCCGGCGGTGGTCCCGACCGTTCCGGCGGAATAATCCGGTTTCCAACGCGGCGGACGATTCGGATCGACGGCGGGATCAGGCGCCGCCGGGAAAGGGCTGGACCGACCGGGGCCGCGCGACCGGCGTCCGACTTTCCGCTTCCGGGACGGATTCCCGGTTCGTCTTTCGGGGCGGCTTTGCGCCGTTTCGGCTTCCTTCCACCAGCGCCGTCAGCTCTCCGGCGATTTTCGCCATCCGGCGGGATTGGCCGTTGACCGTCTCCGACACCCCGGCCGATTCCTGGGCCTTGGCCGCGTTCAGCTGCACCACCGCGTCGATTTCCACCGCCGCCCGCCGAAGCTGTTCGACGCCCTTGGCCTGTTCCCGGGAGGCTTCGGCCACCTCTTCCATCAAATTTCCCATGTCCCGGACTTTTTGGGACACGCCGCCAAATCGACTCCGAACGGTTTCCGACCGCTCGGCCATGGTTTCCAGCCGTCGCATGTTTTCGTCCACCAGGGCGGAGGTGCTCCGGGCGGCCTCTCCCGCGCGCCCCGCCAGCTTGCGGACCTCCTCGGCCACCACCGAAAAGCCGGCGCCGGCCTCTCCGGCCCGGGCCGCCTCCACCGCGGCGTTCAGGGACAGCAGATTGGTCTGAAAGGCGATTTCATCGATGGTTTTTACAATTTGGGAGGTCCGTAGGCCCACGTCCAGGGCGCTTTGGGCGACGGCGTTCAGCTCCCCGATGGATTCGTCCGCGCCGTCCACCACTTCGTAAACCTCCCCCTTGAGCGCATTTCCGGCGCCGGCGTTTTTCGCGTTTTGACTGGCGATGGCGGAAATCTCCTCCAGGGAAGACGCGGTCTGCTGGATGGTGACGGCCTGACGGGCCGCGCCGTCGGCGATGTCTTCGTTGGTCTCCGACATTTTGGCGGCGGCCCGCTGGACCTGCTGGGAGCTCTCGTGCAGCTCGCCCACCGCCCGCCGGATGGAAACGGCGACCCGGGCGGCGAAAAACCGGACGGCGATCGCCGAAAGCAGAAGGAAAACCGCCATCGCCCCCCAATTGAAATTCAGGACGTCGGAAAGCACGGTTCGGAATTCGTCCGCGTTTTGGGTCGCCGCCACGCTCCAGCCTTGGCTTTTCACCGGGGCGAAGGCGGCCACCCGCTCCGCGTCTCGGAACCGGTAGGTCGCCAAGCCGCTTTCCGACGCCAACATCCGATCGGCGAGTTCCTCCAGGCCGGGCTCTTCCCGAATGTTGAGGCGAAGCTGAAAATCGGCTTCGGGATGGGCGATCATCCCGCCGTTTTTATCGGTCATGAAGGAATATCCGGTTTTCCCAACCCGGGTATTGGTCACAAGGGCCGCGATTTCGGAAAGACGGAGATGAAGGCCGACGAAGCCGGCGAATTCTCCCCGTTTGTCGGGAATCGGCGAAAATACGGGAAGCACCGGTTCTTTGGTCAACTCCGAATGGACGGGATTTCCGATGAAAGGGGCGCCGACGTCCCGCAATTGCCGGAAGGCGTCCGTCTCCGCCATTTCCAGGCCGATGGGACGCGCCCCGACGTTGGCGACGTAGTTGCTTCGAAAATCGGGGGCGTCGGCGATTTTTTCCCGGACGAAAGGCGTTTCTCCGCTTTCGGTGGCCCCCGCGAAAACCGTTCCCCGTTTATCGCCCAAAAATATGAGATCATACGCGCCGCCAAGCCGCTTCAGCGTATCCAACAGCCGATCGTTGAGCCGGGCCAGTTCCATTTCGCCCATGGCGCCGTCGGCATAAAAGCGAATGTCCATGCCGTCGAAGCTTTGATAATTGGCCGCCAGGCTGTCGGCGATCCGGACCTGTTCGTCGAGCAGCAGCTCCACGGATCGGGCGAGACTTGCCGCCGTCTGGGACGCCTGGTTCGCGGCGTAGGTTTCCAAGGCCCGGGATACCCGGAAGGTGAAAAGCAACGCCATCGTGAGCATGGGCGCGGCCACCAGCAACACCCCGCCGGAAATCAGTTTGAATTTTAAACTGGCTTGCATCGATCCTCCTTGGCCGTCCCCGCGGCGACGGGGCGGCATTTGCGAACGGCTCGGGTTTTCATCCTGGGAAACGATCGTCTTGGGGCGCCAACCCGCGTTCAAGATTTGCCTGCGGATTTCAATCGTTTCCAGACAAAATGGAAAACGACGCATGAAACCCCTACGCTTTTTGCTAACACCGGGAAGTTAAGGGCGTGTTAAGGCGCGAAAAATTACCGAAAAAAATTGTGCGGAATTTGGGAAAAATGGATTGAACAAGGCGGGCGCGATCGCCATTCCCAAATGAGAATATAAAATAAAACAAAGGGGCTACGGAAGAGGCGCGGCGGAATCGGGGGCCGGTTTTTTTCGGAATATCCAAGAAGATGAACCCTTTTTTCCGGGTTGCAAAACTTTTGAATTTTCTGTAAAAAAGCGTTCCAGTTTGACGGGGGGCGGGTCGCCGCGGGGTCTTTTTCAGGCGTCCCGAATTTCTGAAACGCCAAGGGGAAGGGAAAGCGATGGAGCCGGACTTGATGAAACCGGTACGTTTCGAGGATTTGCCCGAGGACGCGCTGTTTTGGATGTCCCGGGAGGCGGCGCCCCGGGAACCGTACCATTTCAAGGGACCCTACAAGAAAAAAGTGTACGTGGAAATGCGGCCGGAGCATCCGGAAACCGTCTTCGTGAAAGAGGACCGGCCGGAAAGTGGATAATCGTCCGAGGCCTTTCCAGGCCTCCGCGACGCCGGCCGGGAAGGCGAGAACGGCTCCCCGCTCGCCTCCCCGGCCATCGGTTTGTCGATGATCAAGCCCGGAATCCGGCGTTGCCCTCCCGGTGCTTGGATTTCTCCGCGATGGGGACGATTTCCTTCTCCAGCGCCTCGAAGGGGCCCGGGCTTTCCTCCCGCGGTCCCATCTCCGCAAGCTGGTTCGAGGGGGTCTCCAATTCCGTCGCCGGCGGGTCGTTCCACGGAATCTCGTTCAACCGCCGAATCAACAGGGACCGTTCCACCCGATCCGCCTTTTCGTATCCGTCCCGCAACCTTTTCCGAAACACCGCCTCCGCCCGTTCCGTAAATTTTTTCCCCTTTTCCGTCTTCAATTTATGGAGCATGGCTTCCAGGCCGCAGCCGGAAAACCACCGGCGATTTCCCGCCTTTCCGCGTTGAACCCGGGCCGGACGAAGAGAAAGGGGGCGGTGTTCAGAATCATCTGCTTGAAGGAGCGATACCGGCCCGGAATGGTGGAGTCCCATTCGACGATGGAGGCCGACGGCTTCACCGGCATGTCGTCGTCGCCCACCACGTTGCGGAAGTGGATGTTCTCCGTTCCCGGCTGGAAGTGGAAATCCGCGGGATGTTCCGCCGCCTGAAACCCGTTTTCGATGACGTCCATCATGGCGGAAAAGGGCGCCGGCCCGTCGGGTTTCGTTTTCAAGCGGTTTCACCGGATTTAAGCGATTTGCGGAGATTGAAATGGCGTACGGGCACACCGCCGGGGAATAAATTTCCCGGCTCGAACCGAAAAAGCCAGCCAAAGCGGGCGCCCTTGCCCCCGGATCGAAAGAGGCTGAGCTTCTTTTAGGGCGCTTTTCGGAATGAGCCGGGGGATTTATTCCCCGGCGGCCAGGCCTTACGGAGATGGCATGGAAACGGTGGCGGGGGAATCCAACGCGGCCTGCCGGACCGGGCGGGATTCCGCCGCCACCGCCGGGGATTTGGTGGAGACCGGGGCAATCTCCGCGACGACGCCCAAGTGATCCGACAACACGTCGGGGAGCACGCGATAATCCCGGAATTCCAACTCCGGCGAGATCAAAATCCAGTCCAGCCGCTTTCCGGAAAATGGAAAGGTGTCCAGGTCCGTCGCGTTTTCCCGCCACGTCTTCAGATTCAGCCCCTCGGCCAGGGCGCGGACCGCGGATTCGTCGTCGTCCCATTCGCTGTTGAAATCGCCGAGCACGATGCGCGGCGAGGGACGAGGGGAGAGCGTTCGAATCATCTCCGCAACCTGTCCGGCCCGGACCGACGACCGGGCGAAATCCAGGTGGACCGACACCACGTCCGCGGACCAACCGCCGGGGAATTGGACCCGGCTAACAACGAAGCCCTTGGGAAAGGTCGGCGGCGAGGGCGGAAAGGTGACCGAAATCGGAGCGACCGGAACGGAACGGGAAAGGATGGCCGTGCCGTAGGAAAGCCCGCCGCCGTCCACGTGGGAACCGCGGAGGGAGTAGTCGAATCCCGCGCTTTCCGCCAGCCGGGCCACGTGGTCGAAATCGCCGCTCCAAAAAGAGGGTCCGTCGGCCTCCTGCAAGGCCACCGCGGCCGGGGATTCGCGGCGAAGCACGCCGGCGACCTCTTCCAGATTGCCCTGGATTTTTTCTCCGCTTTGGAGCATCTGGCTGAATCCGTCCTTGCGGCCGTGGGCCAGATTCAGGGTCATCACCGTCGCCGCCTGCGGCGTTCGCAAGGCTGCGGGAGACTGGATCGAAGCCGTCCATCGCTCGGACGGGCGATCGGGCGGGCTTCCCAACGAAGTGGTTCCGTGGGCCCGGACCGGAGGTTGGTCCACGCTGGGTCCGGAAAGGCAGGAGACCAGCGACAGGCTTACAAAAAGACCGGCAATGGTCCAAAAAAAGAGGAAACGGAGGCGTTTCCAAGAGAAAAACGGTCGTTTTTTCATGGTTCGCAAGGGAGAAATGGACCCGCCGCCGCGGGCGGGTTTGGATTTTTCGTCACGGGCGTTGGCCCCATGGCCTTCACGTTGGATTTTCCAATGGAGAACCGTTCGGGATTGAACGGGGGCGTGTGGGAAACGCCCACGCCGATTCGCCGCGAAATGAACTTTCCGAGCCGTTGGCCCTACCGCGTCAACGGCCGGTATTTGATCCGCCGGGGCCGTTCCGCCGCCTTGCCCAGCCGACGCTTTCGGTCGGCCTCGTAGTCGGAATAGTTGCCTTCGAACCAGACCACCTGGCTGTCGCCCTCGAAGGCGAGGATGTGGGTGGCGACGCGGTCCAGGAACCAGCGGTCGTGGCTAATGATCACGGCGCAGCCGGCGAAATGCTCCAGCGCCTCCTCCAAAGCCCGCATGGTGTTCACGTCCAGGTCGTTGGTCGGTTCGTCCAGCAGAATCACGTTGGCCCCGGATTTGAGCGTCCGAGCCAGATGGACCCGGTTCCGCTCGCCGCCGGAGAGCATGTTCACCTTTTTCTGCTGGTCCTGGCCGGAGAAATTGAATCGGCCCACGTAGGCCCGTGAATTGACTTCCCGGCCGCCCAGTTTGATTCGGTCCTGGCCCTCGGAAATGACCTCCCAGATCGACTTGTCCGGCGCCAGGCTGTCCCGTTCCTGATCCACGTAGGCCAACTCCACCGTTTCGCCCACGTTGATGGCCCCGGCGTCGGGTTCTTCCCGACCGGTGATCATTTTGAACAGGGTGGTCTTTCCCGCGCCGTTGGGGCCGACGACGCCCACGATGCCGCCGGGCGGCAGGGCGAAATCCATGTTTTCAAACAGCAGCCGGTCGCCGTAGCCCTTGGCCACCTTTTCCGCCGCGACCACCACCTTCCCGAGACGGGGCCCGGGCGGAATGTAGATTTCCAGCTCCTTGGCCTGTTTTTCCGCGTCCTGGTTCAAGAGGTTTTCGTAGGCGTTGATGCGGGCCTTGGACTTGGTTTGCCGGCCCTTGGGGCTCATGCGAATCCACTCCAGTTCCCGCTGAAGGGTCCGGTGGCGGTCGCTTTCGGCCTTCTCTTCTTTTTGCAGCCGGTTCTTCTTCTGCTCCAGCCAGGAGGAATAGTTGCCCTTCCAGGGAATGCCGCGGCCCCGGTCCAGCTCCAGAATCCATCCGGCAACGTTGTCCAGAAAATAGCGATCGTGGGTCACGGCGATGATGGTGCCGGCGTAGGCCTGAAGATGGCGTTCCAGCCAGGCCACCGTTTCGGCGTCCAGATGGTTGGTGGGCTCGTCCAGCAGCAGGACGTCGGGCTCCTCCAGCAGGAGTCGGCAAAGGGCCACCCGCCGCTTTTCCCCGCCGGAGAGAACGCCGATGAACGTGTCCCCGGGCGGGCAGCGCAGCGCCTCCATGGCCATCTCCAGCCGGGAATCGATGTCCCACGCGTTCATGTGGTCGATTTTTTCCTGCAATTCGGCCTGTTGGGCCAGCAGGGCGTCCATCTCGTCGTCGGACATGGGTTCGGCGAACTTTTCGTTCAGGGCGTTGTAGGCGTTGACCAGCGCCACCGCCTCCTTCATGCCCTCCTCCACCACTGCCCGAACGGTGGTGTCCGGGTCCAGCTCCGGCTCCTGCTCCAAAAAGCCGACGGTGTACCCCGGGGAAAGCGCCGCCTCCCCGTCGAATTCGGTGTCCACGCCGGCCATGATGCGAAGCAGGGTGCTTTTTCCCGCGCCGTTCAAACCCAACACGCCGATTTTGGCGCCGTAAAAATAGGAAAGAGAAATATCTTTCAGCACGGTTTTGGTCTGGCGGGTTTTGGACACCCGCATCATGGTGTAAATGATTTTCTCGCCGTCGTTGCTCATAAAAAAAGAGTCTCCTCGGGGACAAACCCAAAAAAAGGTCCGGCGTCGGAAACCGCTGGCCGATTCCCGATCCGGACGATGGTGTTTTTCGCGAATGAATGAGCTTTTTGCCACAATCGCGGGGGATTGGCAAGGGGGAGATGCCGAAACGCCGGAAAAGTTCGTTCCGTTGCGGGAAGGGGTTCTGGATTTTTCTTTCTTGACCCGGCGAGAATTTTTCACTATTGGTCATAAATTTTGCGCGCTCCCGCCCCCGTGCTGGACCGAATTGAAGGAAAATCCCGCATTCTGCGGAGGCGGCGAGGTGAGGAATGTTGCGGGTGGACCCCCCGCCAATGTCACCCAATTCGAGGAGGAACTATGAAAAAGGGAATGGTGCTGTTTCTCACGCTGACCCTGGGCCTTTGCCTGAGCGCCGCCGCCGGGGCCAAGACCCTGCGGCTGGCCATGGACGCCGACCCGGTCTCCCTGGACCCCCATGTCCAGCTCTCCGGCGGGATGCTCCAGTATTCCCACATGGTGTTTGATCCCCTGGCCCGCTGGACCAAGGACATGGAATTCGAGCCGCGTCTGGCCACCAAGTGGGAGCGGATCGACCCGCTGACACTTCGATTTCACCTCCGCAAGGGCGTCAAATTTCACTCCGGCAACCCCTTCACCGCCAAGGACGTGGCCTGGACCCTGGCCCGCCTCAAGAGAAGTCAGGATTTCAAGGGACTCTTCGAGCCGTTCGCCGAGCCCGAGGTGATCGACGACTTCACCATCGACATCAAGACCAAGAAGCCCTACGGCCTGACCCTGAACATGGCCACCTACATTTTCCCCATGGATTCCGAATTTTACACCGGGACCGACGAAAAGGGCCATCCCAAGGACGCCATCGTCAAAACCGAGCATTCCTTCGCCAACGAGAACGAGTCGGGCACCGGAAAATATACCGTGGAATCCCGGGAGCAGGGTCAGAAGTGGGTGCTCAAGGCCTTTCCGGAATACTGGGACGAGAATTCCGGAAACGTGGACACCATCGAGCTGACCCCCATCGGCGAGGACGCCACCCGGATGGCCGCGCTGCTGGCCGGCGACGTGGACTTCATCATGCCGGTGCCGCCCCAGGATTTCGACCGCATCGAGCGGACCGAGGACGTGCAGCTCATCACCATGCCCGGCTCCCGGATCATCACCTTTCAGCTCAACCAGAAGCGGCGGGAGGAGTTCAAAAATCCCAAGGTCCGCCAGGCCATGGCCTACGCCGTCAACAATCCCGGCATCGTGGCCAAGATCATGAAGGGCCGTGCCACCGTCGCCGCCCAGAATTCCCCCGAGGGCTACGACGGCCACGTGCCGGAGCTGGAACCCCGCTTTGACGTGGCCAAGGCCCAGGAACTGATGAAGGAAGCGGGCTATCCCGACGGCTTCGCCGTTTCCATGATCGCCCCCAACAACCGGTACGTCAACGACGAGAAGATCGCCGAGGCGGTGGCCGGCATGCTCTCCAAGATCAACGTCAAGGTGGAGCTGAAGACCATGCCCAAGGCCCAGTACTGGGACGAGTTCGACGCCCAGGTGGCCGACGTCCAGATGATCGGCTGGCACTCGGACACCGAGGACTCCGCCAATTTCTTCGAATTCCTCCACATGTGCCCGAACAAGGAAACCGGCTACGGCCAATACAACAGCGGCAACTACTGCAACCCAAAGGTGGACGAGCTGACCCTGGCCTCCCAGAGCGAGACCGATCTGGCCAAGCGGGCCGAAATGCTCAAGGAAGTGGAGCGGATTCTCCACAACGACGCCGCCTTCATCCCCCTTCACTGGCAGATGCTCTCCTGGGCCGGCAGCGACAAGCTGAAGAACGCCGACGAGATTGTCAACGTCATGAACTTCCCCTATTTCGGGGACCTGGTGATGGAGTAAACAAGAACCATGACGCCCCGGATTGGAAAATCGGCGCGGTTTTGGAATTATAATCGATGATCGCGTTTTTCATTCGGCGCGTTGTCCAGGCCGTGTTCGTGATGCTGGTGATCAGCGTGATCGGGTTCACCATCAAGCAGTCGGTGGGGGACCCGATCCGCGAAATCACCGGCATCTCGGTCTCGGCGGCGGAGCGGGAGGCCCTGCGGGACGAGCTGGGCCTCAACGATCCGTTCCTTGTCCAGTGGGCGCGGTTCGTGGGAAAAGCGCTCCAGGGCGATCTGGGGAACTCCTTCTATTTCAAGCGGCCGGCCGCCCAGGTGATTCTCGGCAAGGCGCCGGCCACGCTTGAACTGGTGCTGGCCACCTCGATCCTGGTGATCGCGCTGTCCATTCCCATCGGCATCTTCGCGGCGGTGCAACCCCGACATCCGCTCTCCCGCTTTTTCATGGGGGCCAGCATCGTCGGGGTCTCCATCCCCGTCTTTCTCACCGCCATCCTGCTTATCTACGTCTTTGCCGTCAACCTGAACTGGCTGCCCGCCTTCGGCCGCGGCGACACGGTGGAAATCTTTCCCGGCTGGTCCTCCGGCTTCGCCACCCTGGACGGCTGGACCCACCTGATCCTGCCCAGCATCTCCCTTGCCTCCATCATGCTGCCACTGTTCATCCGGCTGATCCGGGCGGAAATGAAAGAGGTGCTGGAGTCGGAGTACATCAAATACGCCCGGGCCAAGGGGCTGAAACGAAATCGAATTTTGTTCATCCACGCCTTCAGGAACACGCTGTTGCCGGTGATAACCGTGGGCGGCGTCCAGCTTGGCACCCTGATCGCGTTTACGATTCTCACCGAAACCGTGTTCCAGTGGCAGGGCATGGGCTCCATGTTCATTGAATCGGTCCAGCGGGCGGACACCTCGCTGATGGTGGCCTATCTGGTTTTCGTGGGCTTCCTCTTCGTGGTGGTCAACACGGTGGTGGACCTGATTTACGGGCTGGTGAATCCCACCGTCCGAATCGCGGGGATGAAATAGCCATGGCCGGCCGACTGACCCGCATCCGAAAATCTTATTTTCTCCACAGCTTCGTTCGGGACCCCATCGCCCTGGCCAGTTTTCTCGCGCTGGCGGCGTTGATGATCGCCAGCTTCGGCGCCCCGGCGCTGGCCCCCCACGATCCCTACGATGCGCGCACCATCGACATCATGGATTCCGAGTTGCCGCCCATCTGGCTGGACAACGGCGACGGCCGGTTTCCGCTGGGGACCGACTCCCAGGGGCGAGACATGCTCTCCACCCTGCTGTACGGGATGCGGGTTTCCATCATCATCGGCCTGGGCGCGGTGGCGCTTCAGTCGCTGATCGGAATCGTGCTTGGCCTACTGGCCGGCTACAAAGGGAAACGGTTCGACGCCATCCTCATGCGGATGGCCGACGTGCAGCTTTCCTTTTCCACCTACATGGTGGCCATTTTCTTTGGCGCCCTCTTCCAGGCCGCCTTCGGCATGGGGCTGTACGAGGAGTTCGCCGTTCCGCTGTTGATTCTCATCATCGGCGTCGCGGAGTGGCCCCAATACGCCCGCACCGTCCGGGCCTCGGTGATGGCCGAAAAAAAGAAGGAATACGTGGAGGCCGCCCGGGTCATCGGCCTCTCCCCCACCCGGATCATGTGGCGGCAAATTCTGCCCAACGCCATGACGCCGGTGCTGGTCATCTCCACGGTGCAGGTGGCCAACGCCATCATGAGCGAAGCGGCCCTCTCCTTCATCGGGCTGGGCATGCCGGTGACCCGCCCCTCCCTGGGCTCCCTCATCAAGTCCGGCTTCGACTACATCTTCTCCGGCTCCTGGTGGATCACCTTGTTCCCCGGCGTCGCCCTGGTGGTGCTGATCCTCTCCATCAATCTGCTGGGGGACTGGCTGCGGGACTTCCTCAATCCGAAGTTGTACAAGGAGTGACCGTGGCCACCGAACCGTTGCTGTCCGTCCGCGACCTCAACATCGGCTTCCGCCTCCGCCACGGGGTGCTTACGGCCGTCCGCGGCGCCAGTTTCGACCTGGGCGAGAGCGAACGGCTGGGCATCGTGGGCGAATCCGGCGCCGGCAAGTCGGTGACCGGCTTCGGCATCATCAACATGGTCGGCAAGCCGGGCTGCATCGCCGGCGGCTCCATCCGGTTTCAAGGGCGGGAACTGACGACGCTGTCCGAAGAAGAAATGCGCCGCATCCGGGGCGACCGGATCAGCATGATCTTCCAGGACCCGATGATGACCCTGAACCCGGTGCTGACCATCGGCGATCAGATGATCGAAACCCTCCAGGCCCATCGGAAAATCTCCCGCAGGGACGCCGCCGAGATCGCCATGGACCGGATTCGAAAGGTGGCGATCCCCGCTCCGGAAAAGCGGATGAAACAGTATCCCCACGAATTTTCGGGCGGCATGCGCCAGCGGATCGTGATCGCCATCGCCCTGCTCACCTCTCCGGCCCTGATCATCGCCGACGAGCCGACCACGGCGCTGGACGTGACCATCCAAGCCGACATCATGGCGCTGTTGCTGGAGCTGTGCCGGTCGGAAAAGATGGGGCTGATTCTCATCACCCACGATCTGGCGGTGGTCTCCCAGGTGGCCCAGCGGATCGCGGTGATGTACGCCGGCGCGGTGATGGAGCTGGGGGAGACCGAACAGATCATTTCCAATCCCCAGCACCCCTACACCCGGGGCCTGCTGGCCGCCCTGCCCCAGGTGGTGGACCGGCGGGGCCGATTGAACCAGATCCCCGGCGTCATGCCCAATCTCCTGGGCGTTCCCGAGGGCTGCCCCTTCAACAATCGCTGTTCCTGGTGCGAAGACATCTGCCGCCGGGAAACGCCGCCGCTGACCCCCAAGGCCGCCGGTTGCCTGGCCGCCTGCCATCTGTTGGAGTGAGAACGCGACCATGAACGACAACGTGCTGCTGAGCGTGAAAAACGTGGTCAAACACTTCGACATCACCGGCGGATGGCTGGAGCAGTTCCGGTTCGAAGGCGGGCGGATCTTGCGGCGGCCTTCCGTGGTCCATGCGGTCAACGGGGTGAGCTTCGACATTCGGGAGGGGGAAACGGTGAGCGTGGTGGGCGAGTCGGGCTGCGGGAAATCGACCCTGGCCCGGACGGTGGTGCGGCTCTATCCGCCAACCGGCGGAGAGGTGCACTACCGGGGTGCGCGGATCGATCACTTGTCCCGGCAGGAGCTGAAACCCTACCGGACGAAAATGCAGATGGTTTTCCAGGACCCCTACGCCTCGCTGAATCCCCGGATGACCCTGCGGCGGATTTTGGAAGAGCCGATACGGTTTCACCGGCCGGCGATGACCGACGGCGAGGTGCGGGACCGGGTGGCGGAGATCATGGAGCAGGTGGGCGTGGACCCCGGCTGGCGGGACCGGTATCCCCACGAATTCTCCGGCGGCCAGCGCCAGCGGATTTCCATCGCCCGGGCCCTGGCCGTGGACCCGGAGTTCATCGTGGCCGACGAGCCCATCGCGGCGTTGGACGTCTCCATCCAGGCCCAGATCCTCAACCTGATGATGGACTTGCAGGAGCGGCGGGGGCTGACCTATTTTTTCATCAGCCACGATTTGTCGGTGGTGGAGCACATTTCCAGCCGGGTGGCCGTGATGTATCTGGGCACTCTTTGCGAGCTGGCCGAAACCGACGAGTTGTTCGAAAACCCCCGCCATCCCTACACCCGGGCGCTTCTCTCCGCCATTCCCAAACTGGGCGCGGAGGGCTTCCGGCACGAGCGGCTGAAAGGCGACGTGCCCACCCCCATCGACCTCCCCGCCGGCTGCGTCTTCCGCGGCCGCTGCCCGCACTCCGACGGCGCCCGCTGCGTCAACGAAATCCCGGAAATCCGCGAATACGAATCCGGCGCGCGGGTGGCGTGTCACGGGGTGGAGGAAGGGCGGATCTGACTTCGGTTCAACGCCTTTTCAACCGGAAGGTGGACTGGGCCATCCGACTTCTTCCCGAAACGGTTGCGGTTTTCGCGATCTCCCAGACGGACCGGCGGAAATTTGCGAAAGCCTCCGAATTTGGGCGCCCCGCCGATCAGGAAGGAATCGCCCTTTCCCTGGGCAACGCCACCGCAAACGTGCTCCCCTCCCCCGGGCGGCTTTCCAGGAAAATTTCTCCGCCGTGGAGGTGGACCAGGCGGCGGACCAGGGCGAGACCGAGGCCGGTGCCGTCCTGGGAGCGGGCGAAGCCGCCGTCCACCTGGGTGAACGGCTCGAAAATTTGCTCCAGGGCCTCGGGTTCGATCCCGATGCCCGTATCCCTCACCCGAAAACAGACCCGCCCCGGTTCGGTTCGGTCTTCCACCGTCAGCGTGACCATTCCGCCTTCGGGCGTGAATTTGACCGCGTTGGAAAGCAGGTTGACCAGAATCTGCTTCAATCGGCGCTGATCGGCGAGAATCGTCTCCGTCCGGCCGTTGAAGCGGGAGTAAAGCGTGATCCCTTTCTTCTCCGCCGGGGCGCGGACCATCCGGAGGCTGCTTTCGCAGATGTCCGGCACCGAAACCGGCGTCACCTCCAACTCCAGCTTTCCCGCTTCGATTTTGGAAATGTCAAGGATGTCGTTGATCAGGGCCAGGAGATGATTGCCGGCGCGCTCAATGATTTCCAGGCTGTGCAACTGCTTTTGGTTCAGGGGGCCGTAGACTTGATCCTGCAAAGCCTCCGTCATGCCCAGGACCGCCGTCAACGGAGTCCGAAGTTCGTGGCTCATGTTGGCCAGGAATTCGTCTTTGAGGCGAGCCGCCTTGGCCAGCTCCAGGTTGGCCGCCTCCAGCTCCCGGGTCCGATCTCCCACGCGGTCCGCCAGGAGGGTCCGTTCCGCCTCCAAGGCGGAACGCATCCGTTGCCGGGCCAAAAAGGAGCCGACCATTTCGGCGGCGGTTTTGAGCGTCATCACCTCTCCCGCGTCCCATCGCCGGAAATGCGCGCCATCTTCCAGGCCCAAAAAGCCGTAGAGGTCATGCCCCGTCCGGACCGGGAGCAAAAGGACCGAGCGGGCTTTCCGGCCGGAAAAAAACCAGCGCTCCTCGGGGGGAAATCCACTGACGGCCCCCAGCACGGGGCGATCTTCGGCGAAGGCCGCAAGCCAACGCTGCAGCCCTTCGTTGAAATGAATGGCTTTCTCGGGAGGGGCCGAACAAGCGGTCTCCCCTTCCCCTCTCCGGATTTCGGCCACCCCGCGGGCCATCGGTTCGCCGGCGCCATCCTTCTGGTTTTCGTAAAGAAATACGTGACTGGCGCCGGAGGCTTCCATCAGGTGCTCCAATCCGGTTTCGAGGGCTTCGGGCGAATCGGACAGCAAGGCCCGGGAGCAGGCGGAAAGGCCCTGCTCGTATCGCAAACGCTGGTTCAGCGCCAGTTCGTAGGTTTTTCGCTGGGAAATATCCCGGGCCGAAACAAAAATTCCGCAAACCCGCCCCTCCTCGTCTCGGACGGGCGTTTTCGTAACGCTGACCCACTCGAGACCCCGGGGGCCAATCACCTGTTGATCCAAGATCAGCGGCTCGCCGGTTTCCAGAACCTTTTGATCTTCTTCCAAGAACACGCGCGCCTGTTCCGGAGGAAAAAAATCCAAATCGCCTCGGCCCAGAATTCCGGACCGATCCCGCCAGAGAAATTTGCAGAAAGCCGCGTTGGCCGCCCGATAAATGCCGTTCAAATCCTTGACCATCACCAGATCGGGCGTCGCCTCAAACATTGCGTACAGCAACTCGTCACGGCCGCGAAAAAAGCTGAAATTCTCTCGATCGGCCAAAGCCGGCGAAACCCTTTTCGGCGGGGGCGGGTCCGGCTTGGCGGGAAACGTTCCGCCCAGTCGGGCCGCCTTCTGCACGGCGGACCGCAAGTCGGGGGGCTCAAAGGGACGAAACAGCGGGATGCCCGGTCCGGCGGCCAACCGGCGACAGGCCGCCACATCCGCCGGATGGGTGAGGAATACCAGGGACGGAGATTCCCCCGCCGCGTCCCGAATTCCATCGGCTTCGGCCGGGTCCGCGGGGCGTGGCCGGTCCAGGTCGACCAACACCACGTCGGGCCGTTCCGGGGCGCGGGGCAAAAGCGTTTGGGCCGCGAGAATGTCCGCCGCCATACCAACCACCGCGTATCCGGCGTCGTTCAGCATGTTGGCGAGGGCTTCGGCGGGACCGGGATCCCCTCCGACCAGATACACATGCAGGGTCATTCTTCTTCCCGACAGTTCCGGGTTGGGATCACCATTTCCACCACCAGCCCCTCCCGGTCGGCGCGATTGGCGGCCCGACAGGTCCCGCCCGCCTCCCAGACGACCACCGCGACCATGGAAAGCCCCAACCCCATTCCGGGCACCTCTCCGGTCTGGTCCTTGTCCCCCTGATAGTAGGGATACCAGATTCTTCCCAGCTGAAGCGGAGAAAGCCGGATTCCGTCGTCGGTTACGCGGGTTCGAATTCCCTCGGGGGTCGAATCCATCTGAATTCCCACGGCAGGGCGTTTTTCGGGATGAAATTTCCAGGCGTTTTCCAGCAATTCCAACAAAAGATCCTGGAAGAGCGGGCGGGAAAGGGGGATTTCAACCGATGCCAGGTCCGCCGGAAACGCCACCGTCGGCGGTTCGATTCCCAGCGAAGCGGCCGCCTCTTTGGCCAGCCCGCCAATTTCCCCCACCGTGCAACGCTCGGCCCAGCACAATCCGGCGGAAGTTGTTTGAATATAACGGAAAATATCCAAAATTTCCCTCTGGAGCCGATGCGCGCTGTCGGCCGCCATTTGCGTGAACTCCGCTCGTTCCGAAGGCTCCATCATTTCCGACTCCGCGACCAGCAGATCCAGGGCGCCGGTCAGCCCGTTGAGCGGGGTCTTGAGCTTGTGGCTGATCTGGCGGTGAAGAGACCAGGTCATTTTTCGTCCGTCCACCTGGCTCGTCACGTCCCGCAACCGGACCAGGAAGGGTTCCGCCTCCCGGCCGGAAGCGGGCATCAGATCCACCTGGAGCCACAGCGCGTTGGCGGCCAGGCAGTCCGGGCGAACCAGATACCGGGGCGCCTCGGCGGGTTCCGGCCAGTTTTCCCAAAGGGATTCGGGGCGTCGCCGGTACTCCGGAAGGGCCAGTTCGGGAAACGGCGTCTCCGGCAAGGATTCACCCGACGCGTTCTCCGGCAAGGAGAGAAACCGGCGGGCCTGTGGATTGGCGTACAGGATCCGTCGTTCCGGCGAAAGGGCCAAAAAGCCGTCGTCGTCCTGCTCCACCACCCATTGGAAGCGACTGCGTTCGTAGACGAGTCGCCGATACCGGTTGAGGCGCAACAGCGTTCGGACCTGGGCGCGGAGTTCTCCCCGGTTGAAAGGCTTGGACAAAAAATTGTCGGCGCCGGCCTCGATGCCATCCAGACGAGATTGGGCGTCGTCCAGGGCCGTGACCATTATGATCGGGATTTCGGAGGTCTTCGGGTCCTCGCGAAGGTTTCGGCACACTTCCTGACCGTTCATGCCCGGCATCATCACGTCCAGCAGGATCAGGTCCGGCGGGGTTTCCCGCGCCATTTCCAGGGCCTGGGACCCGTTTTCGGCGAAGCGCAGGCGATAGCTTTCCGAATGCAGCAGGGCCGCCAGGGTGTCCCGCGCGGATTCGGTGTCGTCAACAATCAGAATGTCCGGCTCGCTGGCCATGAGAATTCTCCGGAGAAAGGGCGAGAAAGTTTTCCACCGTTTTAATCAGGGTTCGAAGTCGGACGGGCTTGCTCATGTAGGCGTTGGCGCCGGCCGAAAGGCACCGTTCCCGGTCTCCGGCCATGGCCAGCGCCGTAATGGCGATCACGGGAACAAAGCGCAATTGGGGGTCGGCGCGAAGATTCCGAATGGCTTCCAGGCCGTCCATATCCGGCATTTGCACATCCATTAACATCAGGTCCGGCGGGTTTTGACGAGCGCCCTCCAGGGCTTCGCGACCGGTGAGGGCGGTCCGGACGGCGTAGCCCCGGGATCGGACATAATCGGCCATGACGGCGGCGCTTTCCGGATTATCCTCGGCGAGGAGAATGGTTGCTTTGGAAGGCGCTCCATCCGCCGCTTCGGCCGGTTTGCGGGAAACGATCTCCGAGGAATCCTTGGTCTGGCGGTCGGGGAGAGAAAGGGTAAAGCGGTTTCCGGATTCGAGGTGGCATTCCACCGTTATCTGGCCGCCCAACAAGGCGGACAATCGCCATGCCATGGGAAACGAAAGGTCGATGTCGCCGGGCGTCTGGATGTCCGGAAAGGCGTCGCCGGAAAGGAAACGCTCCAAGGTTTTCTCGGAGATGGCGATCCCCTCCCGGGACAGGGAAAGGCGGAAACGGTTTTCCGCCCGCACGGCGTCCAGGAGGATGGGCCGATCGGGCGCGCCGTCCTTGGCGTATCGGGCCAATTCCATCAGAATCCGGACCGCCATTTCCGGGTCGGTCCAGATCGTTTCCCCGGGAAGAACATCCCGGATCAACGGGGGCGGCTCCGCCGGGTATTCCGCGGCGAGACGTTCCCGGCAGGTCCGCAACAATTCGGAAACGGCCACCGGCTCCTTTTGAGCCGTCCGCCGTCCATTTTGAATATGCGCCAGTTCCAGCAAATCCTCCGAAAACCGAAGCAGGCGACCGATTCTTTCCCGGGACAAGGATGGATCGCCCCCGGCGCTTCCTTCCGATTCCCCGGATTCATCGTGGATGAGGTTCAGCTCCGCCGTCAGCCGGCGGGCCAGACCCAGAAAGAACCGGTCCATGCTTTTCAACCGCCGACTCAGCGCCTCCTTTTCCGCGTGCAACCGGCGGGTCCGCGCAGCGACTTTCCGCGACTTTTCGGACCGTTCCCGCCCCAACTCACGGCTTGCGGCCACTCGTTCGGAAGCGCGTTTCACGGTGACCAGAAGCTGGTCGATTTCACAAGGCTTGCGCAGGTAGCCGTAGGCCCCCAAATTGACCGCCTCGACGGCCGAATCCCGGGAGGCGTGACCGGCAAGAACGATGCACTGGGTGCCCGGAGAGAACGTCCGAAGATAACGGATGATTTCCAGCCCGTCGATTTGCGGCGTCCGAAGGTCGATCAGGCCGACGGCGAAGGCGCGCCGAGCCAGAAGCGGCTTCACCCGCTCCGGCGCTCCCGCGATCGTCACCTTGAATCCCTCTGCTTTCAAAAAAGAGGCCAGGGCTTCCCGGAACAATTCGTCGTCGTCGACGATCAATACCGATTGAGGATCAATTTCCATTTGTTTCCATGAATCCCGCCGATACGGTTCGAGGGACCTCGCCATTCCCTTTACAACTGGATGGTAAACACGGAACCCCGGGGTTCGTTGGCCTCCGCGAAAATGCGTCCGCCATGGGCTTCCACCACCATTTTGCAAAAAACCAATCCCAGTCCGTATTGCGGGATGCCCCGTCGTTTCATGTCGGCCACTTCGTATTTTTCGAAAACCCGTTCCCGGCGCCCCTCCGGAATGCCGGGGCCTTCGTCCATCACCCGGACGACGAGGGCCGGAAATGGACCGGCCTCCTCCCCTGCGACCTCCGCCGGGGAAGGATACCGGGCCCGGATGGTGATCTGCCCCTCGTCCGGAGAAAATTTGATGGCGTTGCCGATCAGGTTGTCGAAAACCCGGTGCATGAGATTGGGGTCCAACAAAAGGGTCCGGGACTCGTCGGGAAGGTCGTCCACCACCGACACGTCCCGTCCAATGGCCATTGCGCGGCCGTGGCCCACCGCCGTTCGCAGCAGGTCGGCCACGTCGACGGGTTCCCGCTGGAGGATCGGGTTGCCCGCTTCCATCTTTGCCAGCATGAGCATGTCGGTCAGGTAATTGTTTAAGCGACCGCCCTGCTCCCGAATTTTTTCGAGACCCCGGTCCGCCTCGGGGGAAAGCCGCCCGGAAAGTTTCAGAGAAAGAAATTCGCTCATTCCCATGATGACGGAAACGGGGCTCTTCATGTCGTGGACGATCATGTGGGCCAACTCTTCCCGAAGCCGAAGATTGTCCAGCAACTGGTCGTAAAGCCGCTTGATGCGGAGCATGGAACGGGCCCGCACCCGAAGTTCGCTTCCGCGAACCGGCTTGGAAAGAAATTCGTCGGCCCCGGCCTGAAACCCGCTCTCCAAGTCCCGGCGACTTTCCAGGGCGGTGACCAGAATGACGGGAATGGGCGAGGTTTCGGGGTTTCCCTTCAGGGTCCGGCACACCTCGAATCCGTCCATGCCCGGCATCATCACGTCCAGCAAAATCAGGTCCGGGGCCTGGGCCGCCACCTGTTCCAGGGCTTCGGGACCGTTTCGGGCGAATCGGAGGCGAAAGGGCTCGGCGGCAAGGAGCGCTTCGAACGTGCTGCGGGCGCCGGGATCGTCGTCCACGACCAGCACGTCGGCGGTTTGGTTCATGGCGGAATCCTTTCCGGAAAGGGCGCGACGAGGCGTCAACGGATTTTCGGATTGTGATCGCGGGGCGCGGGACGGCCGCTCGTCGGCCGAGGGGGGCACGGCGTCGAGGCGGAATCGGGGACGAAGGGCGCCCGGGGATATCGGATTCAATTTTCCGGCGTTTCCAGCAAGGCCCGGGCCTTTCCGACGCTGAAGCGGACGGGAATGTCCCCCGCTTCCGCGAAGCCTCGCAGGGCTTTCGCCCGTTCCGGCGTGGCGGCCGCGGCGATGGAAATGCCGGCCTCCCGGCATCGATCGCGCAGAGCGGCAACCAGTTCCACCACGGGGATGTTGATCGCCTCCGTTCCGCTCAAATCGACGATCAGCGCGCGGTGTCCATCGGCCCGGATCCGCTCCACCTCGGGGCCGATGCCCGGCAACAGCTCGGTCAGCGTGGCCCGGTCCACGGAACGGGGCAGGGTCACGATGATGAGGCCCCCGTCCGCGGCAAAATATTTTCGGGCGGGATTTCGCCGCGTCGTCAGCGGGACCATCTTGCCGACCTGGGCCAGCAAGGCCTCCCGGTCGAACGGCTTCAAAATATAATAGTCGGCCCCTTCCCGAATGATGTCCAGCACCCGCTCCCGGCTGGCCTCCGCCGTCAGCATGACGACGGGAATCGATTTCAGGACCGGGTCTATCTTGAGATGGCGCAATGTCTCCAGGCCGTCCATCACCGGCATGGCCACGTCCAGCAGAATCAGATCCGGCCGTTCGTTCCGGGCCGTTTCCAGACCCATGGCGCCGTTTTCCGCCTCCAGGATTCGCACGTCGAACGGTTTCAGAGCCCGCCCCACCAGCGTCCGGATCATTTTGCTGTCGTCGACCGTTAAAATCTTCGCGCCCATCGCGCCTTTCCTTCCTCGGGCGCCGAGGTCCGGGCCCGCCGGCCGGCCACGACCGTCCGCTATTGCAAATTGTAGCGTTTGATTTTTTCCACCAGGGTGGTGCGGTTCAGCCGCAAAAGGTCCGCGGCCTGCTTTTTCACCCAGCGAGTCCGTTGCAACGACTGCAGGATCAAGGATTTTTCAAATTCGCCGACCGCGGTGGTCAGGCAGATGCCCTCGTCGGAAAGCCGGACGGCGGGCGAAAACGGGGCCGCCTCGGCGTTGCGAAGGGTGGGGGGGAGGTCATCGGCGCCAATTTCTCCGGCGTCCTTGAGCACCACCAGCCGTTCCATCAGGTTTTTCAACTCCCGCACGTTCCCCGGCCAAGTGTGGCGGTTCAAAATCTCCCGGGCTTCCGCGGAGATGCCGATAACGGACGCCTGGTTTTTGCGATTGAAATGGTCCAGGAAAAAATCGGCCAACCGGTCGATGTCTCCGGTGCGGTCCCGCAGGGCGGGCGTATCCAGGGGGATGACGTAGAGACGGTAAAACAGGTCCTCCCGAAAGCGACCCTCTCGCACCTCTTCCGCCAGATTTTTGTGGGTCGCGGCAATAATCCGCACGTCCACGGAAATCGTTCGGACCCCGCCCACCGGTTCGAAGGCCCGCTCTTCGAGCACCTTGAGCAGTTTGACCTGAAGCTCGGGGCTCATATCCCCGATTTCGTCCAAAAAAACGGTGCCGCCGTCGGCCTGTTCAAACTTCCCCATTTTGGGATGGGTGGCCCCGGTGAAGGCGCCCCGAACGTGGCCGAACAGTTCGCTTTCCAGCAGACTTTCGGGAATCGCCCCGCAGTTGATCCCCACGAAGGGACGATCCGCTCGGGGGGAGCGGTCGTGGATGGCCCGGGCAACCATGCCTTTGCCGGTGCCGCTTTCTCCGGAAATCAGAACGGTGCTGTCGCTTCGGCTCAACTTTCGGATCAGCCCGAACAGCTCCCGCATGGGGGGGCTGGCCCCGATCATTTCATTCAGGCCCGGCGGTCTTTGGAGCTCCAAAGGCGCATCTGCCCCCGGAATCGGTTGGGGAATCACGGAAACCTCCTTGCAATCGCATGGGAAAGTGGCAAAACGCCCTTCATTTTTGCAAAATACAAACTTGCAAAATACAAACCAACGCGAAAAGCTCCCCAAAAAAAATATTTGCCCGATTTTTCAGATGGTTTCACTCCAGCCGATCCTTGGCGCGCCTTCGCGGGGGAGGAAAATTTCCCGCAAACTTTTGCAAAATACAATGAATTTGGAAGCCCAAGGGCTAATTGCTTGAATTAAATATGGAATTTTGTGAAAAAAATCACTGCGTTTTGCAAACTTAATTTGCATTCTGCAAAACCTCGTCGGCGAGACCAAAACTTTTGATCTTTCGGTAGAGGGTGGTGATATTGATTCCAAGCAATTTGGCGGCGCGGGCCTTGTTGCCTCCGGTGTGTCGAAGGGCGCGGCGAATCATTCGAATTTCGCTTTCCCGAAGGGTCAGCACCTGACCGCGGGAAGATTCGCCGTCCCCCGCTTCTCCCCGCTCCCGAATTCGGGCGGGCAAATCCTCCGGGCGAATCACGCTGGAACGGCTCAAGGCCAACGCCCGCTCCACCGCGTTTTCCAGCTCCCGCACGTTGCCGGGCCAGTGATAGGCCAGCAACAGGCGCATGGCCTCGGAGGACACCTCCCCGAAATCCTTGGCCCCGCCGGCGTAGCGGTTCGCGAAATGCCGAACCAGCGGAGAAATGTCCTCCCGCCGCTCCCGCAGGGGCGGCATTCGGACGGAGACCACGTTGAGCCGGTAAAACAGGTCCTTGCGAAGAATCCCCTGGGCCAATAGCGTTTCCGGCGTTCGGTTGGTGGCGGCCACCACCCGAACATCCACCGGCAGTTCCCGGGTGCCGCCCACCGGTCGAATCCGGCGCTCCTGAAGAACCCGAAGCAGCTTGACCTGCAACGGGGGCGAGATTTCCGAAATTTCGTCCAAAAAAAGAGTGCCGCCGGCCGCGGCGCGAAACAGGCCGTCGTGCTCGCGGACGGCGCCGGTAAAGGCGCCTTTGACGTGGCCAAAGAGTTCGCTTTCCAACAGGCCGTCCACCATGGCCCCGCAGTTCACCGGCACGAAGGGTCCGTCGGACCGGGCGCTGTTGCGATGAATGGTCCGGGCCGCCACCTCCTTTCCGGTGCCGCTTTCCCCCTGGATCAGCACCGTGGGGCTTTTCTCCCGCATCCGCTCGATGCGGTCGTAAATTCGCCGCATGACGGGGCTGACCCCCACCAGCTCCCCGTACCCGGACGGATCTTCGAGGCGGGAGCGAAGCCGGCGATTTTCGCGCTGCAACGCCTTCTTCTCGAACACCCGGACGGCCAGCAGTTTTAGCCGGTCGAAATTCAGCGGCTTCTGCAGGTAGTCGTAGGCGCCCAGCTTCATGGCCTCGATGGCGGAGTCCACGTCGGCGTAGCCGGTCAGGATGATCACTTCCGTGTCCGGGCGGGTCTCCTTGACGGCGCTCAACAACTCCAGCCCGCCAATTTCCGGCATCAGCAGGTCGGTGAAGACCAGGTCGAACCGCTCTTCCCGGATTCGCTCCAGGGCCTTCAAGCCGCTGGAAACCGACGCAACCTGGCATTCCAGCAGGGAAAGGTGTTTCACGACGACGTCCAGCATTTCCCGGTCGTCGTCCACGCACAGCACGCGGTGTTCACTCATCCGTGGGCGCTCCTCCGTCGGAACGAGAAAGGGCCTGAAACGAAGAGGACGACAGGGTGATCTCCACGCGACGGTTTTTCCGCCGGCCTTCGGCGGTGTCGTTGGGTTCCAGGGGCCGGTACTCGCCATACCCCATCGTCCCGATCCGTTCCGGGGGCACGCCGGCCTCGCCGATCAGGAATTCCGCCACCGAGGCGGCCCGGGCCATGGAAAGCACCCGGTTTGACCCGTAGAGGCCTCCGGAAACCGGCACGTTGTCGGTATGGCCGGCGATGATGATCTCCCCTTGGGTGTCCTTGAGCATTTCGCCGATGGACCGCAGCAGCGGGGCCATTTGCGGCCGGATCACCGCCTGGCCGGAATCGAAGGTGGTTTCCCCCATCAGCCGAATGATCACCTGATCGGCGTCCTGGTCCACCCGGACCAGATTTCCCACGTCGCTCAGGTGCTTTTCCACCTCCGCCCGAATCTCTCGGATCAGCGCCTCCCGCATCCGGGTGGCGATCACGTCCTGGTCGAAATCCTTTGCGATGATTTTCCGCCCCTTGGGCATCTCCATCACGCGGGTTTTGCGCTGCACGCCGAAGGCCTCGGCCATGGAGCCCGACATCAGTTTGTACTTCTGCCGGTCCATTTCGGAAAAGGAAAGCATCAGAACGAAAAAACAGAGGAGCAGGCTCATCAGATCCCCGAAGGTGACCACCCATTCGGGCGCCCCCTCCTCGACGATCTCCTTGCGTTCCGGCGGTTTCCGGGCCATGGATCAGGCGCCTTCCGGGGCGGGGGCGGCCGGGGCGAAGCGGCGGCGGTCCCGGGGGGACAGGTAGATTTTCAGCGATTCCTCCAGCACCATGGGAGAAACCCCCTGGTTCATGGCCAGCGCCGACTCCAGAATGATGTTTTTGTTGTCCTGCTCCTGCTCGCTGCGAAGCGCCAGCTTGTCGGCGATGGGATTGCAGATCAGGTTGGCCAGCAGGGCGCCGTACAGGGTGGTCAGCAAGGCCACCGCCATGGCCGGCCCGATGGAGGCGGGGTCTTCCATGTTGGCCAGCATCTGAACCAGTCCGATCAGCGTTCCGATCATCCCGAAGGCCGGGCCCGAGGACCCCATGCCCTTGAAGATTCGCTGGCCCACCGAATGGCGCTGGACCATCAGCCGGATATCTTTTTCAAGCATGTCCTCGATGAGTCCCTCGTCGAAGCCGTCGGACAGGTATCGCAGGGCCTTGTCCGCGAAGGGATCGCTCACCTCCTGGTTTTCCAGGGCGATGAGTCCCTCCTTTTTGGCGATTTTGGCCAGCTCCAACATCCGCTGAATGACCGCCTCGGGCGGATCAATTTTATACAAAAAGGCTTTCATGGCCACTTTGAGGGAATTGATCACGTCCGACATGGAAAACTTGATGAAGCAGGTGGCCAGCGTGCCGCCCAGCACGATGAGAATGCCCGGAATATTGATGAACAATAGCAGGCTTCCGCCCAACAAAACGGCGGAGATCACCAGGGCGGCGCCTCCGACCAGTCCGATTACGGTTGCCAGATCCATGTTATCCCCTTATGGAATCTCTGTAAACAAAGACCCGGTCGGTCACCCCGGCCAGTTCCCGGTTCTTTTTGAGTTTTTCGATGCCGTGGGCGTCCAGCCGGCTGCCGCCGGGCAACAGAAGGGCCCCGGTGGGACGGCGAACCTCCCGGGCCAGCCGCATGCCCGGCGCCAGCTCCTCCAGCGGAAGCTCCACGTCCACCCGCCGGGCCTCGGCCGCCTCCAGTTCGCCGGCGTGGGCGATCAGGATATCCGTCAGCGCCGGCTCCAGTTGATAGCCGCGCATCCGCCGGAGTTGATCCGGCGTTTCGCCGATCCGGAAGCCGCCGCGATGAAGCAGATTGTCGAACACCGACGCGGCGTTGATGATTCGGGCGCCCAGGGGCGCCGCGTCCCCGACCAGTCCGTCGGGAAAGCCGCGGCCGTTGTACTGTTCGTGATGGGACCGCACCAGGTCGGCGGCCGGGGCGAGAAACTCGATCTCCCGCAGCAGAACCTCCCCAAGCACGGGATGGGAACGGTAGAGCTTGACTTCGTCCCCGGTCATTTCGGTTCGACTTTTGAAAAGGATTTCCTGGGGGAGGCCGATCATGCCAATGTCGTGGAGCAGGGCGGCCGTTTCCAGTTCGGGAAGGTCTTCGAATTTCACGCCGGGAAGACGCTCCGCCAGGAGAAGCGAAAGCTCCGCAACGCGGCGGGAATGGCCGCCCAGGGCATTGTCGAAGGTTTCGATCAGTTGATTGAACATCCGGATGGTCTGGTAATAATTGGCGCGAATCCGCTCGTATCGTCGGGTCAGCTCGCTTTCCAAGCCCACGATCCGCTCGCCGATTTCCACCCGCGCCTCGAATTCGTCGTGGCGAACCGGCTTGGTGATGAAGTCGTCGATGCCGCCTTCCAGGCCCCGCACGACGTCCTGGGGGCGGTTCATTCCGCTGACGATGATAAAATAGGTATAGCGGGAGTGGCCCGCCCCGCGAATTCGCTGGCATAGCTCAATCCCGCCAATGTCCGGCATCATCCAGTCCGACACCACCATGGGCGGCTTCCGGTCCATCCAGGTCGCCCAAGCTTTTCGTCCGTCGATCACCGGGAGCGGCTCGTGCCCCATGTGCCGGATGAACATTTCCAGCATTTCCAGATGATCGCGATCATCTTCCGCAACCAAAATCTGCATGACGCGTTTCGTCCAGGGTAGGGGTGACGTCCGCCGCCTTGCGGTGGCGAACCTTCTTTGGGCGACCGACCATCGGTGGATCTACGGCGGAGGAATTTGCAATATCCGTTCCCAATCCAAAACCCACTTTCCATCCCGGTCCCAAGGCGCTTCATCGGTTTTCAATGCTGTCTTCGTCAAAATGCTGACGGACCGCGTCGAGGAATCGGTCAAAGGGGCGGTCCTCTATATGCCATCCCGAGAACGAACCCGCCATTTTTTCCCTCGGAAAGGACCCTTTTTTGCCTCTCCGATGTTCGGTATGGCTTTTGCATGTCCCTTGGCCATTCACTCGGATATCCCCTCCGTCGGCAATCGTCGATGGAGGCCCATGAAAAAAAACCGGCGACGGCGGGATTCTGAAAACCGAGCGGCAACTCGGGTTCCGATGGGAATGGTTTCGGACATCCCTCGGACGGGCATCGGTTGGAGGTCCGCGGCAGGATAGAATACGCCGGCCTGCCGGGAAAATGGAGACCGAATGCGCGGGAATAGACGAAATGGTCCATCGATGGAATCCGCAATCTTCCTCCCACGATTGCGCGGGAGAACCCCATGAACGGCGCCGATCCGGCCACCGCGCCCCTTCGGTTGCTGGAACGGACCATGGATCTCCGGTCCCGCCAGCACGAACGGATCGCCATCAATCTGGCCAACCGGGACACCCCCGGATTCCGCGCCTTCGAAGTGGATCTGGCCGCCGCGCTTTCCACCGAAGCCGAATCCGCAGCCTCCCTGGAGCGGACCCATCCGTCCCACCGGTCCGGCGTCGGGGAAATGGCGCCGGACCGGACGCCGCTGCGCCCGGTGGAGCGAAACCCGGCATCTGCCCGGGGTGACGGAAACACCGTGGACCTGGACCGGGAGATGGCCCGCCTGTCCGAAAACGCATTGATGTACACCGCCGCCGCCCGGGTGTTGGCCGACGAGTACGCCCGCATCCGGGACGCCATCGAGGAGTGACGCCATGAGCTTTTTGCAGGCCCTTCGCGCCAGCGCCGCCGGCTTGACCGCGCAGCGGACGCGCATGAACCTGATTTCCCAAAATTTGGCCAACATCGAAACCACCCGAACCGAAACGGGCGAGCCCTATCGGCGAAAAGACGTGGTGTTCGCCGCCGGACAAGCCCCGGGGACCTTCGCGGCGGAACTGTCGGCGCAGGCCCCCGCCGTTCGGGTGGCCGAGGTGATGGAGGACCCGCGCCCCTTCCCCGCCCGGTACGAACCCGGCCATCCGGACGCCGACGCCGCCGGGTATGTCCAGTTGCCCAACGTGGAGCTGGTGGAGGAAATGGCGAACCTGGTTTCGGCCGTCCGCTCCTACGAAGCCAACGTCGCCGCGGCCACCGCCAGCCGGCGCATGGCCGCCACCGCGCTGGACATTGGACGCTGACATGGCGCCGCCTCCGCTCCAACCGGTTTCGCCGGAGGTTTTCCGCATTCCGGAATCCCGCCCCGCGGAACGGGCCGGTGGATTCGGGAATGTCCTTTCCGACGCCCTGAATTCCGTCGGCGCCCTGCATCGGGAAAAGGACGCCGCCATCCGCGAGCTGGCGGCGGGCGAGGCCCCGGACGTCCACTCCACCATGATCGCCATCCAGCGGGCCGACCTCTCCTTCCGGTTCCTCATGCAGGTGCGGAACAAGGCGGTGGCGGCCTACCAAGAGATCATGCGGATGAACATCTGACCGTTCCGGAACGCCCATGGCTTTTCAAAATCCGTTTCCACCGTTGTATGGCGTCCTGTCGGGGCTCGGCACGGGCCGAAAGATCGCCTTCGGCCTGCTGGCCGGCGGCGTCCTGGCCGCGCTGATCGCCCTGATTTTCTGGACCGGCCGCCCCGATTTTCGGCCTTTGTACACCGGCCTTTCCCCGGAAGACGCCGGGGCGGTGCTGGAACAATTGCGCGCCGAAAACATTCCCTATCGCATCGGGGAGGGCGGGACCATCCGGGTGCCGGCCGACCGCGTCTTCGAACTGACCATGACGCTGGCGGCCCGGGGGCTGCCCGCCGGGGGCGGCGTTGGCTTCGAAATTTTCGACGACGCCCGTCTGGGCATGACCGAGTTTGAACAAAACGTCCATTTTCAACGGGCCCTTCAGGGCGAGCTGGGCCGCACCATCCGCCGCTTCGACGAAGTGGAAGATTGCCGGGTCCATATCGCCATGGCCTCCCGCTCCCTGTTTCTGGAGCAGGAGGAGCCGGCCACGGCCTCGGTGATCGTGCGCACCGTTCCGGGACGGCGATTGTCGAAGAGCCAGGTGCGGAGCATCGTGCACCTTCTGGCCACCAGCGTCCAGGGGCTTTCTCCCGAAGGCGTCACCGTGGTGGACGCCGACGGGACGTTGCTGTCGGGGCCGGAGAGCGTCGGCGGCGGCGAGGGGGAAGACGGCCGCTTGAGTCTCCAGCGGCGGATGGAGAATTCCTTGGAGCTTCGGGTGCGGACCTTGCTGGACGAGGTCCTGGGGCCGAACCGTTCCATCGTGCGGGTTTCCGCGGAGCTGGACTTTACCCGGCAGGAAACCACCGAAGAACGGTTCGATCCGGAAACCGTGCCCCGCAGCCGCCAAGTCTCGCGCACCGGCGGCACCGGCCCGGCCGGTCTGGCCGCCGGGGTGCCCGGCGTGTTGTCCAACATGACCGACACCGCCGCCGAGGAGGCCGCCGAGACGGGACCGTCGGCCTTTACCCGGGAAGAGGAAACCATCAATTACGAGGTGGGCCGGACGACCCGGCGCACCGTGGCGCCGGTGGGCCGCATTCGGCGGCTGTCCGTGGCCGTGGCGGTGGACGGGACCTGGCAGGCGGCGGAGGCCCCCCCCGAGGCTCCCCCCGAGGCCCCCGAAGACGCCCCGCCGCCGGAGCCGGTCTACGTGGCCCGGAGCGCCGACGAACTCGAAACCTTGACCCGGCTGGTGGAGCGGGCGGTGAATTTTGATCCCGAGCGGGGCGACCGGGTGGAGGTTGCCAACCTTCCCTTCGCCCCCGCGGCCCCGGCCATCGCCGACGAGACGCCCGACCCGGGCTGGCCCTTGGCGATTCGACCCTTTCTTCCGTTGCTGAAATACCTGGCCGCCGGATTCCTTGTGCTGCTCTTGTTCTTCGTGGTGGTCCGTCCCCTGGTGAAATGGGTCACCGGCGCCCCGCCGGTGGACGCCCGGCTGCTGAAGCAGCTCCCCATGACCGTCAACGAGTTGGAGCGTCGGGTGGACCCGGCCGGGCTTCCCGCGCCCGCCGGGACCGATCTCAATCGGGCCGTTTCCGGGGATCGCGAACAGGCCCTGCGGCTGATCCGGCGATGGATGGCGGAGGAATAGCATGAACGCGTCGACGGTGAGCGGCCCGCTCAAGGCGGCGGTGCTGTTGCGGAATCTCGATCCGGTCACGGCCCGGGATCTGACCGAGGGGCTGACCGATTTGGAGCGGCGGATTCTGGAGGCGAAGGCGGCCGAAGCGGATCGGCTTTCGCCGGAATTGGCCCGATCGGTGTTGGAGGAGTTTTATTCGCTGATGGGAATCGAGACGGAATCGACTTCGGGAGGATCCCATGGCTTCGCCGGCGGGGAATCGTTCGCCGGGGGCGGTTCCTTTGGGTCGAACCGGTCGATGGGAGGCGGACTGGCGAGGCTCCAGGCCAAGGATCCGGAGGAACTGGCGTCCCTGATCCGGGAAGAACATCCCCAGACCGTGGCCATCGTTTTGGCCCAGCTTCCGCCGCAAAAGGCCGGGGCGGTGCTGGAATCGCTCCCGGAGGAGACCCGGACCGAAGTGGCGGTGCGGATCGCCACCTCCGGAAAGTACGCGGGCGAGATGGTGGAGGAGATGGAAACGGTCTTCGAGGAGATTCTCCGCCAGAAGGAGACCGCACCCTCCGGCGACCCCGGCGGGGCCGAGCGGCTGGCGGAAATCCTCAATCAGCTCGACAAGGCCGCCGTGCGGTCGGTCATGGGCGAAATCGAGCGCATGGACGAGGTGTTGGCCGCCCGGATCAAACAGATGATGTTCGTCTTCGACGACGTGGTGCTGGTGGACGACCGGGGATTCCAGGATGTGCTTCGGCGGGTGGAAACCCGGGACCTGGCCGTGGCGCTCAAGGCCGCGTCCGAGGAAATCCGGGACAAGGTCTTCCGCAATTTGTCGGCCCGGGCCGGCGACATGCTCCGGGAGGAAATGGACAACCTGGGGCCCGTCCGGATGAAGGACGTGGAAGCGGCCCAGCAGCTCATTTTGGGCCAAATTCAGGAGATGGAAGCCCAGGGCAACCTGGTGATCCGACGCGGCGGCGGCGATGAATACGTCGAGTGACGACTTCCGGCCCGGCTTCTCCCCCGATTCGTCGGGGGAATCCGAGGAATCGGCGACGCCCCGTCCCTTTCGGTTTCCGGATTTGGAACGGGTTTCCATTCCCGTTTCGCTTCCGGAGGACGGGTTTTCCCCCCTCCGGTTCGCCTCGGGTCGGGAACTTCGGCCGGGGACGCCCGGACCCGAGGAAGTCCGGCGGCGCGAGGCGGAACGGGAAGTCGCCGCGGCCCGGGCCGAAGCCGAGGCCCTCCGCGCGGAGGCCCGGGAACAGGGGTTCGCCGAGGGCCGGGAAGCGGCCGAGGCCGGGGCGGCCGAGTTGCTTGGGCAGTTAAACGAGGCCTTGAACGAACTTCACGCCCGACGGGAAGCCCTCCTTCGGCAGGCGGAGCGGGGCGCGGTGGCCCTTGCCCTGACCATCGCCCGGCGCGTGGTGGCGCGGGAAGTTTCGGCGGACCCGGAACTGGTCCGGGGCGTCGTCGCGGAAACCTTGGGCGAAATGGATCATTCCGATCAATTGACGATCCGGGTTCATCCCGACGCGGTGACCGTTCTGAACCCGGAGCAAATCGCCGCCCGGGCCGGGCTGGAATCGGTGGCCGTTCTTCCCGACGCCGCGGTCTCTCCCGGCGGATGCCGGCTGGAGACCGGGCTGGGCGAGCTGGACGCCCGAATGGAAACCCGGCTGGCGGAAATCGCCAAGGCCCTGGAGGCCCGATTGTGAGGGAACGGCGTTGAGCGACCTGGACCTCTCCCGTTTTCACGACGCGGTGATGGAACGCCCTCCCATTCGGCCTGCGGGGCGCGTCATGCGCGTGGCGGGCCTCACCGTGGAGGCCAGCGGCCCGCCGGTTCCGGTGGGCGGCCTTTGCCGCCTGGAGCCGGGCATCCGTGCCGAGGCGGTGGGCTTCCGGGAAGGCCGCCTGTTGCTCATGCCCCTGGAGCCGCTCCAGGGCGTCTACCCCGGCGGACGGGTGTTCGCGGAGGAAGCGCAGGCGGGCGTCCCCGTGGGCGAGGGCCTGCTGGGGCGCGTGCTGGACGGGCTGGGCGCGCCCACCGACGACCGGGGACCGATCCGAACCGAGGGCCGCTATCCTCTGTACGCCGACGCGGTCAACCCGTTGCTCCGCCGCCGCATTCGGGAACCGCTGGAAACCGGCGTCCGGGCCATCGACGCGCTAACGACCCTGGGCCGGGGCCAACGAATGGGCATCTTCGCCGGTTCCGGCGTGGGCAAAAGCGCGCTGCTGGGGATGATCGCCCGCAACTGCGCCGCCGACGTCAACGTGGTGGCGCTCATCGGCGAGCGGGGCCGGGAGCTGAACGATTTTCTGGAGCGGGACCTGGGGCCGGAAGGGATGGCCCGGTCGGTGGTGGTGGTGGCCACCTCGGATCAACCGGCGCTTATCCGGATGCGGGCCGCCTGGACCGCCGCGGCGGTGGCCGAATATTTCCGGGACCGGGGCCGGCAGGTGTTGCTGATGATGGATTCGCTCACCCGGTTCGCCATGGCCGGGCGGGAGGTGGGGCTGGCCGCCGGAGAACCGCCCACCAGCAAGGGCTACACGCCGTCCATCTTCGCCGCCCTGCCCCGGCTGCTGGAGCGGGCCGGCAACGGCGCGGGGCCTGGGGGAATCACCGGGCTGTACACCGTGCTGGTGGAGGGAGACGATCCCAACGAACCCATCGCCGACGCGGCCCGGGGCATTCTGGACGGCCATCTCTGGCTGACCCGGGAACTGGCGGCCCGGAATCACTATCCCGCCATCGACGTGCTGGAAAGCGTCAGCCGGACCATGCCCGACACGGCGACCCCGGAACACCGGGCCCTGGCGGGCCGCCTGCGTTCCACCCTGGCGGTCTACCGCCGCGCCGAAGATCTGATCGCCGTGGGCGCCTACAGCAAGGGCGGGAGCCGGGAAATCGACGAGGCCATTCGAAGAATCGACCGGATCAACGCCTTCCTTCGCCAGGACATGGCCGAATCGTCTTCGTTGGCGGATACGATGAAGGCGCTGGAGGCCATTTTCGTCTAAGGCCATTCGCGGGAAAATTTATACTCCCAGAAAGACGAGCGCCCCGCTTCGAGCCCAAATGGGCGAATGCGATTCGCCCGCGATTTTGGATTAAATTGAACGGGATTGGGTGCAAGGCGATTGGCGGAAGGAAATCAAACCGTTCGGAGTTTCGCCTTCAGGCGGCTCCGCGTCGAGGCGTTCCGCATTTCCGGAGCGTCCGTTCCGTCCAACGCCGGTACGCCAAGCTCGACAGTGCAAGATTAAAAAAGGAATTTCATGTTTCAATTCCGGCTGGCGCCCCTGCTTCGGCTGCGGGAAGCGGAAGAGGAAAAACGGAAGCACGCCCTGGCGGAAGCCCTGGCCCGCCGGGACCGAGGACGGGAACGGCTCGCGGTCTTGGAAGCGGAGCGCGGCCGTTGCCGCCAACGGCTGGCCAAGGAGGGCGCCGCCATGGATTTCCGGGAGCGGAGCCTGTTCGGCGGCTATTTCCAGCGCCTGGCCCGGGAGGCCGAAACGGTCCAACGGGACATCGAAGCGGCGGAGGCGGACGTGGCCCGGCGGCAGGGGCGGCTGGCGGAGGCCGCCCGGGACCGGCAGATTCTGGAACGGCTGCGGGAGCGGCAGCGGACGGCCCACCATCGCGCGGAACTTCGGCGGGAGCTGACCCAACTGGACGAACTGGCCGTCCTCGGTTTCGGCCGACGGCGGACCGAGGAGGAACGCGAATGCAAATCGACCTGATCACCCTGTTTTCCAAACTGTCTCCCCCGTCCGGCGGCGCCGCGCCGTTGGCGGCGAAGGGCGCGGAGGGCGGTTTTTTGGCGGCGATTTTGGAGATGGCCGGCGAGATGGGGCTGCCCCCCGGCGAACTGGCGAATCTGGCCGCCGCCCCGGACGGCGGGGCCCTTTTGGAACGGCTTGCCCGGCTGGCCAACGGCGAGGAAACGGCGGCGGCGACGGCGGTTCCCTTCCTATCGGAAATCCCGGACGACGGGGAAATCGGCGCGCTTCTTCCCGACGGGCGGGGGGTCCCCGAGGAAGCGCCGTCAAGGCCCGTTAAGGAAACGGAATGGGAACCGGAAGCGGACGCCGCCTTCGACCTGCCGGAGGATTCTTTCATGGACGAACTTCTTCCGCCCGTTTCCGCGCCGCGGCCCGAAACCCCGCCGCCGGGACCGGTTCTTCCGATCACCGGCGATTCAAGTTCTCCGAACCCGGCGGAAATCGGAGCGTTGGAAACGGAGGCCGTCGAACCGCCGGCCCCAACGCTCCGTTCGGCGCCAAGCATGGAGACCCAATCCGTCCGGCCCGCGGGGACCCCGCCGGTTTCGACCGCCCCCGCCCTTTCCGCCGCGCCGGAATCGGCCGAAGTCCTGGCCCAAGTGGGCGACCGGGTCCGGATGATCCTGCGGGAAGGGCGTTCGGAAATCCGCATGTCTCTTGAGCCGCCGGAGCTGGGAAGCGTTCGGGTCCACATTGCCGCGGAACACGGCCATGTCACCGTCCGGATGATCGCCGAAATGCCGGCGGTCCGGGATGTCCTTGAAAACGGCCTGCCCCAGCTTCGCGCCGGACTGGAGAGCGGCGGCCTGGACGTGGACGGCTTCGAGGTGCTCGTGTCGGACAACGGCGCGGGTCAGCCCGACGGCTTTGCCGGGTTCGACCGGGGAAACCGGCCGGAGGCCGACGACCTGCCGTTTGACGGCGATGGCGACGAAATCCCATCGTCCCCATCCGCCCCCCGCCAGGTCCGTTCCGCGCGAACCGGCGGCATCGACTACTTCGCCTGAACGGGGCGCGACTTCGCCGTTCCCGGGAAAGGAAACCCATGGACATCACGCCCGTTTCCCCGGCCGCAACCGGGACCACCGAAACCCGTTCGTCCCGGCGGAATTCCCTCGGCCAGGATGATTTTCTGAATCTGCTCATCACCCAGCTTCGGGCCCAGGACCCGCTGAATCCCATGGACGGCGCCGAGTTCACGGCCCAGCTCGCCCAATTCAACAGTCTGGAACAGCTCATGGACGTGAACCGAGGCATCGAGCGGCTGGAAGCGGCGGTCGGCCAGGGCCGTCAGTTGGACGCGGCGAACTTGATCGGCAAGAAGGCCCGGGTGGAAGGAGGCCGCCTTCAGCTGACCGACGGCGAGGGAGCGGTTCTTTCCTTTTCCCTTTCCGGGGAGGCCGCCGGCGTCTTCGGCGCGGTGTACGACGCCGCCAACCGGTACGTGGCCACCGTGGAAGGGGGGCCGACTCCGGCCGGCGAGGCCCAACTGGAATGGGATGGAACCGACGACGCCGGAAACCCCATGCCCCCGGGTTCCTACCGCTTCGAGGCGATGGCGGTGGACGCGGCGGGGAATTCCGTTCCCGCCGCGCCGTTCCACCAGGCCGAAATCACCGGCGTCGCCTTCCGGGACGGAGTCCCCCTGCTCCTGTCGGGAGAAACGGAAATCCCCATGGACGCGATTTCCCGGGTGGTCCAACCCACCGGGTGAACCGACGGCCATCGCAACACCCAATCGGGAGCGGGACGGCCAACGCGCCGCCGGCTCCGGCTTCGTGGAGGAACTCATGATCAAATCGCTCAGCACCGGCGTTTCCGGGCTCAACGCCAACGCCACCGCCATGGGCGTCATCGGCGACAACATCGCCAACGTCAAGACCGTGGGGTTCAAAGCCAATTCGGTCACCTTTTCCAACCTGCTCAGCCAGGCCATCGAGGGACGCCGGGCCGGCGACGGGGTGCGCATCTGGGACGTGGCCACCTCCTTCGCCCAGGGCGCGCCGGAGACCACCGGGAATTCCACCGACCTGGCCATCACCGGCAACGGCTTTTTCGTGGTGCGGGACGGCGGCGGAACGTCCCGCTACACCCGGGCCGGCCAGTTCAGCCTGGACAAAAACGGCTACATGGTCAACCCGGACGGGCTGATTCTCCAGGGGAAACCGGTGACCGAGGTGGCGCCGGAAACCGGGGAACTGCGCCTGGGCGGACTGGGAGACATCCGGGTATCCACCGATACGTCTCCGCCCCAGTCCACCTCCGAAATGCAGCTCACCATGAACCTGGACGCCGAGGCCACCACCAATTACGAGACATCCCTCACCGTTTACGATTCCCTGGGCGGCCCCATCACCCTTCGCGTGACCCTGGAGCCCGACCCGGACTCCAACGACTGGAGCTGGACCGCCACGGTGGACCCGTCGGCCATCGAGGCCCCCGGCGATCCGGATACCCCGGTGGTGGTGGGCAACGGCACGTTCTCCTTTGACGCCAACGGAAACCTCGCCAATACCGCCAACGGAGAAGTCAACATCACCGGCCTCGCCTCCGGGGCCGAAGATCTCTCCATCGAATGGCGCTATCTGTCCGAGGAAACCGGATTGACCGACGGGACCATCACCGCCTATTCCTCGGAATCCAGCACGATCAAAAACGAGCAGGACGGGTTCCCTTCCGGCTCCCTTCAGCGGATCGCCGTGGACGAGGAAGGGGTGGTGGCCGGCATTTTCAGCAATGGAGAAATCACGCCGCTCTACCGGATCAGTCTGGCCAACTTCAGCAATTATCAGGGGCTCACCGGGGAGGGAGACAACCTCTACGCGGCCTCCATCTCATCGGGCGCTCCCACGGTGGGGGAGGCGGGGGCCGGCCCGTTCGGCCGAATCGCGGCCGGGTCCCTGGAAATGTCCAACGTCGATCTTTCCAGCGAGTTCGTCAACCTGATCACCACCCAGCGGGCCTTTCAGGCCAATTCCAAGGTGATTACCACCAGCGATGAAATTCTCGCGGAGCTGATGAATCTGAAGCGGTAAGGCGATTTGCCCCCTTTCATCTCGGGCCCGGCCGCCGTCCCGGATTCGGAAAGCCGGTGGCCTGGAACGGGGAGCGGATGCCGCCCCGCTCCGTCAAGGACTTGACCCCCGGCTTGGCCTTTTTGACGCCGGCGTCCATTTTCGGACGCCGGCGTTTTTCGTTTCCGCCCGCTTTTTCAAGAAATAATAAACATGCCGGTTCAACCGCCAAAATGGAACGGGCTTTGCAAAATGCAAATCCATGAGGGACGGCGGCCCGGATTCCGTTCCTCCGAAACCGAAGAACCCCGAATCGGATGACCCACTCCATGCCCCACGCCATTGAATCCACCAACCCCGATCGCGTCGGAAACGCCATGGACCGGATGCTTCCCCTGCTTTTGACGGTCATGGCCCTCCTTGCGGCGATGGTATCCATGGACCTGAAGACGATTCGAGCGAAAGCATCCGAACCCGTTCCGGCGCCCTCCGCCCCGGACGCGGCGGTTCCCGAACTGGCCGATCTGGAAGGGGTCCAATCCCGGAAAACCTGCGAAGGCATCGCCATCGCCCTTTCGGAAACCGTGCTTTTCCGCTCCGGCCGGGCCGGATTGGAGGATCGGGGGCGACCGGTTCTGGCCCGGGTGGCCGAGGCGGTGGAAACCTTGGCGGGCCGCGTGCGCGTGGAGGGCCACACCGACGACCGGCCCATTCGCCATTCCGCCTTCAGCTCCAACTATGCCCTTTCCCTGGCCCGGGCCCACGCGGTGGCCCGCTTTTTGGTGGAAACGGGACGCATCTCTCCCGGCCGCATCGGCGCCGTCGGATTCGGCGCCGACCGTCCGGCGGTCCCCAACGACTCCGCGGCCGGACGTTCGGCCAACCGGCGGGTGGAAATCATCGTCCTCACCGAAGGAACGGCTTCCCATGAGTAAAAAGAAAATCATTGTCCTCGTCCTACTGGTCGCCTTCCTGCTCTTCGGCGGCATCGGGGCCGGCTTCTATTTTATGTGGACGAAGCTGTCCGATTTGAAAGACGACGGCGGAAAAACGGCGGCCGAAACCGAGGAAGCCGCCGAACCGGAGTCCCCGGCCATGGGACCGGTGTACGCGCTGGACACCTTCGTGGTGAACTTGGCCGACGCCAAGCACACCTATTATCTCAAAATCACCCTCTCTCTGGAATTGAGCGACGAGGCGGTTCGCGAGGAAATGGATCTCCGGCTGCCGCAGATTCGGGACCTGATCCTGACCCGCCTGCCCACCAAACAAAGCGCCGACCTGAACAGCGTCGCCGGGAAACAGTCCCTCCGGGAGGAGCTGATCGCCGCCATCAACGAACGGCTTCAGACCGGAGAAGTGCGCAATATTTACTTTACCGATTTCGTTATCCAGTAGCCGTGAACGAAAAGATTCTCTCCCAGGAAGAGATCGACGCCCTTTACGACGCCATGGCGGAGGGCAAAGTGGAGGCCGGCGAAACGTCCGAGGCCGAGACGGCGGCCGAGGAGGCCGGAGCAAGGGCGGTGGATTTCGCCGCCGGCGGTTCCGGTCGCCGGGAGTCCTTCGATGTTCTGGATCAGGTGTTCGACCGGCTGGCCCGCCAAATCCGAGGCGTCCTGGAGGATCGGCTCCGGAATCCGGTGGAGGTCAGCTTTATTTCGGCGGAAGTTCAGCGGTTCAGAACGTTTCTCAAGGGATTCGGGCGCCCCACCAGTTTCAGCGTGTTCGCCATGGACCCGCTGCCCGGTCCGGCCTTGCTCGTCATGGGCGACGGCCTGGTTTTCTCCTTTGTCGACTGCGCCTTTGGCGGCACGGGTCGGCCGGTGTCCCCCGGGCGGGATTTCACCCTGATCGAGCAGCGGGTAATCCGTCGCCTGGTCGCCGACCTGCTCTCGGGCCTGGAAACCGCCTGGGAGGTGGTGGGCACCGTCCGGGTCCGGTACCGCAGCGCCGAATCCAACCCCAAATTTGTCCAGGTGATCGGGCCCGACGAACCGATCATGACCGCCGGCTTCACCGTGGACGGGGGCGCGTTTACCGACAGCCTTTTCCTTTGCCTGCCCCTTCGGATTCTGGAGCCGATTCGGGACGTGCTTTCGTTCGAACGGCTTCGGGATCGGGAAATTCGACGGACGCCGGACGACCGCCTCCGAGGGGCCGTGAACCGGACGCCGGTGACCCTGACCGCCGAACTGGGGCGGGCCCGCCTGACCATTCGGGGCCTTTTGGAACTGGCGGTGGGCGACGTCGTGCACCTGGACAACGGCGTGGAATCGCCGGTGCCCGTCACCGTGGAGGGAATCGCGAAATTGACCGCTTACCCCGGCGCCCGAAATGGAAACCGGGCGATCCAAATCGCCGCCCGCCGGGACGCCATGCCCGAGAACGGAGCATCCAATGGCCGATGAATCCATCGAAAACGCCTCCGGGGAGCAAAAGCCCGAGGAAGAATTCGCCTTCCCCGCCCCGGAAAATGAAAACGGAAACCCGGACCGGGACCTGGAATTTATCCTGGACATCCCCTTGAGCCTGACCGTGGAACTGGGCCGCACCCGGATGCCCATCGCCGATCTGCTGAAGCTGGGGGAAGGGGCCGTGGTTGAACTGGACCGGCCTTCCGGCGGACCCGTGGACATTCTGGCCAACGACCGGCTCATCGCCCGGGGCGACGTGGTGGTGGTCAAGGAAAAATACGGGGTCCGGATCACGGAAATCGTGACGCCGGCCGAACGGATCGAGCGGCTGGGATGACCGGCGACCCCGATCTCGCCTTCGCCGCCCTGCGCATGTTGGGCGCCCTGGCGTCGCTGTCGATTTTGCTGGTCGGGGCCTTGTACCTGGCCCGGAAATACGGCGTGGGCGCCCGCGGGGGCGGCGACCCGATCCGGGTGCTGGCCACCCGGCCGCTGGGGGCTCGGGAACGGATCGCGCTGATCCAAATCCCCGGGGCGGTGCTGGTTTTGGGCGTCACCCGGGAGCGGATCGAACTGCTGGACCGAATCGCCGATCCCGAACAAATGCGCCAATTGGAAAGCCGGCCGGAGACGCGCGATTTCAAAGAGTTGCTTGGAAAGGCGCTGGGCCGGAAAAGCGGCGCGGGGCGGACCTCCGGCACAGCTCCGGAGGATCGGACGAAATGACCCGGCCAGGCTCGCCGGCATTCTCCCGGCGGTTTCGGCGCCGACTGGCCGTCGCAACTTTTTTGTTCCTGCTCGTCGGAACGGCGGGCGACCTTTCCGCCGCCGACCCCGCCTCGCCCGTCGCGGGTTCGAGCGGTGGATCGGGCATCCGCATCGACCTTTCGGGAGGGGAGGAAACCGGGCGGTCCGCCGTGGTGCTGGAGATTTTTCTCCTTTTCACCGTTCTGTCCCTGGCGCCGGCCATTCTGGTCATGGTCACCGGCTTTACGCGGATCGTGGTGGTGCTTTCCATCCTGCGGCAGGCCCTGGGCACCCAGGGGACCCCGCCCAACCCGGTGATCATCGGCCTGTCCCTGTTTCTCACCCTCTTCATCATGTTTCCCGCGGGAGAACGGGTCTACGAGAACGCCGTGACCCCCTATCTGGCCGAAGAAATCCCCCTGACCGAGGCGCTTGGCCGGGCGGAGGCGCCGCTGCGGGGATTCATGGCGGCCCAGACCCGGGAACGGGATCTCGCCTTGTTCGTGGACATCGCCGGGCTGGAGCGGCCCCGGACCATCGACGACGTGCCCAGCCGGATACTGATTCCGGCCTTCGTCATCAGCGAGCTGAAAACCGCCTTTCAGATCGCGTTTTTGCTGTATCTGCCCTTTCTGATCGTGGACATGGTGGTGGCCAGCGTGCTGCTGTCCATGGGCATGATGATGCTGCCGCCGGTTATGGTGTCCCTGCCGTTCAAACTCATGCTGTTTGTGCTGGCGGACGGCTGGTACCTGATCGTCGGATCGTTGACGCGAAGTTTTTGATCCTGGAAAGGCCGACTTTCCGCCTGAATCCGTCCTTTTGGCAAAATCGAATCGCGGCGGATCGCATACGCCCTTGCCCATCCGGCGCCGCCGTTCTTTGGAAATCCCCATTGGAACGGCACTGGCTTTTGTCCCGTTTTTCCCGGAGAAATGTTTATGACCCCCGAATTCGTCACCGGTTTTCTGATGGAAGCCATCAAAACCGCCCTGCTGTTGGCGGCGCCCATGCTGCTGGCGGGATTGGCGGCGGGCGTGCTGGTCAGCATGTTCCAGGCCGCCACCCAGATCAACGAAATGACCCTGGTGCTGATCCCCAAAATGATCGCCGTGGGCCTGGCCCTGCTCCTGGCCTTTCCCTGGATGTTGCAGGTCTTTTTGTCTTTCACCCAAAACCTGATCATTAACATCCCGGAATATATTCGGTAATTCCCCGTGGCCGAGTTCACCGTTCCCCTGAACGCCCTGCATCTTTTCTTCCTGGTCTTCCTCCGGGTGGTCAGCCTCGTTGGCTTCCTGCCGGTGCTGGACACCCGGGGCGTGCCGCCGCTGTTTAAGGCCGGGTTGGCGCTGGGTCTGAGCGCGGCCATGTTCTGGAGCGCTCCCCCGCCGGGGTCCCCGCCGGCGGACCTGATCTCCCTGGGGCTGGCCGCGGTCGGAGAAGTGCTCCTGGGCGCGCTCATGGGCCTGTCGATTCGTCTGCTGTTCACGGGGGTGCAAATGGCGGGGCAAATGGTGGGTTTTCAGATGGGCTTCGCCGTGGCCAATATCTTCGATCCGGTCACCTCCGCCCAGGCATCCCTTCCCGCGCAAGCCTACAACCTGTTCGCCACGCTGATATTTTTGACCGTTAACGGCCACCACATGCTGTTGCGAGCCCTGGCGGAAACCTTCCAGCGCCTTCCCCCGGGGCGGGCGCTCTGGTCGGAAGCGGGCGCCCGCCCGCTGGTCGCCCTGGCCGGGGACATGTTCGGCATGTCCATCGCGGTCTCCGCCCCGGTGCTGACGGCCTTGCTGCTGACCACCGCGGCCTTGGGCATCGTGGCCCGCACGGTGCCCCAAATGAACGTCTATTTCGTGGCCATGCCGGTGTCCATCGCGGTGGGACTCCTGTTCATGGCCCTCTCCTTTCCGTTCGTCTGGCTGGTCCTGGGGGACCGGTTTGGGGAGGTGGGAGAAACCCTGCTGACCGTGATTCAGCCCTTCCGGTAACTTGTATTCGACAACCGGAACCCGGCGGAGGAGGCGTCCGTGGCGGAACAATCCGACCAGGAAAAAACCGAGGAAGCAACCCCGCGAAAGCGGGAAGAATCGCGGAAAAAAGGCGCCGTCGCCCGAAGCATGGAGGCGCCGTCCGCCATCGTGCTGCTGGCGGCGCTGGGGACGTTTTTGTTCGCCGGGGAATGGATGGTTCGTTCCCTGCTGGAAGCCATGCGGGACGCCTTCCGGCTCTCGGCCGACGTTTCCCTGACCCCAAATTCGATCCGGCCGCTGATGGCCGCCCAGGTTTCCCGCGCCGCGCTGATCCTCGCGCCCCTCATGGGCGCGGTGGCCTTGGCCGGGGTTGCGGCCAATGTCGGACAGTTCGGTTTCCTGCTCGCGGGCAAGCCTCTGATACCCGACGCCGGACGGCTGGATCCGGTCAAAGGAATGGCGCGCCTGTTTTCCCTGCGCTCCCTGGCGGAGCTGGTGAAATCGCTTCTGAAAATGGCGGCGGTGGGGACGGTCACGTTTCTGACCATCCGCGCCCATCTGGCCGAGATTCCGCCCCTGGCGGGCGTTCCGGCCAACGCCCTGCTGGGGGTGATGGGCGGCATGACGTTGCGGGTCTGTTTTTACGCGGCGCTGGCCCTGCTTCTGATCGCCGCCTTGGACGTTTCCTTCCAAAAATGGCGTCATGAAAAAGACTTGCGGATGACCCGCCAGGAAGTTAAGGAGGAACATCGCCAACAGGAAGGCGATCCCCAAATTCGGGCCCGAATTCGCAGCGTTCAGGCCGAGATGGCCCGTAAACGCATGATGATGGCCGTTCCCCGGGCCGAAGTGGTCATCACCAACCCGACCCGCTTGGCCGTGGCCTTGGCCTATGATCCCGAACGGATGAGCGCGCCCCGGGTGACCGCCAAGGGCGCGGGCCATGTGGCCGCCCGAATTCGGGAAATCGCGCGGGAACACGGCGTCCCCCTGGTGGAACAGCGCCCCTTGGCCCGGGCGCTTTATCGATCGGTCCCCTTGGACGCCCCCATCCCGCCGGACCTCTTTCGGGCGGTGGCCGAAGTCCTCGCCTATGTCTACCGCTTGCGGAAATCCGGCCCAATCGCCGGCAAATCGTGACCCAATGAAAATTCTTATCGTGGACGACGACCGGTCGGTGCGCCGCTACCTGGAACGGGTCGCCGATCGAATGGGGCTGGAGACGGAAACCCGTTCGGACGCCCGGGAGGCGCTGGAACGGGTCCAATCCGTTTTTTTTCCGTTGATTTTGACCGACGTCTACATGCCGGGAATGAACGGGCTGGAATTGGTCGCCAAACTTCGCGCGAAGCCGGACGGTCGGTTCATGGTGATTCTGGTCATGACCGCCTACGAGCGCAAAAGCGGCCTGGAAGCGGTGCTTGACGCGGGGGCCGACGATTTTTTGGCGAAACCCATTGAACTGGAACACCTGAAGGCCCGCCTGACCATTGCCCAACGCTTGGCCCGCCACCGGAGGAAGCAACAGGCGATGGAACGGGAACTCCAAATCGAAAAGAAACGGGCCGAATCGGCCAGTCGGGCCAAATCGGAGTTCCTCGCCAACATGAGCCACGACCTCCGCACGCCGTTGAACGGCATTCTGGGCTATGCCCAGCTGCTGCTTCAGCGGGCCGATTTGGCGTCTCGCCCGCGGGAATGGGTCGAAATTATCCGCGACAACGGCGAACATTTGCTCACCATGATCAACGACGTGCTGGACCTCTCCAAAATCGAGGCGCGGAAAATGGTGTTGCGGGAATCGCCGTTCCATCTTTCCGAATTTCTGGAGCGGCTGGCGGACATGTGCAAGGGGCAGATACGGGTTCGGAACAAATTCCTTCGCTTTCGCATGGAACTCCCTCCCGACTTCCCCGATGTCATCCAGGCCGACGAAGTCCGGCTGCGACAGGTGTTGCTCAACCTTCTGGGGAACGCCGTAAAAAACACCGAGGCGGGGGAGATCGTTTTGAACTTGGCGCCTCTGCCTTCTTCCAACCGTCTTTCCGGCAAAAGCCGCTGGCGGTTTTCCGTGGCCGACACCGGCGTCGGCATTCCCAAGACGCATCAGGAATCGATCTTCCACCCCTTTTTTCAAGCGGGAGACGCCATTTCCCAAAGCGAAGGCGCCGGCCTTGGACTGGCCATCAGCCGACGCCTTGTGGCCCTGATGGGAGGCCAGTTGCGGGTGGAAAGCCATCCGGGGCGGGGCAGCCGGTTCTATTTCGACCTGGAACTGACCGCGCCGACGTCCGGGGGAACGACGGTCCGACGGGGGGCCTCCGTCTTTCGCCTCGATGGAAGCGGACGCCGGATTCTGGTGGCCGATCCCCGTCCCACCCATCGCCGACTTCTGCGGGAGATGCTGGCGAACGCGAATTTCCAGGTGGAGATCGTACCCGAAGGCCGAACGGTGATCCGATCCGCGTTGGAGCGGCCCCCGGACCTTGTTCTGATGGATGGAGGGGGGCCCAACCCGACGAGCCTGGCGGTGGTTCGAACGTTCAAGACCCTTCCCATCCTTCGAGATATTCCGCTGGTCGTTGTTTCCGCCAACGCATTGGGAATGGTTCGTCAACGCTTCCTAGGCGCCGGATGCGACGGTTATCTTTTGAAGCCCATCCAGGTGGAAGATTTGATGAATTTGCTAAAAGCCCTCCTTTTCCTGGAACCGAGGTCTCCCGCGTCGGACCATGAAGTTCCGGAAATCGATTTCCCGGAGCCCACGGCCGTTCCAACGCCTCTTCACCTGAAAACGCTGCTGGAAGCCGTTCAAATCGGCGACGTTTCCGGCTTTCGTGAACATCTCGCCGCCTTGACGGAGTTCCCCGGGTTTCGGGATCGGCTTTCCCGGATGGCGGACCAGTTTCTGCTGGACGGCATCCAGGAGGAGCTGGAACGCCGGCTGGCCGACGCCGTCCCGGCATCGGGGCACTAGGAGATTCTCATGCGCCGGCGAATTTTCCGGTTCCCGGCCGCCCTCTGTCTGGCCCTGGTCTCCGCCGGAACGGCGGGGGCCGACTTGACACCCCCGATGGGCGTCTCCGCGGAAAACCAGCCGGACCACGTCCAGGCCCGATTCGTGCGCCGATTCGCCGACGAACTGCGCGAAGCGGCCGGCGACCGGCTGGATGTCCGTTTTTTCGACCAGGCCCGCCTCTTCCGGGGCGCCGACGTCATCTATGCTCTTCGT
>JBKHDD010000006.1:0-72192 GCA_046541515.1 Desulfococcaceae bacterium
GCCCACATCGACGGCCTCCGAGTCGCGGGCGATCCCGGCTGGGAAATCTGCCTCGAAGAACTGGCCTGGGAGGAGCCCGGCGAAATTTTCACCGCCGCAATTTTGGCGTTGGAAAGCGGAGACGAGGAACGAATCCAAACGGTCCTCCAAAAATGCGAACCCGACGTTGAATTATACCAAGGTTTCATCTCCGCTCTTGGATGGCTATCTTTCGAACAAGTCGAGCCATTTCTCCAACGGTTCCTAAAAAACGATTCGCCGGAAATCCAGCGAATCGGCATCGCCGGATTCGCCATTCATCGCCAAGACCCGGGAGAGACCCTTCAAAACGCGCTTCAGAGCGACGATCCAAGACTTCTTTCCCGAGCCCTCAAAGCCATTGGCGAACTAGGCAAGCAAAGCTGGGCCGGTTCCGTAGTCCCGTTTTTCGACCACGAAAATTCCGAGGTCCGGTACCATGCGGCCTGGTCCGGAATCCTCCTCGGCGAATCCGAAGCGCGAAAGGTCCTCAAATCCTTTGCCGAAGCGGACGGCCCCCGTTCCAAATCCGCCGCCGCCATGGCCGTTCGAACCGGAAGAATCGACGGGAACCGCGAATGGTTCCAGAATCTCGCGGGCAAGGAAGAACATAAACGAAAAGCCATCATCGCCGCCGGGGCCCTCGGCGATCCCGCGGACGTCCCCTGGATCATTGAGCAAATGGCGACCCCGGAACTCGCTCGCGTCGCCGGCGAAGCCCTGTCCATGATCACCGGACTGGACATCGCCTACGAAGACCTGGAGGCCGAACCGCCGGAAAATTTCGAAGCCGGCCCCACGGAAGACCCGGCCGACGACGACGTGGACCTGGACCCGGATGAAGATTTGCCCTGGCCCGATCCCGCCGCCATCGACCGCTGGTGGGCCGAAAACCGAAAAAGCTTCAAAAAAGGAAGCCGGCACCTTTGCGGTCGGCCCATCGCCAAAAAGCAGCTGTGGGAGGTTCTGAAAACCGGCTACCAGCGCCAACGCGCCGCCGCCGCCATTGAACTGTCCCTGCTGGAGCCGGGAAAACCGCTCTTCAACGTGAAAGCTCCTGCGAAGCGGCAGATGCGGATGTTGGGATTGAAATAGCCCCAAACAGACAACCATTTCCAGCCAAGACAATGGACAAATCGAAGATTTATCAGGCGGTTAATTCCAATGCCGTTCACTTTGGGATTTCAATTGCTCAACCGTGCCGGATTGACCAAGGGCGAATGCGATTCGCCCCTACCATTTTTGGCCAAAATGAACGGTATTGCGGTTAATTCAGGAAAGATACAATGGTCTGCCCACGCGATTCGCAAGATGCTGGAACGAAAAATTACCCGAAACACAGTCAAACAAACCCTATTGACGGGTGATTTCATCGAATACTATCCTGAGGACAAACCGTAGCGCCTTGGTGCTTGGAAGCGGGGATGGCAAATTTATTCATGTGGTAATCTCACACGATGATGTTAGGCACCAGCTTTACGTTATTACCGCATATGAGCCAGATGATTTTCATTTTCATGCGGACCTCAAAACGAGGAAAACCGATGGTACATCATAACGCTCCTGATTTATGTCCGCTATGTGGCGGACGGAAAAAACCGGATGTGACAACCTTCATGGCCGATGTGGATGGCGCTGTGATCGTGATCAAGGAAGTTCCAGCGACAATTTGTTCCTTATGTGGGAATGAGTGGTTTGATGACTTCGTCGCAAGGAATATCGAATGCGCCGTTCAGGAGGCAAAGGAAAAAGGCAGCCTTTTCGATGTATTGGTCTATTCGGACAGATGCGAATCGGAACACCCTATTGCCGCGCAATAAAAAACCTGAATTCCCAGGATGGAGAAAAATTTCCCATGCGTAAGCTAAGCTACGAACTGGACATCCAAAACGATCGGACCATCCGCATCCAATTGCCCGATGATATTTCCCCTGGGAAGCATCAAATTGTCCTGATCATTGACGAAAAACAAACCTCCCCGGAGGAAAACATCGACGAATTCCACCGTCTTCTTCACGCAACAGAAGGGATATGGAGACGAGGAGACGGCTTGGCCTATCAAGAATCCATGCGGGTCCAATGGTGACGACTTGTTTCCATGAGTTGAAGCTGGCAACCCGGAACACCAAGGATTTTCCTTCAGGAAAATATGAGTTCGTCATTAACCCTTATTCCTGATGATCAATAATAAGAAACAATTCCAATCGATAAGTTAAAGGTCCAATCCAATATGAAGCGTTGATCCTCCCCCAAACATCGTCCCCCGCCGGAAAGAAGGTGTCTTATGGAAGATGGCAAAAGGCATTTCCTCCGCAATTTCGCGATTCTCTTTTCGGCCGTTTTTTTCATCTGGGGTTGCGGCCCCGGAAACTCCGCAAATTTACGCTACAACTTCGGCGGATACGAATCGGCCATTCCCTGGTACGAAAAACATTTGACCAAAAACCCCGACGACTGGAACGCCCGCACCCGCCTCGGCCACGCCCTCTACGAAGCCGGCCAAATCGACCGCGCCATCGCCGAGCTTCAAACCGTCCTCGACCGGCGCCCCGGAATCCCGGACGCCACCTACTACCTTGGCCTTGCCCAACTCGCCAAAGACGACCGCCAAGCCGCCGTGGACACCTGGGCCGAATACCGGAATCCGGAGAAGCCCAAGGTCAGCCAGGCCATCGCTCAAAACCGAACACTGGTGGCCATCAGCGAAAGCATTCGACTGGCAAAGGAAGCCCTCCAAAACGAAGAAACCCTCCAAACCCGACCGCCGGAGTCCAACGTCGTTGCCGTGTTTCCCTTTCGGGACGCGAGTTCCGACAACCGCTATCGCCATTTGCAAAAGGCGATGGCCGCCATGATCATTTCCGATCTTTCCGAAGTTTCCGGGCTTCAGGTCGTGGAACGCATTCGGGTGCAATACCTCCAAGATGAAATGGCTCTGGGTGAAAGCGGAATCGTCGCCGAAGGAACGGCGCCCCGCGCCGGCAGACTCCTGGGCGCCGAAAAGCTGGTGGTGGGCGCCCTCAAAACCGGAAGCATGACCGCGGATACCAGCATTGCGTCCACAACCGAGAGAGAGGTGGTGGACACCTTCAACCTTTCCTATCCGGAAGAACGGTTTTTCGAGCTGCAAAAGGCCATGGTGGAGCGAATTCTGGCCACGCTTCAAGTCCGGAAAGACGCCGCCGCGGCGGAGATGCTGAAAAGCCATCACACCCAAAGCCTCCCCGCCGCAAATTTTTACGGCCAGGCCTTGGACGCCCAAGACCAAGGGCGCTGGGCGGAGGCCCGCCGGTTTTACCGGAAAGCGTTGGACGAAGACCCGAATTTCCGGCTGGCCTTCTGGGGTCTGGAAACATCCCCGGGCGCGGATTCGCCAAGCATCTCCTCGTTAAGCACCATGACCGCCACCGACTTGGCGGAAATGGCCGAAACCGACGTTGGCGCGGCCGCAAGCGCGGACGCCGCCGAAGCCGCGGCGACATCCGCCGCCACCGCCGGGGAAAGCCCGGGCGCCGAAAACCGCGACCAAGCCCCCGATACCGGAAGCATTGGGGTATCCTGGTAATTCCCGGAAAGGAGAGGAAAATGAATTCCATCCAGATTCCCCCATGCTTCATTCGCCCTATTTGCGCGCTGACCGCGGCATGCCTGTTCGGCTTCTTGTCCGCTTGCGGAGGAGGTGGGGGAGGCGGGTCGGAAACGGCCGAAAACGCCTCCCAAACCGGCAGCCTCCTTTTCAGTTTGGCCATATCCCCGGACGCCGGCGTCCGTCTTCAACGCCAGGGATTTGACTGCGAGTTTTTCAATATCCAGTTCATTGAAGCCATCGTCTTCGACGCCAACGGGGCGGTGGTGGCCATCGGCGGTCCCTGGGCCTGCGAGGATCGTCAGGGTACCATCCAAGCGGTACCCGTCGGCGACGATTATGAAGTGCTCATCGACGCCATCGGCCCGGAAGACGAAGTGCTGTTCTCCGGAACGTCCGAAGCCATTTCGGTGCTGCCCAATCAAACCACCGACGCCGGAACCATTTTGCTCCTTCCCATCGTCAATCTTCCGCCGGTTCTTTCACCCATCGGAAACCAATCTGTAGATGCCGGATTGCCCATCGCGATTTTCTTGGAAGCTTCGGACCCCAACGAAGGAGACCAATTGACCTTTGGCAAAGGTTCGGAACCGCCAGGCGCTTTCTTCGACCCCACTACCGGGAGGTTTGAATGGACGCCCGACCTGAACCAGGTGGGAGATTTCCCGGTCATTTTTTCGGTAGCGGACGACGGCAACCCTCCCCTTGGCGACTCCGAGGAAATCATCATCACGGTCGGCCCCGGCAACCAGCCGCCGGTGATCGCGCCCATCGATAGGCAATTTGGGGTTCCGGGGGATATCTTCGAATTTACGGTCACCGCGACCGATCCGGACCCGGAAGACACCGTAACCCTCTCCCCGCAAACCCTTCCAAATGGGGCGACGTTTGAGGCGGAAACCGGAATATTCCGATGGCTCGTGGCCGAATCTCAAACCGGGGAACAAATCGCGGTATTCCAGGCAGCGGATGACGGAACACCGGTCCAGACCGACTCGGAAACGGTGATTTTCAATATCGAACCGGGCAATCAACCCCCTCGTTTCACCCCAATTGGCAACCAACGGGTGGATGAAGGGGAAGAGCTGGTTTTCGTCGTCACCGCCACCGACCCGGACGGCGATCCACTGACGTATACTGCCGACGGCCTGCCGGACGGTGCAGTATTCGATCCGCCGACCCAGACCTTTTCCTGGACGCCGGGCTTCGACATTCCATCGCAACCGCCCATCGAGGCGATATTCACGGTGAGGGACAATGGTGAACCACCCCTGGAAGACACGCTGACCGTTCAAATTACTGTCGGCGACACCAATCGGCCGCCCAACTTTAGGCCCATCGAACCCTTCGAGGCCCTGATCGGTTCGCCCATTGATCTTGTAATTGAAGCCACAGACCCAGATGGAGACGAGCTTACGTATGAGGCGGATGTGATTCCTCCGACCGCGTCGTTCAATCCCGCCGAGAGAAGATTCCAATGGACGCCGGAAGAACTGGTAAACAACACGATCATCGCCCAATTTACCGTTACCGACGAAAGGGGACTGACGGATGTTATGCAAATCGAGATTGCCCTTGCATCGGACAACCGTCCACCCATCCTCGATCCAATTGGAAATCGGACCCTGTTCATCAATTCAGATGGCATCGGTTTTCTCGAATTCCCTGTGAGCGCTTCGGACCCCGATGGGGATTTTTTCGCCTTCACGGCCGGCGGCGCGCCGTTTCAACGAGGCGCCGTTTTCGATTCGAACCAACGTTTTTTCCGGTGGAATGCAGGTTCCGCGGACATCGGCGCCCATCTCGTCACGTTTACGGTGACCGACGACGGAAATCCGCCGGAATCGGATTCGGAAACGATCACGATTCGGGTGGAATCGACGAACCAACCGCCGGTTTTCACCCCCATTCCGGATCAAACCGTCGGCGTTAACGACGAAATTGGTGTCGTATTCTCCGTAAGCGCCACCGACCCGGATGGCGACCTGTTTACCATCACGGAAACCGGACAACCGTTTCAGTTGGGCGCCTCTTATGATCCGGTCGAAAGGGTTTTTCGCTGGTTCCCCGCTCCCGAAGACGTGGGCGGTTATGTTGTGACCTTTACGGCAACGGACGACGGGGTTCCCAACGCCCAGAGTTCCATATCCGTCAACATCACGGTCACGACGAACAATGATCCTCCCGTTCTTGAACCGGTTTTGGATCGGGAAGTCCAGGTTGGTCTGGAACCCTTCCCCTTTCAGATCAGTCTCTTCGCCACCGACCCCAACCCCGACGACAATTTGACTTTCGAGGCGGACGGGACCCCCATGGAGTTGGGCGCAAGCCTGGAAGGAAATGAACTGACCTGGTTCGTCACCGCCGAGGACGAGGGAAGCTACAACATGACCTTCACGGTGACCGACGACGGGGCGCCGCCCCTGTCGGATTCCGAAACCATCGTGATGACGGTGATTGCCGACGTGTTGAATCAGCCGCCCATTCTGGACCCCGTCGGAGACCGGTTCTTGGACCTCGGCGGCGACCCGCCCGGCCTTGCGTTCACGGTCAACGCCACCGACCCGGACGGGGACGACGCATTGTTGAGCTACGCCGCCGCCGGCACGCCCTTGGAAATCGGCGCCAATTTTGACCCGCAAACCCGCGAGTTTTCCTGGTTGAACGCGAGCGTCGAGGACGCCGGTACGTACGACGTGACCTTCACCGTCTTCGATTCCGGAACCCCGGAGGAAACCGACTTCGAAACCATCGCCATTACGGTCGGTTTCCCCTAGGCGAGGAGAGATCATGGCTGGCGCCGCCCCGGCATTGGGTCCCGAACGAGACCGTCCGTCCCGAAGGAGAAGGTCCCGATTGGCGAGAAAAGCGATTTGGTGGCTGGTTTTTCTGGCCGCGCTCGGGGGCGCCCCCTCGGCCATTGCCGGTTCGGAGAACGACGCCGGTCGGCCGTATTCTCTTCCTTTGGCCGAAGTGGAACGTCTCGCGCTGGAATGGTTCCGGCACGCGGGATACGAAGTGCGCCGGTCGCCGGAGTCCATGGGACGGCTCCGGCTGATCGGGCGGCGGGAAGGGGAGGCGGCGGTGGTGGAACTCCAACCCCGTTCCCCGCTGGCCACCGAAGTCCAGGGGCGATGTGGAGCAAACGCAAAAGCCGACTGCCTGGAAAGCCTCTGGAAAACCCTCGCCGCCTACGCCGAATGGATACCGGGGGATGAAGTCCGACCTCCGGCAATGGCCGTCCCGGAGACGGTGTTGGCCCAACAGGAGGCGGTGGTCTGCGTACGGGCCCGGGGCGATTCCGGGTTGGTATGGTTTTCCGGATTTCTGGTGGATCGGAACGGGCTGGTGCTGACCACGGCGCACGGATTCACCGATCTTCGGAATTTGCGCGTGACCTTTTCCAACGGGCGATCCGTACGGGCGAACGTGTTTCGCCGGGACGTCCGGCGCGATCTGCTCCTGCTGGAAACCGGAATCGCCGAAACGCCCGCGCTTTCGCTGGGCGATGGCCGATCCGGCGTCGCCACCGGAGAGGCCGTGTTCACGGTGGGATGCCCGGGAAACGTCATCGGCCTTCTGCACGGCGGGGTGGCCGACGGTCCCGCCCGCCATCTGGACGGGCTTCCGCTGGTCCCCATCCGGATGGAAATCCGCCGAGGCAGCTCCGGCAGCCCGGTCTTCGACGCGGAGGGACGATTGCTGGGCATGATCAAGGGAAGGTTTCGGGGAACCGCCACGGTCGGATTTCTGATTCCCCTGGACACGATGATGGATTTCCTGCGAAAGCCGTCGCCATGAAGTTTGGACGATACGAGGTGGTGGACGAGCTGGGAAAGGGCGCCATGGGCGTGGTCTACAGCGCCCACGACCCCCAGATCGACCGGATCGTGGCGCTCAAAGCGCTGCGGTCCGACTACGTGGACGACGAGTATTTCGTCCAGCGCTTCTTCAAGGAGGCCGTGGCCATCGGCCGCCTGTCCCATCCCAACATCGTCACGGTGTACGACGTGGGGCGGGACCAGGGGACGCTTTACATCGCCATGGAATTCCTCATGGGCCGGCCCCTGTCCGACTACGCGGGAGAAACCCGGCTCTCCGTGGACCGGGTGGTTCGAATCGGAATCCAGATGGCCGACGCCCTGGATTACGCCCACGGCAAAGGGGTGGTCCACCGGGACATCAAGCCGGCCAACGTCCTTCTCCTGACCGACGACCGGGTCAAAATCACCGATTTCGGCATCGCACACATCGACGATCCCACGGTCACCCGCCAGACCCAGGCCGGAGAAATTCTGGGCACGCCGGTCTACATGTCCCCGGAGCAGGTGATGGGCGAAACGCCGGACTGCCGGTCGGACATCTACGCCCTGGGCGTCATTCTCTACGAACTGTCCACCGGCCGTCGGCCCTTCGAGGCCAAAAACCTGGCGGGGCTGTTTCGCGCCATCACCGAAGAAACCCCGCCGCCGCCGTCGGAACTCAATCCCCAAATTTCCAGGGGCTTTTCGGACCTCATTCTCCGGTGCCTGGCCAAGCGCCCCGAAGACCGCTTCCAAACCGGAAAATTCCTTGGGGAAGCCCTTCAGTCCTGCGCGGCCGACAACGGGGTCTGCGAAATGGACCAGCCGCCGGCCACGCCCGGCCCAACGACGGTTTCGGGACGGAACTGGACCCGTCCGCTTGCCGCGGGCGCGGTTCTGATTCTTCTGCTGGTGGTCGGAGTCTGGCAATTCCGGCCGGATTCACCGGTCGTTCCGGACCCTGCTCCGGACCCTGCTCCGGAATCGACGCCGGAACCGGCGCCGCAAACCACCGCTCCGACGGAGGAACCGGCCGAGACGGCGGCCAAAGCCCTGCTTTCCATCCAATCCGACCCCGCCTCGGCGGAAATTTTCGTGGACGGAGAATCCCGGGGGACGGCCCCGATGGACCTGCCGCTACCCCTGGGCAAACACGAGGTGCGGTTGCGGCTGGATGGATACCACGACTGGCGGGCCCAATTGGACCTCACCGAGCCGGAGCCGATCCCGCTTCGCATTCGTCTCCAGCCCATGCCCTGATCCACGCCGCCAGCCATTCCGGGCGGCCCGGAGGAAGCAACCCGTTTCGAAACCCGGGAGAGGAGAGGGCGGTTGCCCGCGGCATTGCGGTCTCGGTCGGCGCCGGCTGAAACCATCGATTGGAACCCGTTCCAAAATCACGTCGGCGACCGCGTCGCCGGTCCCTTCACATTTCAATGGGAGGAAAAAGACATGAAACGGACCATCGCCCGCCTGGGCGCGCTGGCCTTTCTCCTTGCCGTTCCCCTCTCCGCATGGGCCCGGCCCATGTCGGGAGATCCGGCGCCGGCCTTTCAGGCGCCCGGTCTGGACGGCAAAACCTATGATCTGGCCGCCATGGCGACCACGCCGATGACGGTGCTTTACTTCTTCGACGCCACGTCGCCGGCCAGTCAGGAGGGGCTGTTGCGCATCGACGACATCGCCCGGGATTACAAAACCGCCGGCATGACCGTCTGGGCCATCACCCGGTCCAGCGAATCCCAGGCCCGAACGTTCGCCGAAAAGCACAAACCGGCCTTTCCCGTCCTGCTGGACGGCGCAAACATTTCGGACCAGTACGACGCCCGGCTCATCCTGCCCACCGTCTGCATTCTGGGACCGGACCGGATCGTGCTGGATCTGCTCAAGGGCGGGGGCGGCTCCACGGCCGTCATGCTCACCCGGCTGGCGGAACGCAATCTCCAGCGCCGGGAAACGGCGGTGGCCAAGGCGCTGTCCGAAGAAGCGGCGAGGGAGGAGCCGGCAAAGGCCGAAGCGTTGGCCGTGAAAGCCTACGCCGCCTTGGAGGAGGGCAACCTGGAAGAGGCGGAAGCCGCCTCCCGATCCCTGGCCAAACTCCCCGGCGAGGGCGAAATCCTGGCCCGGGAGGTGGAGGCCACGGTGCTGGCGGAGAAGGGCGAAACCGAGGCCGCGCTGAAAACGGCGGAGGCGGTGGAACGGAAAGCCCCGGAACGGGTGCAGGCCACCCGGATCAAGGCGGACATTCTCTACGCCCAAAACCAGAAGCCGGCCGCCGAGGCCGCCTACCGGGAAGCGGCCGGGAAGCCGGAGGGGAGCGACTACCAAAAGGCCCGCGCCAAAAACCGATATGGCCGTTTTTTCGCAAGCCTGGGCGACTATGAAAAGGCCCGGGGCCAGTACGACGAAGCGGTGGAGATCGACCCCTATTTCGTGGAAGCCACCGCGAACAAAGGCGTAACCTACGGACGAGAGGGGCAATGGGACCAGGCCCTGGCCGCCTATCGGAAGACCCTGGCGGTGGACAGCGCCGACCCGTTCGCGGCGGTGCTTGCCCGCCAGGCCGAAGAAATGCTGGCCCTGCGGAACGACGCCTCCCGTCGGGAGCGGGTGGACAAGCTGGTCAAGGAGCTGGCGGAACGATTCCGCAAACAACAGGCGGCGCCCGGCGCCGACATGGGAGACGAATGGACCTCCCGCCCCATGATCCTGGCCTTCGTGGATTTCCGGGAAACCGGCGGCCTTTCGGATCGGGACGGCTTCAGCGAAGTCTTGACCCTGGGACTTACCCAACGGCTCAACGCCTCCGGCCGGGTTCAGGTGGTGGAGCGGGTTCTGTTGGAGCGGCTGCTGGAAGAGCTGAACCTGGGCTCCTCCGATCTGGCCGACCCGGAAACCCAACTGCGGCTGGGCCGGGTGTTGGCGGCCAAACTGCTGGGCACCGGTTCCTTGCTGCATCTACCCGCCGGCAGCCTGCTGACCCTGCGGCTCATCGACACCGAAACCACCGGCGTGCCCAAAATCATCACCCGCCAGATTCCCGCCGAGGCCGTGGAGCGGGAGGCGGACGCCCTGAACCGGATGCTTCTCCGCGCGGTCATCGAAGAGTATCCGCTGCGGGGCTACGTGGTGGAGTCGGACGGCAAGAAGGGCATTCTAAATCTGGGCGAACGGCAGGGCGTGGTGCTGGGCACCCGGTTTCAGGTGCTCGGAGAGCCGAAAAGCATCGAATATCGCGGAAAGACCCTGAAGGGCTCGCCCGAGCCGTTGGGGCTGGTGGAAGTCACCGAAGTGGAGCCGGATTTCAGCCATGTTCGGGTGGTGGAAGGCGGAACGGCGGTCCAAAGAGACCGCAAGGTCCAGGAAAAAGCGGCCGATGCGTCGGCTTCCTGAAGCCCTGATCGCGATCCTTCTTCTGGTGGGGGCGGGCTGCGCGCATTCGCCGCCCCCCTTGCCGGGAAAGGATGGGAGCGATTCGGCCGGGCCGCCGGGGGTGGAAAGCGTGGCGGTGTGGGAGCCGGAACCGGGCGGCCTGGTCGCGCCCGAAACCGTCCCGTTCCTCGCCGAAATGGCCCCGGCCCTGGCCGGGGAGATCATGTCCGTTTTTTCGGAATCGGAGAATTACACGCTGGTGGAACGGGAAAAGCTGCTCCTGGCCCTGGAGGAACTCGACCTGGGCAGTTCCGAACTGGCGTCGCCGGAAACCCGACTGGAAATCGGCCGAATGATCGGGGCCAAGTGGATGGTCTTTGGCGTCTACCAGGCGTTCGGGGACGTGTTGCGGCTGGACCTGCGGCGGGTGGAGGTGGAAACCGGGCGGATTGAACGGGGAACCAGTCGAACCGCGCCCGCCGGAAATCCGACCGCCTGGCTGGCGGCGGCCCGGGAGGCGGCAACGGCCCTCCTTCCGCCGCGCCCAGATCCGGGGGGATAATCAACGCTTCATCCATTTCCCCAAAAGCGATCCGCTCTTTTTCTTTTTCCGGTTCTCTTCTACATCCTCTCCGGCGTCCGTCTCGGAAGCTGAGCCGAGGGAAAAGGGCGGCGGTTCCACCTCCAACAGCCGTCCCCCGGCCATGAACTGGAAAAAGGGACCGCCGGAGGCCAATTCAATCCGGTCGTCCGGCGAAAGCGGAACGCCGGAACCGGCCTCTCCGCCGTTCACCCGCACGGTCGCCTTGCCGGTCAGGTCTTGAATCCAATATTTTCCGTCGTGGAAAAAAATGCGGGCGTGACGGTCCAAGATGGCGTCGTGGGGAATCTCCCAATCGCAGTCCGACCGCCGCCCCGCCACGATGGGCAGCTCCTTGAACGCCCGAAGAGTCGGCCCAAATTGCACCGCCAGCGGCTTCTTCACCCGCTGAATGTCGCGGTCGTTGGGCGGGAGGGGGCGGGACGGCGGGGGGGCGGCCGGTTCCGAATCCACATCGGGTTCCACCGTGGGCTCCGACGGCGGCGGTTCGGCGGACGAAATCCGTTCGGGTTCCGGGTCGGCTTCGGTGAAGCGGGGAACCGGTTCCGGTTCGGGCGGCGCCGAAGGGGGAGGGGAGGACGGGGGACGGGTTTCCGGCTCCGGCTCGGCCGCAACGGCTTCCTCGGAAAAGTCCGAGGCCACCTCGGAGATGTCCGTCAGAAAACTGAACTTGGGGCCGGATTCTTCCGAAAGGGTGATCACGTCTCCGGGGGTCAGAAACGCCTCTTTGATTTCCTTGCCGTTCAGGAAGGTTCCGTTGGTGCTTTCGTCCAGCAGCTTGTGCCGGTTTCCCTCCCGAACGATCCGTGCGTGACGACGGGACACGGAAACCATGTCGCCGGGAAAACGGACCCCGCACTGGGGTTCCCGGCCGATGGAAATTTCCGGATCGGTAAAATTCTGAATTTCGCCTTTCAGCGGACCCTGAATGTGAATCAGCTGAACGGTGACGCGGGGTGGCCTGGGCATGGGCGGTCCCATCGAAAAGGGAAATGGAAACGGGGATCGGCTCCGGTTTCAAAAGCCGCCGAAACCGCTTGAATCGCCGGTTGGATTTCAGGATGCCGGATCGTCGGAAGGCTGTCAAGCCCGGCGACGAACCACGCCTTTTTCCTTGATATTCATCCGGGATTTTATTAGGCTGTCCCTTCGTGAAACCGAAAAGCCGCACTGCGGGACGGGTTATACATGGTCGCGAAATCCTCGTGGGTGGAAAAATCCGATGCCTAAAATCGCCTTGTCGGGACGAACCGATGTCGGGCTGAAACGGTCCAACAACGAGGATTCCTTCGTGGTCCGACCGGAGTTGAACTTCTGCCTGGTGGCCGACGGAATGGGCGGCGCCGCGGCCGGGGAGCTGGCCAGCCGGTACTTCGCGGAAACCGCCCTTGAGCTTTTCAACCAAAACAGCGATCAACCCGGCGAAAAGGAATTGCCGTCCCTGGTTCAGCGGGCCTTTACCTTGGCCAACAAGCGAATTTTGGATCATGTGAAAAAGCGGCCCAACCACGAAGGCATGGGTTGCACGGCGGAACTGATGGCCTTTTTCGACGGCGGATTCGTGCTCGGCCACATGGGCGACAGCCGCACCTATCGTTTCCGGGATGGAGAGCTGAAGCAACTCACCCACGACCATTCCCTGGTGCAGAACATGGTGGACCAGGGCATGATCTCCAAGGAAGAGGCCCGCACCCATTCCCACCGAAACGTCATTCTGCGGGCGGTGGGCATTGAAAAGAACGTCTCTCTGGACCTGATCCGGGGAAAAACTCGCCCGGGCGACCTCTATCTGCTCTGCTCCGACGGCCTTACCGACATGGTGGACGACCATCTCATCAAGGAAGTGCTCACCTCCGACATTTCCCTGCCCCAAAAGGTGGAAGGCTTCATCGAACTGGCCAAGCTCGCCGGCGGCAGCGACAACATCACCGTCGTCCTCTCCCACGTCATTTCCTGACCGCCGATTCCCGCCCGCTTCAGATTTCCCGAAGCTTTTTCAGCAATCCTTCGGCCTGCTGGATGTTTTCCGCCACGTCCCGGTAATTGGGGTCCATGAATCGGACCTGTTCCCACGCTCGGATCGCCTTTTCCATCTGTTCGCTGCCTTTTTCGGTGAATCGGCGAATGCCGTCGTTGTAAAGCCGTTTTTTCACTTCGTCGGCATAGGCTTCGCAGGCGGCGCAGTTTTGGCCGGTCCGGCGGGCGGCGGCCCGGGCCTTTTCCGCGGCCGCCCGGTAGGCGGCGCGGCCGGAATCCCGAAAGCGGGAAAACCGTTCCAAGGCCAGATCAAAATAGGCCCGAAACCGATATTCCAGGGCGGGTTCGCGATGGGGGTTTACCTGGACCGCACGCTCCAGCAACTCCGCCGCCCGTTCGAAACGGCCGGCCGCATATTGACTTTTTCCCGCCTCCAGCCACTCTTCGGACCGGCGGTCGATTTCCCCCAGGTAAACCCGGCACTCCTGACAGTCGGGCCGAAGGGCCAACACCGCCTCAAATCCCTCCCGGGCCGCCACCAGTTCTTCGGCTTCGTAGCGGCGAACCGCCTGCTGGTATTGGGCCGTCGCCAAGTCTCGGCGCACCTGGGGATCGTCCGGGTTTGCCCGCCGGGCGCGGGTCAAGCTGGCGACCGCCGCGTCGTAGTTTTCATCGCGAAGGGCCTGGATTCCCCGGGCGTGATGGGTGTCGGTCGGCGTGGCGGCAACCTCGGGAACCCCGGCTTCCGGGAATTCGGGTCTCCGGGGGGCGGGAGCGCCGGTCCCCGAAGGTCGCCATTGGCCGTCCACCCGCACCGGCGGAATCCGCAGTCGTCGCCCCGCCCGAAGTTCCTGGGCGTCCCGGATGTCGTTGGCCGACTTCAACGCCGCAAGGGTACCGAATTTTTTATAGGTGCCGTAATACTTCATGGCGATTTCGGAAAGGGTTTCCCCGGCCTGGACCACGTGAACCCGGGCGCGTTCGCCCTCCGGCGGCGAGGATTCGAAGCCCGCGCACCCCAAAAGGGCGGACGCGAGGCCCAAAGTGACCGTGATCCAAAGGAACCGGTTCATGGCGGGATTCCCCATGGGCGCTATTTGATCAATCCGATAATTTCGCGAAAGGCCGGACCCCCGGCTTCCCGCATGATTTCAAACACCGCCGTCTCCACCGTGGCGAGACTCGCGCCGGCCTCCCGAACCCGTTCCAGGCCGATTTCCTTGTTGAGCGGATAGCGAGAGGCCACCGCGTCGACCGCCACTTGAACGCCAAACCCCTCCCGAGCCAGATCGGCGGCGGTTTGCAGAATGCAGATATGGGTTTCGATGCCGGAGAGCAATACCTGGCGTCGACCGAGCCGGTTCAGGGTCTCCCGCACTTTGGGTTCTCCCCAGGCGCTGAAGCTTTTTTTGGCGATGGGCTTCAGACCCTCCAGCAAACGCGCCACCTCCGGGGTGGTCGGCCCCATTTTGTCCGGCACCTGCTCCAGCCAAACAATGGGAACCTCCAACACCCGAGCCGCCTGAATCAGCGTGGTCAGTCCCTGAAAAAAGGCGTCTCTTTCGTGCATGATTTCCGCAAGACGGCCCTGCACGTCGGTGACGATCAATACCGATGATTCCGCGGTGAGCATAAGGCCTCCCCGGGTCCCCCGCAGGGAACCCCGAATGATGAAAACCGGCGCCGAAAAGGCCCCGGATCAGTTCCCGAGAGAATACTTTCGGGCCAGGTCGTTGTCGATCACGTAAATGCAGACCTCCTTGGCGCCCTGCTCGGTGTACTGATATTTTTCGCAGAGATTGTTGATCAAATAGGCGACGTCTTCCCGAATCCGCCTGTCGTAGGTGCGAAAGTCCTCGGTGCCGCAATCCTTGATGGCCTTTCGAAAATTTTCGTTTTCCATCAGCGGATCCAGCACCTTTTCCTTGAGATTGTAGACGTACCGCTCGTGGAGGGCCTTGAACAGATCCGTTTCCGTGACGTCCTTCCCCTCCAGCATGACTTCCTGGGTCAGGGTTTTGGCGGCGTACTCCCGCTGGGTTTCCCGGCGGAACTCTTCCCGGAAATCCCGATCCGTGGAACCGCCCAGGAGGCGGCTTTCGATGCCCCACAGAAACTCGTCGGTGATTTCGATTTGTTCGCCGGTATACCGGCAGGTTTCCGACGCGCCCAACTCGAAATTGATGGCGAAAAGATAATTTTGCAAATCCCGGGAGATGCGGGCCTCGTTGTAGTAATAAAGCGACTCCTTCACCTCCTGCAACACGGTGTAATCGTACATCCGCAGGAGGGATTCCAGGAACCCCTCGGGAATGGCGTCGCTCAAATCCTTCCGGATGCGGATGAAATAATTGCACAGGGTGGACATGTTGATCAGCTTGTCGTCCCGGGCGCAGGTGGAATAAAAATCGCTGAAAATCTTGATGGAATCTCGGCCGGAAAAGCCCTTCTTCCCCTCGGTTTCCGCTTCGTCGAGCAACAGTCGCCGAATTTTTGCGGTGAACCGCCGCCGGTCCTCCTCGGCGAGCCAGCGGGGAATGTAGCCGGTGTAAATCTCCATTTTGAGCAGTTGCAGGTTTTTGTCGCAATACAGCCGATACTTGTCCGGGTCGCCGATCCAGTTGAGCAGGGCGTCGGAACGGGTGTTGAGCCGGGTGGAAATGATGATCCGGGCGAAATTGTGCAGCACCCGGGGCAGAAAGCTGTCGTCGATCTGCTTGCCGAAGATGTTCCGATAGATCTGCACCTCGGTGTTGAGGTCCAGAATGTACAAAATGGAGATGTACTCGATCCGGTCCGAGAAGGATTGAAGTCCGTGGATGTTTTTCTTGTCCTCGGGATTCATCAAAGCCAGGAAGAGGGAATCGACGTTTTCCTCCACGTCCTCCACCTTGTGGACGCCCTCGCTGACGATGTTGTGCAACTCGATGAGCCGTTCAACGTTGTGGGACTTGATGTCCATGAGGGCGTAAATGCCGTTGTTGGTCTTTGCGTAGCGAGAAAAGAGGTATTTGACCTGGTTGCTGTCCCCCAACAGTTCGTTAATCCGCCGCTGGAGCATGGGATTGGTCAGCACCGTTTCCCGCATGGGCCGGTCCCCCGGATTGAACACGCTGATGCCCTCGCCCAGCCGCCGATTGAAATGGTAGGGCCGGACGTAGACCATCTTGAAGACTTCCTCGGGGTTTTTCAGCTTGTTCAACAATGCCTGGTAGAGGGAGCTGCAAATGGTGCAGGGCTTGTCCCGGAAGACCCACTCGTAGGCCTTGTCGGTAAAGAGCTTCCATTTGAACTCGTCGTTCTCGAACAGATCGTCCAGCAACTGCCGCCGGTATCGTTTGGGCACCACCAGCAGCGGATATTCGTGGCTGGGGCAGGGGACTTCCACGTAATCGCCGGTGAAGTGGGGAGACAGCCGTTCCTCGTCCAGCAAGCCATCGAAGGCCTCCCGCTGGTCGTTCTCCTCCGATTTTTCCAGGCTCTCCACCCCGTTGTGGTTCTCCTCGCCGTGGATGGTCAGCAACTGGTAGAGTTTTTCGATCAGCGGCCGGGTTTCCGTGTCGGAAAAGCCGCCGAGCAGGTTCCGGTCCAGCCGCCACACGGTTTCGTACCGGACCCCTTCCGGCGTGTTGGCGTAGGATTCGAATTTTTTCAACAAATTGTTGAGGAAGGTGCTTTTCCCCGAACCCGGCGGCCCGTCAAACACGTAGATTTTGTTCTGCTGCGCGCCCCGTTTCAACGATTCTATGCGGTTCATCAGCCGGTTGGCGAACAGCCGGTCCGCGAAAAACGGGTGATCCGAATCGGCCACGAAGAGCCGTTCGCAGTCGTAGTGAAGATACCGGATCGATTCCGGATCGTTTGGATACTCGTCCACCCCCTCTTCGACGTAGAAGTGGATCATGTCGTAGAAACTTTGGAAAATATTCCGAAGAACCCGGTACGGGTCCTCGGTCATCCGGTTTAAAAAGTCCTGAAAGGTCATGAGCGCCGGCTGGTCCCGTTCGCTCATGCTTCGGTTCAGGTTGTCTATGGCGCGTCGAACGTTTTCCATCCATCCTCTCGCGGGAAAGCGTTGGGAGGTCAGGCCGCCTCGTCCATGGCGTACAGAATCCGTCGGGACAGCTTTCGGTTTTCCATGGTGTAAAGTACGCGCTGCCACTGAAGATCCCCGGCTTCGGGTTCGTCCGAGGGAGCGGCCGGGGTCCCCCCCGCGGCGTACACGCCGTGAAGCGTCGGCGTTCGGACCACTTCGCTGGTCTCCAGCTTCACCGGTCCGCCCCAGAGGTATTCGACGCCCATCAGGGTGTTGGCGATGAAGTCCCGCACCAGCGGCTTCCCTTCAAACCGGTGGATCAGATAGAGACCGTCCTCGTCGGTCCGTTCCGTGTCCACCGACACGTGAGGCGGGTGATAGAGCGAATCGAAGAGCATGTTCCGGTAATCTTCGGCCTTCCGGGACTGCACGAAATACTCGTAAACCATTCGCTCGCGATTTAATCGTTTGCCGGCCACGAACAGCTCGTGCCGATCCACGAAATCCTGGTCCACGAAAGTGTTGATGAAGGTGAAATCGCAAAAATTTTCCCGCACGTCGAAAATCAGGGTACGGCCCCGGCCGGTTTTTCGGTCGAAGGCCTTCCGCTCCCGGGCGTCCCGGATGCGACGGAAATCGAAGGAGTAGGCGCCCCGATCCCCCATTTCCTCGACATAATAAAACAGCCGCATGCCCAAGGCGTAAGGGTTGAGACCCACCCGAGGCATGGAGGTCACCATGGCGTTGACCCGGGCGAAATCGACCTCGTGTCCGTCGATGCGGTCGTCTTGCATGAAGAGGGTTTCGTGCCAGTAGCTGGCCCAGCCCTCGTTCATGATTTTGGTCCGAATCTGGGGCTGAAAAAACAGAGAGGTGTTGCGAATCACCTGGATGACCGTCTTCATCCAGAGATTTTCCTCCCGGTTCAAAAAGGGCGAGTGCGTGGCGAGGTATTGGATCAAATCCTTGGGCCGGCCGGTCCTTCGCTCCCGGCTTTTCTGATACAGGGCGGCGAATTCGGGATGCTCCTGGTCCACGTCGCTGAAAAAGGCGTCCTCCCCCATGTGGCCGTATTCCCGCATGGAGACGTTGAACCGGTCGATGTGCTGCATGTACTCGCTGATGGAGACCTTTTTGTGGCGCTGGAGGAAGACGTCGAAGTAGAAATCGACCCGGTCGGTCTGAACGGCGGCGGCGGGGCGGTGCAGGTCGGCCAGCTCCTCGTGGAAGGAGACCAAGTTGTCAATGCCCCGGGCGAACTCGATGACGTAATCGACCCAGCGCCCTTTTTCGGATCGCAGCCTGGCGATCATCCGCTTGTCCGAAAGCGCCTGCCCGGTGAAGTCGTAGTCCCAGGTGTGCCGGAAGAACAGGTTGTTCTGAAAAAAGTCGATGTGGCCCAGCACGTGGTAAAAAATCATCACGTTGAGCCAGTCTGGATTGTTGTCGTTGTAATAGGAGATGGCGGGCCGCGTGTTGATCACCGTCTCGTAGGGGTTGCCGGGATACAGCTCGTATTTGCCGCGCCCCTTGAGCACCTCCACGTCTTGGACCCAGTAATCGTACAGGGTCGGGATCATGACCTTGGGCGACAAATCCAGCAGGTCCCGGTTGGTCACGATGTATTCCAGGCTTTCGTCCTCGAAACGAAGCCCCATGTCCCGGGCCCGTTCCTTGCAGCCCTCCATGATGTTTTTGGCGTGCTGATCAATCAGTTCCATGAATTCCTCCGTCCGGTGGTCGGACGCCCCCTCAGGAGATCAGCGTCTTGATGCCCTCGATCAGCCGGGTTTCGGTGGCGTCCTGCCGCATGACGTCCATCCGGATCAGGTCGGGATGGTCGGTCAGCAGGCCGGACCGGTTCAGATACCGCTCCACTTCGCTGCGGTTCCGCTGGCTGGGGTGCTCGGCGATGGTGATGCCCACCCGGCTGGCGTAGGCCAGAATTTTTTCCAGCTCCGGCAGGGATTCCTTGCCGTCGGTGTCCCAATCGTCGCCGTCGGTGCCGTGAAAGACGTAGATATTGTAGTCGCGGGCAAGGCTTTCCGCCTCCACGATTTCGTTCACCAGATGGAAGGCGGAGGCCACTTTGGTGCCGCCGGCCACCTTGGAATTGTAGTAGGTGTAGAAATCCTTCACCTCGGCGGCGTCGGTGTCGTGAAGGATGAAGCGGGTCTCCACCTGCTTGTCGTACTGGTACAGCAGCCAGGAGTAGATCAGCACGTGCTGGGAGACCACCAGCTCGGTGGGCTTGCCCATCATGGAACCGGAATAATCCCGAAGGAAAAACACCACCGCCTGGGACTCGTAATCCTTCTCCCGAGAAAGTATCCGGTAGATGCGGTCCGCCGGAGAAATCAGGAACTCCGATGGATCGATCCGTTCAATATCGGGCAGATTTCCCAGGGCGATGTTGGTTTCCACGATTTTGCGGAGGGTCGCCTTTTTGTCGAGAAACTGGCCCACGCCGGGATGGCGGTCGGTCATGTCGTAGGTGTAGCGGGTCAGCGACCGTTTCTTGCCCTTGTCCTGGAGGTTGGGCAATTCGAATTTTTCGGTGAGAATCTTGCCCAGGTCGTAGGCGCTGGACTCCATTTCGTGCTGACCGCCGCCGCCCTCTCCGGGTCCCGCGCCGGAGCCGCTGGATTCCCGCACCGGCTGTTCCCCGATCACCTCGCCCTCTTCGCCGCCGCCGGAACCGCCGGACTCTTCCTCCTCCTCCTGGGGCTTCACCGAATCGTGGATCAGCTTTTCCTCCACGGTGGTGGGAACCACCACGATTTTATCCTGACCGCCCTGGCCGGGCTTGATCAGCCGCCCCACCCGGATTTTCCGGGGAAAACCATCCTTTTCCCGCAATTTGTCCCGCTCCAGCAACTCGTCCAGGGAACGCAGATGGAGGGCGGGATTGGGCATGGGCGGGGCCGCCCCCTGCAAATCCGTCAAATCCACGTACTCGTAGAGTCCGGCCGATCCGGCGTCCGCGACGCCGTGGGGCGGGCAGACCGGATGGGGACCGGCCGTGGTCAGTTCGGCGCGGAATCTCGCTTCCCGTTCCCGGGAAACCCCCCGCTCCAGAATCGACTCGAAATAGGCTTCCAGCGAGGCGGATATTTTTTGGGTCATGGTTCCCCCTTGGGAAACGGCCGGCGGGAAGGATTGCTTCACCCTTCTCGTCGAACCTGAAGGACGGGCGAAACGAGCCCAGCCGGCGAATCAAATTGAACGGAAACGGATGGGACATTCTTCATTTCCCGCACAATGGAGCCCCAATGGAATAGAACAAGGCCCATGCCATCGGGCGAGCCGGCCGACGCCCCGGGGACGTCAAGCCGGAGCGCCCGTGCCGGCGGGCCGCTACATTTCGTCTTCCTGGGTGCAGAAGTATTCAATGGTTTTCTGGGCGCAGGTGCGGCAGTAGCCCAGCTTGCCCAGCATGGTTTCCACCATTCGGTCGTACAGCTTCTGGTTTTCCTCGTTGGTCCGGTTGGCCAGAGCCCCGATGAGGCTGCCGGCGCCGGCGATGTCCGACTTGAGCCGCACGTCGGTGACCGCCTTGACCAGCTCCAGGTTGTCCATGAAGTCGTAGTTGGGGTCCACGGAAATTTTCTGGCCGTAGATCTTTCGGATGGAGGTGCGAAAGCTCTCCCGCTGCTCCTCCGTCTTGAGCCCCAGCCGCTCCTCCACGCTATAGACGTAGCGCTCGTCCACCTTCAGCGCCTTCAGCTCCCCGGTCTGCGGGTCCTTGTACTTCCACATCCGGTCCGGCCCCAGATTCTCCGCGTCGATGCCGATGATCATGTTGACGTAGTTCAGCACGTCCTTGCGGATGGCCAGCGGTTCGTCCATGTAGGCGTTGAACATCTCGGTCATCACCCGTTCCCGGTAGAGCCCCTTGGCCGTCTTGAGGTCTTCCAGATATTTGGCCCGGTCGTTGGCGTCGGGCACGTAGTCCAGAATCACCCGTTCCAGGGAGCGGAAGATGTCGTAGGCGAACATGCACTGCCCCTCGTTGGTTCCGGAGCTTTCGATGAGAAGCTGGATGGCCCGTCCCAAGTTTCGCTGACCCAACCCCTTTTGCCCGAAACGTTTGACGATGTCCGGATTCTGGTTGAGGGTGTCGATCACCTCCGCCAGCGTCTTGATGCTTTTCTCGCCGGCCACCTCGCCGGAGGACAACTTCAACATCTCGATGGGGGTGAGCTTCTCGGTTCGGGGCAGACGGGACAGCACGGCCGCCACCGATCCGGCGTAGTTCAGGTTGGGGTCTTGGTGAAGGGTTTCGCGGTTGATTGTGGTGCGGGCCTCGTTGCCAATGGCGTAGGCGGTCAACTGGCTCTGGAGCTTATAGTTGGTGTTGTGGGACACGTAGCAGATTCGACATCGGTCCACGATGGGCGCCTCTTCCTTTTCCGCCAGGAACCGGTTGAACTCCGAATTGTTGCTGGTGGCGATGATGAGGCTGTCGATTGGCCATTTAAACCCGTCGATCTCGATACTTCGATTCTGGATCACGCCCAGATAAACCTGAACCAGATCCTTTTTGTTTTTGTAGATTTCGTCGCTGAAATGGATGCCCCCGCCCGCCACCCGGGCCAGGGCCCCCCGGCGGAGGTCGAAGCGATAGGGGTTGTTGGTGTCGGTGATGTGCAGCAACCGCTGAATCGACTCCTCGCCCAGCAGATCCACCGCCGAACTGGTGATCTTGTCCTTGGCCGGATATTTCCCGGTCACCGTTCCCAAGCTTTCCACCAGCGGCACCGGAATGATTTCGATGAAATCCATCATCCGGTCCAGATCGCCGTCGCAATGGGCGCGGATATCGTTCCAGATATACCCGCTGCACGCGCCCATGGGCCGGTAGTCCTCCCACAGCGTCTCCAGGGCATGATCGGAAAAGCCGACCTCCCGGGCCAAGTATTCCCGGGTCTGGTCCTGGGTTTCCAAAAGGTTCATGCCCAGAATCATCGGGTCCTCGTAGGTCTGGGACTCGATGGTCTTCAGCTTCCCGTAGGTTCCGAGCTGGTCGATGTTTCGAAACCGGAAAGTATATTTCCGGTTTTGGTCCCGGACGAGGAAATTCCGGTAGCGGTTGCAAAGGAAATCCACGAAGAAGGTTTTTCCGTTGCCCGGCTCGCCGACCAGCACGAAGGCCATCTCTTTGGAGGAGCCGCCCTCGGCGGCGTCCTTGACGTAGGAGACGAAACTGTTGATTTCGTCGTACATGCCAATGACATGCTTTTTTCCCTTGCGGAAAATGCTGAAATCATAGGTGGTTTTTCCATTGACCACCACCTTTTCGATATCGCTTTCCAGAATCATCCGCGCAACGGACTGGAAGGCGTTTTCAAAGGCGCGTCGTCCTTCCTTGACGGCGGAAAGATGATGGTGAAGCGTACCGTTTCCGGTATCAGCCATAAGTAAACCTCCCGGTAAGGCCGATGTCCATTGGACATGAAGGGTCTCGGTTGCGGAAATGAAAAGGGGAATCCGGGGGCCCCGCGATCCCCGGAATGTTTCATGGCTCGACAAATCGGAATCCGGCCGTCGATGAAACCAACATAGAGAGTCGGGGAACAGTTTTCAAGAAATTTCCGGCTTTTCCAAGAATAAGAGCGGCGGGAAAAAACCGCAATGGGAACGACGGACCTCAGGCCGGCGCGAGCACCAGGGCGGTTCGGCTGGGCAGATATAGACGAAGCGCCGATGGGCCGCCGGCAACCGGCATGGCGGCGTGAAGGGTGTCGGGCGTCAATCGGCGGTGCCCGCCAAAATCCGCCGCGTCGCTGTCCAGAACCATGCGGTAATCCCCGGCAGGGGCGGGAACGGCATATCCCTCGTGGGAACGGTCGGGATGGAAATTGAAGGCGAAAACCAGTCCGGCCCGCATGAAGGCCAGCACCTTGTGGTCGTTGTGCTCGGTCAGCAGATGGACGGAAGGGTCGCCCAAAAGGCGTCGATTTCGGGCCAGCCGAATCATCTCCCGGTCAAAGGCCGCCAGAAACCGGAATTTCAGCTCGGGATCGTCGGCCAAGTGCCACTGCCGGCGGGCGTAGTGGTAGGACCAGTTGTTGCCCTCCCGGGGGAAATCGATCCATTCCGGGTGGCCAAACTCGTTTCCCATAAAATTGAGGTAGCCGTGACCGGCCGTGGCCAACGTGACCAGGCGGATCATCTTGTGGAGGGCAATGGCCCGGTCGGCCCGGAGGTGAGGATCGTCGGCGCGCATGTGTTCGTAGATGTCGGCGTCCATGAGTCTGAAAATCAGGGTCTGATCTCCCACCAGGGCCTGATCGTGGGATTCGCAGTAGGAGATGATCCGCTCCTCGGCGCGACGGTTGTTCAGCTCGTGCCAGAGCTGGCCCATGGGCCAGTCCTCGTCGGCCCTCTCCTTGATCAGCTTGATCCAGAAATCGGGAATCCCCATGGCGAACCGATAGTCGAAGCCGGTTCCCCCCTCGGACTCGGGCGCCGCCAGCCCCGGCATTCCGCTGACGTCCTCCGCGATGGTGGCCGCGTCGGGACGAAGCTGATGAATCAACCGGTTGGCGAGGGTCAGATAGGCCAGGGCGTCGCGGTCGATGTTGTCGCCGAAGTAGTCGTCGTACCGGGTGAATGCCTTTTCCAGCCCGTGGTCCAGATAAAGCATGCTGGTGACCCCGTCGAACCGGAAGCCGTCGAAACGATACTCGTCCAGCCAGAAACGGCAGTTGGACATCAGAAAATGGACCACCTCCGGTTTTCCGTAGTCGAAGCAGCGGGAATTCCAGGCGTGGTGGTGGCCCCGGGGACCGTCGTGGAAATACTGGTATGGCGTTCCGTCGAACCGGCCGAGGCCCTCCACCTCGTTGATGACGGCGTGGGAATGGACCAGGTCCATGATCACCCGGAGCCCGGCGCCGTGGGCCGTATCGATGAGGTATTTCAGATCGTCGGGGGTGCCGAAACGGGAAGAGGCCGCGAAAAAGCTGGACACCTGATAGCCGAAAGAGCCGTAGTAGGGGTGTTCCTGCACCGCCATCAGCTGGATGGCGTTGTAGCCGGCGTCGGCGATCCGGGGAACCACCCGGTCCGCGAATTCCCGGTAGCCGCCCACGCGCCCCTCCTCCTGGGCCATGCCCACATGGGCCTCGTAGACCAGTATTCCGGCGTCCCCCGGGGGCGGGGAGGGATGCCTCCAGGCGTGGGGCGTTTCCGGTCGCCAGACCTGGGCGTTAAAAATGAGCGTTTCCGGGTCCTGCGCCACCCGGCGGGCCCAGGCGGGAATCCGATCCCCCCCGCCCCCGGGCCACTCCATTCGAAGCCGGTACAGACTTTCGTGGCCCAGCACGTCGGGCGGAATCTCCAGCTCCCAGACGCCGTTGCCATCGATCCGGCGGAGGGCGAAAGCCGGGTCGGGGTTCCAGCCGGAATGGTCCCCAATCAAATAAATCGCCTCGGCGTTGGGCGCCCATTCCCGAAAGACCCAGCCGTCCTCGCGGGGATGGAGCCCGAAATACTCGTGGCCCGAGGCGAAGTCGCCCAAGGTCAGGCCGTCGGGCAGCAGCCGGGTTTCCACCGAGCGGATGTGCTCCATTCGCGCCTCGATGACATCCGCGAAGGGTTCCAGCAGCGGGTCGCGCCGGACGATGCCGGGTCGGGGAGGGGCCGCCGGCGAAGCGGAGGGGGTCGCGCCCTTGACGGGCCGTTTTCCGGGATCAGGCATAATCGGTAATCAAGGGTCGATGAAGCATTTTTTCATACAGATGAATGTACTGCTGGGCCGTGCGGGCATGGGTGAAGGTCTCCTGCGCCTGAATCATGATCCGCTCAATCTGCGCCGCCTTCACGTCGGGCGGCAGCTTGTGGAAGTTCATGGCCTCCTTCACCGCCCAGAACAGCCCCGGGCCGTCAAATATCTGAAAGAGGAAGCCGTTGCCACGCCCGGCCCCGGCGTCGAGGTGGGACACGGTGTCGTGAATGCCGCCGGTGTCGTGGGCCACCGGCAGGGCGCCGTAAATCGGACCGATCATTTGAGGCAGGCCGCAGGGTTCGAACCGGGAGGGCATCAACACGAAATCGGCCGCGGCGTAGGCCATGTGCTCCAATCGTTCGTCGAAGTCGCAGACGGCGATCCGTTCTTCCAGCCCGTGAAAGCGGGCGATGTTCTGAAACACCGGCTGGTAGGGGCCGTTGGCCACGAAGACCACTTGAAGAGTGTCGTACCAGAAGGCGGAAATCATGTCGTAGATGATGTCCGACAGCAGCTGGCACCCCTTCTGGACCGGGTCCAGCCGGGAAGGCCAGAAAAAAACCGGGGCTTCCGGCTCCTGCACCAGCCCCAGCAGCTCCTGAAGGTGAACCTTGTTTTCCCGTTTGGCCTCGGCGTGGTCGGCGGGGGCGTAGGTCCGGGTCAGCGCCTTGTCCTCCGCCGGGTGGAAGGCCGGGTCGGGCGCGTTTAAAATGCCGAAGGCGCAGTCCGCGTGAAATTTGCTGGTCAGCTCCGCCCGGATGGACGGCTCCACGAAATCGTGGCGGCCTTCGATGATTTCCAGCAGAAAGGTGGGGCTGACGGTGTTGACGAAGTGGGCGGCGAAAATTCCGCTGGTCAAAAAATCCAGCGAATTGGTCTCCCGGCTCTCCTCGTAGCTTTGGGGCACCCGTTCGAAATAGAGATGCTTCCAGAAGGACGCGGCGTCTATGCCCCGGTCCTCGATGCGGGAAAGGGGACACCGAACGGTGTGGATATTGTGAATGGTGAAGAGACACGGAATTTCCAGCTCCCGGGCCATGGCCGGAATCAGCGCGGTCATCCAGTCGTTGCAGTGGATCAGGTCCGGCTTCACCTGGGGAACGATGTAGTTGAGCACGTCCCGTTGAAAGGTGAGAGAGAGCTTGGTGTTTTCCAGCCCGTTGCCGGCGTAGATCTGGTTGAGATAGAAAAAGGCCCGGTCCTTGACGAGGTGCAGCCGCTCGTCCGGCATGACCTCGAAAATGGCCTTCTGCTCCTTTTTTAAAAACGGCGCCAGCCGGTCCCGGAAGATGGACCGGTAATCCGGCAGCGCCACGTGCACGTCGGCGCCCTGCTCGAACAGGGCGCTGATCAACGCGGCGGATACGTCGGCCAGCCCTCCGGCCTTGGCGGTCAGGTAGTGGGCGAGGTTCCCCATCCGGTCCGGAAGGTAGGTCACCTCGGGCGTCACGATGAGAATCCGGGGATTTCGCCGCGTTTCGGTCATGCCGTCTCCTTTCGGGGGATCAGGCCCAGGTGATCAGGCCGGGAATGTTTCGGGTCCACGCGTCGCCCTGGGGCGTAATGCGGGCCGAAAAGCCGTAGCGCCCCGACCGCTCGCATTCCACCTCGCAGGCATAGAGATAGCCGCCGCCGCCGTGGGGCTCCACCATGCGCATTTCGTAGGGATGGGCGTTTCCCAGGGCGTCCACCGATTTCAGGACGCCCATGTAAAGCTCCACCACCACGTCGTCGGGTCGCAGTTCGCCCAGATGCACCTCGGCGGTGGCCCGCAACTTTTCCCCCACCCGGAAAGGGCCTTCGGACTGAAGTCGCGGCCGTTCCAGGCGCACGTCGTGCCAAAGATCGGTGAGCCGCCGCCGCCGTTCGGCCAAGGTCCGGGCCTCGGCGGCCCCGTCGGCCAGCAGCTCGGCGATCCGCTCGCGGGCCGGCTCGTAAAAACGTTCGTCGTACTCGGCCACCATGCGGTGGCTGCAGAACGTCTCCATGCCCATCTTCATGGAGTTTTTCATCATCCGGACCCATTGCTGGGGAAAATCGCCGTCCTTGCGGTCGTAGAAGGTGGGGATAACTTCGTTTTCCAGCACGTTGTACAGCGCCTGGCTCTCCACCGCGTCCTGGTAGGCCGGGTCGGCGTACTCTTCACCGTTGCCGATTTTCCAACCCCGATCTTCGGTGAAGCCCTCGCACCACCAGCCGTCCAGAACGCTGACGTTGAGGACGCCGTTGATGGCGGCCTTCATGCCGGAGGTGCCGCAGGCCTCGAAGGGTCGCCGCGGGGTGTTCAGCCAGACGTCCGCGCCCTGGACCATGTGCCGGGCGATGTGGATGTCGTAGTCCTCCAGAAAAACCACCCGTCGGCGGATGGCCGGATTCCGGGCGAACTGAACCAGCCGCTTGATTAGCTCCTTGCCCTCGTGATCTCGGGGATGGGCCTTGCCGGCGAAAATGAACTGGATCGGCTGGGTGGTGGAAGTGAGCATGGCCTCGAACCGCTCGGGATCGTGGAGCAGCAGGTTGGCCCGCTTGTAGGCGGCGAACCGGCGGGCGAAGGCGATGGTCAGGATGTCCTGATCCAGCACCAGCTCGGCTTCCCGAAGGACGTCCCGGGGCGCGTTTCGCCGTTTGTACTGCTTGGCCATCAGTTGACGGCAGGTTCGAATCAGCCGGGCACGACTCATGGTGCGGCCTCGCCAAAGCTCCTCCTCGTAGATGTCATCGATGCGGCTCACGTTCTCCGGGTTGGAGGGGTGATGTCGCCAGTCCGGCCCCACGTAGCGGTCCATAAGTTGGGAGTTTTCATGGCTGAGGAAGGAGGAAACGTGGACCCCGTTGGTGACGTGGGTGATGGGCACCTCTTCCCGGGGCTTGCCGGGCCAGACCCGATGCCACATGTCCCGAGCCACGTGGCCGTGAAGTTCGCTGACCCCGTTGCAGTAGCGCGCGAAGCGAGAACCTAGGATGAACATGGAAACCGGCCCGTCGGCGCCGGCCTCCGGCGGCACGCCCCAGGAAAGAATCTCCTTCGCGGAAATTCCAAGACGGTCCTCCAGCGGCTCCAAATAAGGTCGAATCAGATCCTGCGGAAATTCCTCGTTGCCCGCGGACACCGGGGTGTGGGTGGTGAAGACCGTGGAGCGTGGCACGATCTCCAGTGCGGTCTGCAAATCCACCTTATGCTTCTCCATGATCTGGGCCAGCCGTTCCAGGGCCGAAAAGGCGGAATGGCCTTCGTTCATGTGGCAAACGGCCGGCTCCAGCCCCATGGCGCGCAAGGCCCGCATGCCGCCCAGCCCCAACACCATTTCCTGGGCCACCCGCATGTGGGACTCCCCGATGTAAAGCTTGGAGGTGATCTCCCGGGCCTGCTGACTGTTTTCCGCCAGGTTGGTGTCCAGCAAAAACAGGGGCACGCAGCCCACGTTGATGCGCCAGACCGCCGCGTGGATTTCGCCCTCCGGACCGGCAACGGAAACCCGCACTTCGTCTCCGTTGGGGTCCAGCGCCCGTTCCGCCGGCAGTTGATAAATGTCGGTTTCGGGATATTCCTCCTGCTGCCATCCCTCCTGATCCAGATATTGGCGGAAGTAGCCCTGGCGGTAAAGAAGGCCGACGCCAAGCAGGGGGAGTTCCAGATCGGAAGCCGACTTCAGATGATCCCCCGCCAGCACGCCAAGGCCGCCGGCGAACAACGGAATGCTTTCATGGATGCCGAATTCCATGGAAAAATAGGCGATTATCCGGCGGGTTTCGAAGGAAAAGCCGAATTCGCCGGTTCGACCGCAGACGAGTTCATCGTACTTGTCGCGGACCCGCTTCATCTGGGCCAGAAAGCTCTGGTCCTCGGCCAGTTCGGCAAGCCGATTTTGGGGCACGTAACTGAGAAACCGGATGGGGTTCCGGGCCGACCAGTCCCACAGAGGCGGGTCGATGCGGCGAAACAGTTCCACCGCCTCGTAATGCCAGCACCACCACATGTTGCGGGAGAGGGTCTCCAAAAAGGAAAGCGGCTTGGGAATATCGGGAAGAATTTGCACGGTTTGCAGATGGTCCATGGATGTCGGTCCCATTGTTGGAGGTCATTCGACGCCGCGGGAAAAACGGTGCGCCCCCTTTCCCCGAAAAAGCGTCGGAAACGGCGAAAGCGGCGATGGATGGTCGGAATAATTTGGAGCGGAAACCAAGCGAGAGAAAAAGAAAAGGGCGGTGGAGAGCCTCCACCGCCCGAAGACGTTACACCAGATGCCCCCCGGTAATCAAGGGGGCAATGTTCGGATTAGCGAATTTCCGCCACGACCTGGAGGTCGTAAATGACTTCCTCCAGCCCGATGACGCCCTCGTCCGGGTTCGTCAGATCGGCGCGATTGTCCACGTTGGCGGGATCCAAGCCGGCCAGCACCTGGAGACCCAGGACGACGTCCGTCAGGTTCACGGCGCCGCTGGCATTGATGTCGCCCGGCCGTACCGCGCGAACCTCGAAAAGGAAGGACATGGGACAGCTTTTCCCGCTTTCGTCCACGGCGGCGATTTCGATGACGGATTCCCCGGACTGGCCGCTTCGAGGCGTAAGATTCAGGGTCAGATCAATGGGCGTCCCCGGTTCGGAAAAGAGCGTTCCGTCGGAGTTTAGCGTATTGATCTGAATCCCGGTGTTCTGAATCAAGCCGGTGTTGCTGCTCGTCGCGGAAACCGTCAACAGGCCGCCTTCGGTATCCGTGATGCTGAAGGGAATGCCGGTAATTGGCTCGTCAATGTTGGTAAGCTGTCGAGAAATCTGGCTGATGATCGGACAGCCGCTCTCGTTGACCCGCAAGGTGAACTGACCGCTGACCACCGGCGAAGTGGTCCCGTCGTCCACGCTGATGGTGATGATGGCGGAATCGTTCTTCCGGTTTGCCGCAGGCGTCGCGGTGAGCTTGAGACTCGCCGATCCGGGAGGTTCGGGCGTCACCACGCCCCCGCCGGAAAGTCCTTCGATTACAAGGCTGTCGTTGGGGAACAATGTCTGGTTGTTCGAAACCGCCGACACGGTGAGCGGATCGCCGTCCGCGTCCTTGACGCGGAAATTCAGGGTATACGGCACATTTTCGAAGGTGGATTGCTGAATTTCCGGAATATCCAGCAATTCCGGCGCATCCGGCAACGGATCGACCCGCAGGGTAAAAATCTCCTCGGCGGTGAAGGAATCCGGCAACAGGGTAATGGCCAGGACCGTAATGGTCGTTTCCACCGTTTCGGTGCTGATTGGCTTATCGTCCGCCGGCATGAGCGTCAGATCGTAGGAATGGACACTGCCGGAAGATTCGACATACTGGACCTGGATATATGGAGGTCCATTGGGAATCAAGTCGATATCTCCCGAAGAGGCCCGGACTTCCAGCACATCGGCCACGGCTTCCCCGGATTCCAGCGGAAAGGTCACGTCCAGGGTAAACGTAAGACTGGTATCCTCGTCCATGGCTTTCAGGTCGATGGGGTCGATGTCCGGTTGACGAACGTCCCCGCTGCGAACCTTCAGCACGAAGTTGGTGGTGTCGGTCTGCCCGGAAGCGTCCACCACGGTGACCGCAATGGTCGTTTCGCCCACCGAGTTTAACGGAGTAATCACCATCTCCCGGTTGAAACCCGTCTGCGTGGAGGTGAACACCTCGATGTTGTCGTCGGGCACCACATCCTGGTTGCTGGAAACGATGTCCAGAATCAAACTCTCCACCGCCGTTTCCGGATCGGAGATCAGAAAGGGAATGGGATCGGTGGCGGTGCTGGCCGTGGTGAACTTGGGCCCGACGATGTCGGATACCGAAGGCGGATCGTTCACGCCGAGCACCGTCACATTAAACGAATCGGCGGAATCGTCGGTGGTCTCGGCGTCCTGCAACGTCAGATGTACCGTCACGAAATCCGGTTCCGTAAACGCATCGGGCTCGGGCTTCAGGGTCAAGTCGAGCGGGGTTTCCACGTTGGGCTCAAGCTCCATGGTCACCTTGACCACTTCCCGGTCCAATTCGTCCAGGCTCTGGATGACTTCGGTCACCACGCCGGTGGGACCGCCGACGGAGATATTGTCCGTCCGATTGGGCAAGACGGCGCCCGCCGTGTCTTCGCTTCGGATCAACAGCGTCAACGTTCCGCCGTCGGGATCGCGGACGATCACCGGTATGGGATTGGGCGAGGGCGCTTCGTCGTCCTCGTTCATCGTCACATCCCCAACCGGGGTCAAAACCGGTGGATCGGGCGTCGGTTTCACAATGAGGGTAAAAGACGTCGTTGCCGGCTCGGCCGTGCCATCGTCCACGGCGACCTCGATCACCGCGTTCCCGAAAGCGTGCTGTAGCGTGTCGATATTCAACTCCAGCTGATCGTAGCTCTCGGACGGAATAGACTGCGGCAACGTCAGGGGCGATCCGTTTACCAGCAATTCGATATCGGAAGTCGCGACGATTTCCGGATTCAAGGATTCCGCCGAAACGGTCAGGTTGTTCAAATCCGGATCGTCAATGGTGAACGCGACGGCATGGGGTCCGGTGTCTTCGTCCACGGTGACGTTGGAAATGGAAGAGATGGTCGGAGGGTCGTTCACGTTGGTCACGTCAATGGTGAACGTCCGGGTCGCCGGAGGATCGGCGGTCGCGGCAACGTCCCGCACCGTCAGGGTCACCGTGGTCGATCCGAACTGGCCGGGCGCGCCGGTCAGATCCAGGTTCACCGAAGTTTCCACTCCGGCCTCCACCGGGACCGCGTAATTGCCGGAGCCGTCCAGCGTCACCCCGGTCCCGCTGAAGCGAATGTCGCTGAATCGGTCGGCGGGGTCGGCGGTGGCGGCCAGGGTCAACGTGTCGTCGTCAAAATCTCGAATCGTAAAGGGAACGGCAATCCGTTCGCCTTCGGTCATGGAGGCCGGCGGCGTGATGCTCAGAATTTCCGGATCGTTGTTCTCGTTGACGACGTGCAGGAGAAACTGCCGCGACGTGGTGGCTTCGTTTTCATCGGTGACCGAAACGGTGATGACGGCCTGTCCGGATCGGTTGGCCGCCGGCGTGGCGATCAGGTCCATGGCCGCCTTGTATCCGTCGGCTTCCGACAATTGAATCTGATAGTCGTTGTTGAACCCCGGAGATTCGCCCAGGGGGAAAACCCGAAGATTGGCGTCGGGCAGGAGGGTCTGGTTGCCGGAGGTGGCCGAAACCAGCAGTATGCCGCCATCCGCGTCTCCCGCGACGAAACCCTCGGGCCGAACGTCCGAGAAACGAAATTCGGCATTCTCGTTGATGGATTCTTCCTGATTGAAGTCGATGTTTTCCAGGGTCGGATCGTCCGGAACCGGGGTCACGTCCAGCACGAAGGACTGGAAGCCCGTTTCTCCATCGGGGTCCGTGGCGGTGATGGACAATGTGGTCGGGCCGCCGTCGCGAAGATTGTTGGCGTCGGCCCTGGGCGTGACGCGAAGGTTCAGGGACACCGGGTTCGCGTCCGGCGGCGTCAGGGTGAAGCGGCCCATGTCGTCCACCCCGACGTCGGGTCCCGTGATCAACATCCCGCCCGGATCGGTGTGCGGCCTCGTGGCGGGATCCACGAGCTTCGTGTTGCCGGACTCCAACGTAAATACGATGGGATCCCCATTGGGATCGCTCGCGGTGAAGGGGACGTCGATGGCCTGGTCTTCCGGCGTGGTTTTATTGGCGATGTCCGAAAGCTCCGGAGGTTGCGGATCCTTCAAAACCTGCATGTCGAAGGTGATCGAGTCGAATAGATCGCCGGTGTCGATCACGGTAATCCGAAGACCGGTGATGGAGGTATCGGCCTCTTCGTTCGGCGGAATTCCGCTCAGGGCGCCGGTATTCGAGTCGAACTGGAGCCATGCGGGGCATCCGTCGGTGGTGAGATTGTCGCTGGTGGGGTCCACGTTCATGCAGACTCGCTCGAAACGAAGCTGGGACAGGGCGTCTTCTTCGTCTTCGACCACCGGCGTGAATTCATAGGGCTGATTGACGTAGGCGACGGTCGGCGGATTGCCCTCGATGGCCGGCGGATCGTTGACGAACTGAACGAATACGCTGAAATTCCGAACCGTCTCGAGCCCCTGATCGTCGGTTATCGTCAGGGTCAGATCGGCCGTTCCGTTGGCGTTTCCCAATGGGGTGAAGATAAAGGCCAACTCTTTTTCGGGATCGTCGCAACGGCTCGGGAGCCCGTCCTGTTCGGCGTCGAAAAGAGGGTCCACGACGTACTGTCGGCCGACGGTCAGATCGCCGTGGCGAATCTGGAGATGCTGATCGTCGTCGGGAAAGATGGAGGGCGTCTGTGAAGACAGGCGAAGGGTGATCCGGCCGCCGTCCACGTCGCAGACGGTGATCGGAGCGGTGGTCAGCGACGTTTTCTCGGGCGTGGTGTAAAACGAGTCGAGCCCCTGCGCCGTCGCCGGATCGTTGACGGAATCCACCGTGACGAGAAAGGAACGGTTCGCGCTTTTCGGAGGGTCGTTGCCGGCGCCGGCGTCGGTCACGGTCAGGGTGACGACGGCCGGGCCGAAATCATCGGAATTGGCGTTGGGAAAGGGGATGATCGTGAGGGTGCGATCCGCCCCGGAACCGCCCAATTTCAGATGGTCGGGATCGTCGGGGATCAGATCGGGATTGTCGGAAACCACCGTAACGATCAGCTCCCCGGGCGGAGTTTCCTCGTCCCCTACGGTGAAGGGAATGTTGTTGATGGGCGTGTCTTCCGGGGTCGTTTGATCCGAAATTTCGGAGATGGTGGGCGGATCGTTGACCTCGAAGACCGTGAGGTCAAATTGCTCCTGGGAAGAGAGATTGCCATCATCGGCCGTCACGGTGACGGTGTCGGTTCCCAGGGCGCCATCCGCGGCGGAAATGACCAGGTTGACCGTCGCGGTCTGTCCGGCGCCGATGGAAACCGTTTTCTCGTCGACTTCGTTGCCGTCCAGGCGAATGGATCCGATCAGGAAACCGTTGAGGGAGTCCACGGAGAGGGACACCGTTTTGGGCGCTTCGACGGTCGCGTCCGGATGGCTCAGGAGAATCCGGATATTCCCCGTTTTCCCGTTCTCCGGAATTTCGACTTCGTCGTCGATGATGGAAATTTCGTCGAGAACGATGTCCTCGATGACGGGCGGGTCGTCCGCCGGTTCGATTTCCAGCGTCAGGGACCGGGTGCTTTTCGCTTCGGTGGGCCCGATCGCCTCCAGAAGAACGGTCGCCGTTCCGTTGGCATGTTCGACGGGATCGATCTGGAAGGTGAACGAGATGTTCTGGTTGGCGGTGGCGCTTTTCGTTTCCGCATGGAAATAGGTCCGGTCGGGATCGTCGGGATCCGTCAGCGGGTTGGCGACGATGGATTCATTTTCGGACATCGCGGTCAACGTGACGTCCCCGCCGAATTCATCCCGGAGGGTGACGGTCACCGTGGGCGACGGCGACGGGTCTTCCATGAATTGGACGGGATCGGGCGTCACCGAAACAAAGACCGGACCGGCGTTGACGATGAAAAGGAAGCTTTCGCTCGCGGAATGGCCGTCGGTATCCGTCACGGTCGCGGTGATGGTGGCCGAACCGCTTTGGGCGGCCTGGGGAACCAGATCGATGGTTCGATCCGTGCTCGTGCCGCCGACCGCGAGGTTGTCGATGAGGGCGGGATTGTCGGAAACGGCTTCCACAACCAGGGAAGACGCCGGATCCTGGTTGTCGGCCACCTGGAAAGTGGCCTCGGCGGTTTCGCCGATGTTGATCACGTATTGGTCCTGGAGCCCCGTGATTCTCGGCGGATCGGAGACGTCGACCATAAAGGTGGTCGCCGAACTCGCCCCGGCCTCGTCGGCGACGGTCACGGTGACGCGGGCCTCGCCCTGGTTTCCCGTGGCCGGCGTGATATCCAGAGTTCGGCCGGCGCCGGCGCCTCCGGGAGTCAGACTGCCGCCGGTGACGATATCGCCCTCCGTGGCGACCCATGTCGCGGAGACGATCAGATCGGCCGGGTCCGTTTCCACGTCGCCCACCGAAAAATTGACCGTTTGGGTCTGGGGGGTCTGCCGCGCGGTGAAAAAAACGTCCTCGATGGTGGAAATTGTGGGCGCGAAATTGCTGTCGTCCGGATTTTCGGGGGAATCGTCCATATAAGCCCGTCCGGAACCATATTTGGGCGCCCCGATGATGGCCTTCGAACCTTCCGCGTCCTGGAAAACACCCACGGAAGCGCCGAAGCGCGAATCCGCGGGAGCGGCGATATCTTCGAGCTTGTCGATTTCCGTCCAGACGCTTCCGTTTCTCTCGAACAGATAGGCCGCGCCGGAGTCGCCGTGCTGGGGCGCGCCGACGATGGCCAGGGTTCCGGAAATGGATACGGAGCGTCCGAACCGGTCGTTGGCTGCGCCGTCGGAGGCACTCTGCTTGTCCTGCTGAACCCAGCTCGCTCCGTCCCAGTTGAACACGTAGGCCGAGCCCGAGGAACCGTCCAGGTCGTCGTCCAAGCTGGCGCCGACCACGGCGTAGTTGCCCGACATGGAAACCGACACGCCGAACAGGTCTCCCGAAGCCGCGTCTCCGGAAACGATGGAGGCGTCCTCCGTCCAGGCGTCGGCGCCGGAGCGTCGGAAAACCGCGACCCGACCGGATCCGTGTCCCGGTCCGCCGGCCATGGCGCGGAAGGTTCCGCTGGTGGAGGTGATGGCCACCGAACGGCCGTATTCATGCCCGCCGCCGCTTGCGGCCGGACTTTTTTTGGCGCCTTCGTAGGTCCAGGTGCTTCCTTCAACCCGATAGAAATAGACCGAACCCGAATCCAAACCGGTCACGTCGTCCTTGGGGGCGCCGACGACGGCGTAGGTTCCGCTGGAATTGGAGACGATATCCACCGAGGTCCCGAACTGGTCGCCCGAGGATTGGGAATCGTCCCGGGGAAGCATGGCGATTGCGCCGCCGGAGTCGGCGACCCAGGCGTTCGCGGTCAGATTGTAAATGTAGGCCGCCCCGGCTTCGCCGGCCGCTTCGTCGTTCCCGGGACTTCCGACGATGAGGTAGTAGGTTCCGGTGGAGGATCCGGAAATGGCCACGGCGGAACCGAATTGATCGCCGCCGGAAAGTCCCAGCGAACCGCCGAGTTCCAGGTGAAAATTCCATCGGGCATTTGCCGAATCATATTGATAGACGAACGTGCGCCCGCCGTCGTCTTCTTCGCCCGCGCTAGGGGCGCCCACGGCGGCGAAGTCCCCCTCGACGGCGACGGCGGTTCCGGCGAAATCGTTTTCATCGGAAACCGGCAACAGCGGAGAGGTGATCGTCGCCCCGGCAACCAGGGGAAAAAGGACGAGCAGGATGGCGAAAAGCCCGAGAAACGTTGACCCGGATGATCTCATTCGGTCCTCCTTGGAAATTCGGTTTCCCCGCCGGGGGGCGCGGGTGGGGCGGTCTGTTGAAGTGGCTGGGAAGCGGGTTTCCCAGACGGTCATGCCGGGCCATGAGGGGTGGCCGAAAAAAACGATGAAAAAAACTGAAATTTCGGAATATCCACACGATAAGCAAATGCGGTGCCGAAGCGTGCGGAGCAAGGTCCGAAAAACGAAAACAAACGGATTTGCCCCGATAAACACAGCATTAGCGAGTTTCCCCGACAATCGCAAGGAAATAAACGCGTATTCATATTTTCATAAAAAGTTTAAGGCCGCCTTAAACTTGTTTCATTTCCGGGCCGATTCCCGCTGCCGATTCGGTGAAAGCATCCGCCACACCCGCACCAATTCGCTCGCCCCCCACGCCTGGGCGTCGCAGCCTTTGGCCGCGTGGGGGGCGTCTCCGTCCAAAATTTCAGGCAGATGCATCACGACGCCGGTGTTCAGCAATCTGGCGGCCCCGGCAAGCCAGGCCCGGGCCGCGGGCCTTCCGCCGTCGCCGTAGACCGTCGCGTAGGCCTCGCTGAACGCCGGAAACACCCAGGTCCAGGCGGTGCCGTTGTGGTAGGCCGGCTTTCGGCGCGTGTCCTCGTCCCCGGTGTATCGGCCCGCGTAGGGATGCCGGGGATCGTTCAGCAACTCGCCGTCCCGCCGCACCTCCAGCGGAACGGAAACCGGCCGGTCCGCCAGGCTGCGAATCGCCCCGGGAACCAGCAGCTCCTCGCAGGCGTCCAAGATGGAACGGGCCATGGCGGGGTCCGTTACCGCCCCCAGGGTGAGGGCGTATAGCTGGTTTGGGCGAAGGGCGTCGTCCGGGGTGGCCTCGACGGCGCTTTGTCCCGGGCCCGCGTGCAGACAGTCCGACAAAAACCCCCGCTCCGTCGAAAAAAAGCGTTCCGCCAGCGCGCTTCGGACCCGCTCGCCCAAGTGGTCCCAATCGTCGGAATGATCGGAATCGATCCGGGAGAGCAGCCGAACCGCGGCATGCCACAGCGCCTGGATCTCCACGGGATAGCCCTGCCGGGGCGTGCCCGCCGGGAAATTGGTGTCCATCCAGGTGAAATGGGCGGGGCTGAAAATCAGGCCGGTTTCCGGGTCCATGCGAATGCCGTTGGACGTGCCGTCGCGGTAGCCCCGTCCGATGGAAATCAGCACGTCGCGAATCGTTCTGCCGTCCACGGATTCTTCCAGGAAAGCCGCCTTCTCTTCCGTTTCGATCCAATCGGCGCAGGCCACGGCGAACCATAGGGGGGCGTCGGAGGTGTCCCGGTCCCGGGCGTCGTTCCCCCGGATCATGTTGGGCAGGGTCCCCGATTCCTCGAACCGGGCGAACTGCTTCAAAATCTGGCGGGCGGCGTCTCGCCGCCCGGCCGCGATCAGCCCCCGAACCACGATCAGGGTATCCCGGCCCCAGTCCAGAAACCAGGGATACCCGGCGATAACCGTTCGGCCCGTCTCCCGGCGGACCACGTAGGCGTCCAAAGCGCGCACCAGGGCCTCGTCCAAAGAAATTTCCGTTGGAGATGGGCCAAGTTCCGTCGGGGCGTCGATTTCCGGCTCGTCCCCGTCCTCCCCCGCCCAGGCGTCCAAGACTGCGGTTTCTCCGCCGCTCAGAAAAACGGTCAGGTAGCCCGGACTGAACAGATCGGAATCCGGGTCCAGCGCCCGTTCCTCGTCCGCCGGCCGATGGACCATGTAATGCCATTCCGGTTCGGACGTAAAAGCGCCGCCCGAAAGCCGCAAGTGAAACGCTCGGTCCGGGGCGGGCCGGAAGACGAAGCCGTCATGTGCGGGGGTCACCGCGCCGGGCCAGGCGTGCTCGGGTCCGGCAAATGCTTTTACCGTTTCGTGGAAGCTCCGGTCTTCAATGTCCGGCCGCAGAATCAGTTTGACCGGCCGGTCGTCGTCCAGCCCGCGCCCTTCGGTTCCGTCTCGATGGCGGAAAAAGGCCATGCGAATCCGGTTGGCGTCTTCGATCATTTGGACGCTCGCCGTCAAAAACAGATCCCCGCCCTGTCCCGTGGGCACGTGGAACCGCCACCGGCCCCGGCCGTCCGGGGTCGCCTGGAAATCCTCCAGGCAGTCGGTGCGCAGTTCCTGGGAAAACCCCTGGTAGACCACCCAGGCCCGGCAACGCGCCAGAAACATCCAGCGATCTTCCGGAACCTCCGGGTCCAGGTTGGCGGCCAGCAACGCGTCGTACCGGCTGTTCAGGCGGCCCCAGTGGACGCTGGCCCGCAACATCCCGCCGCGCCCGTTGGTGGCCAACAGCCGGAGATCGGTATCCAGCAGCTCCGCCCGTCCAAACCGGAGTCGGGCCCGCGCCCGGTCGGGATCGGCCAGAAACCGCAACGGGGCTTCCCGCCGTTCGGCGGCGCGTCCGTCGTGGAAGACGCTGATTCGGAGGTTCAGGTCCCAATCCTCGTCGGGGGTCGGGAGCGGACCCAGCAGGGCGAAATGGCCCGCGCCGTCCTTTTTCGGCAGGCTTTCCCCGGCCGCCCGGCAACGGTCGCCGTCGAAAATCCGCGCCCGAAAGGGCCGCGGACCCTCCACCAGCAGCAGATAGCCGGGAGGAACCGAAACCACCCGGCGCAAGTCCCGGGCCCACGTCCAGCGAACCAGCGGGGCATGGTCTCCGCGAGGGTTCAGCCGGGCCGCCAACGCCCTCGGGTTCTCGGCCAGTTCGTGGACCAGGGCGTCCACCTCGATCTCTCCCGGGCCGAGGCCGCCTCCCGCCGCGGCCATCAGGTCCAGAACGGCGGCCCGCAGCCGCTGATGAATTTGCCGGGACGGCGCCGGGGCGGATTCCCCGTCCCGCTCGGGCTCGGTCAGCTTGAGGTCCGCCGCGTCCCAGGAAAGGCAACGGGCCTGGCCGGGCTCCAGGTCGCAGGACCAGCCCGACTCCGCCGCCGAAACCGCCACCCGGTCGCCGGAGAGCAGATCCACCACCGGCGGGTTGCCGTCCCGATCCGACCGCCAGGCCAGCCGCGCCGGCGCCTCCGCGTCCAAATTGACCAGAACCACCAGCCGCCGTCCGGACGGCCGGTGATGCCGAATTAAAACGATGCCGTTGCCCGGTCCGGTCTGGGCCAGCCAAAGATCGGTTCCGTCCTGAAAACAGGGATGACGTTCCAGCAGCGCGGTGAGCCGCCGGATGTGGGCCACCTGATTCTCATGGGCGCCCCAGTTGAGGGAGTTGGCCTCGTGCACCTGAATTTTTTCCGCCGCGAACCATTCCACCCCGTTGGCGAAGCCGAATGCGCCGTTGGGGGCGCAGAGGGCGCAAAGGGCGGTGCGCATCCTGGCCCAGAGGCGGGAAACGGCGGCCAGGCGATTGTTGTCGTGGGTTTCGGCGAAATGAACGGTCAGCCCGTCGGTATCGGCGATTTCCATCGCGCCGGGAAGATAGGCCTCGATCTGGTCGCGATTGTAATTCTGAAACAGCTCCGAGTAGGCCCAGTCCAGGTTGCCGCTGTTGAGCAGCTCCCGGGTGACCGAAATCTTTCCGCCCAGCCCCTCCAGCAGAAACAGCGTATCCGGATACTCGGTCCGCACCCGGGCGACGATGTATCGCCAGGCCGCCAGCGGAATCATGTACCCCGCGTCGCAGCGAAACCCGTCGGCGCCCCGACGACACCAGGCGAGAAAGACCTCCGCCATGTAGGACCAAAGGCCCCGGTGCCCGAAATCCAGCTTGGTCAGGTCTTCCCAGACCACGCCCCAGGCGCCGGGGGTGATGATGTGGCCCGATTCATCCCGGGCCAGCCATTCGGGATGGGATTCGTGAAGACTCGCGGCCCAGCCGGTGTGGTTGATGGCGATGTCCAGAATCATTCGGGCGTTGCGGGCGTGGACGGCGTCCACCAGCTCCAGAAACTGTTCCAGCGGCGTCGCCTTGGGATCAAATTCCGCCAGTGCCGGATCGACCTCCGTGAAGCTGAGGGCGGCGTAGGGGCTGCCGAAGCGCCCCATCCGGCCGTAGGTGGTGGGCGTGGGGTGGACCGGAAGCAGCTGGAGAAACCGACAGCCCAACTCCCCGACGATGAAATCCAGGTGCCGGATCAGGTCCCGAAAGGTGCCGGACCGGGGAATCACGGTGTAGCCGGCGTCGTCCAGGTTTCGGATGCATTCGCCCTGGACCGGATCGGGCTTTCCGCCGCCGTCCTTGTTGGGCCCGAACTGGCGGACGAAGGCGTTATAGATCGTATTGCCGCAGACGGTGTGCGCGGGCGCCACGTTCAGCGCCGTGTTGCCGCCCTCGGGCCACAGCGGGTCCCGTTCCCCTTCGGGAAGGAACAGCGCCTTGGCCTGAAAATGGCCGACTTCGGCCAGCGGCAGGACAAGGGAGAACCGATCCTCATCGGTCCGGTCCATGGGCAGGTCGAACCAGTCCCGCCCCAGGGGCGCCGCGTCGGAATCCACCTCGTCGATGATTTCCCTTCGGGCGATGGCGGCCCGGCCGATGTTTGTGCGAAGCCAGGCGCGCCCGGGGGCCGGACGACGCTGAATCAAGGTAAAGGCGACGGTGTCGCCGCGGAAACGAACCAGTCGGCGTCCGGGTTCGGGGATCTGTCGAAGCTCCGGGGTGGTGGTCATCGGGTCACTTTCGAAAGGGAAACGGGGAATCGTTCCGGGCGAAGAACGACGGCGGCTATTCGGCGTCGGAGGAATCGGCCGGGGCCGGATCGGCCTCCGCCGGTTCTCCGGCATTTTCCGGGGGGATCACCTCCACCCGCATCTCCACCCGTTCCTTGGGATTGTCGCGCCGGTCCCGGGGCTCGGCGGCAATTTTGTCCACCACCGCCATCCCCTCCACCACTTCGCCGAACACGGTGTATTGCCCGTCCAGATGGGGGGCGTCGGCCACGCAGATGAAAAACTGGGAACCCGCGCTGTCCGGGTGGGCGGAACGGGCCATGGAAAGGGTTCTCCGGTTGTGGGGACGGTGGGAGAATTCCGCCTTCAGTCGGTAGTCGGGCCCGCCGGTCCCGTGGCGGGACCGATCCGCCTCCCGGGTCAGCGGATCCCCGCCCTGAACCATGAATCCCGGAATCACCCGATGAAAGGTGGTCCCGTTGTAAAAATCTTTTCGGGCCAGTTCCAGGAAATTGTTCACGTGGTTGGGGGCCTCTTCCGGAAAAAAGCGGAGTTGAATTTTTCCAAACCGGGTATGGATCACGGCCCGGGACTGTTTCATGGCTTGAAGCTGGCTTTCGGAAAAGGATTCGTCCACCAGGGGGGGAGATTCGGCCAAGGCGGGGAAGGAAATCAAAACAACAACCGGAATTAGAAGGGAAAACAGTCGAAGCGCCGGGCGAGTCCCGCCGTCGAAGCGGGTGCGCGTCACAAATCGGAACATCGGAACCTCCATCGGAATGCCATTCGAGAAGAAGATCAAAGTTGGACGCCAGTCTCCGCCCCAATCTACGCCGATCCCGGGGCAAAATGCAATCCCCAACCGCGGCCGCATAGTGCTTGCGGGCGCGGGGAAAACATGGTAATCCTCCCGTCGCCGATGGCGGATATCCATCGGAATTTCACGGAGGTTTCGCTCCGAATGCCCGAATCAGAGGGTCAAGGCGTCCGGCTTTCAGGGGGGGCGCTTTCTCGGGCTTTCCCTCCGGTTTCGCGCGACGGCGTCCCTCGGACGCCTGGACTGAAATGCTCCCACACGAGGAACTCAATCGCCATGATGCAGACCTTGAAAATCGACATTTACAAACCCCAAAAAAATGATCCGGAAACCCGAATCCGAATTCCCCTTTCCTCCCTCAACATCTCCGAAAAGCTGCTGCCCGCCCGGGCGAAGGCCTCTCTTCAGCGGGAGGGGATCGACCTGGCGGAACTCGGCTCCCTCTTCGCCAAGCAGGGCCCAAAGGGCACCTTGATCGAGATTGAAAACGCCGATGAACGGCTGGTGATCGCCATTGAATAGGGGCGAAACGCCGTTGTTTACAGATTCCAACTCCGCTCGGGACGTTTGGAGGCCCCGACCATGAACGCCGACCTTCGCGTGCCCGCGCCGGAGTTGGGGCGCCGGATCGGCGCCTTTCAGGACCGGCTTCGGGCCGACGGGATCGACGGCGCGTTGATCCTGCAGAAGGCCGACCTGTTCTACCTTTCCGGCACCGCCCAGGACGGCATCCTGTACGTGCCGGCCGACGGCGCGCCGCTGTTGATGATTCGCAAAAGCCTGGAACGGGCGCAAGGAGAATCGCTTCTTCCCGAGGTGCGGCCGTTGACCGGCACGGGCGACCTGCTCCGGGAAATGGAGGCGCGGAGCTTTCCCTTTCCCAAGGTGCTGGGGCTGGAAATGGACGTCCTTCCCGCCGCGCTCTACCTGGGATTTCAGCGCCGGTTTCCCGGCGCCCGGCTGGTGGACGTTTCGTCCCGGCTGCGGGCCGTGCGGGCCGTCAAGTCCCCCTACGAACTGGGACGACTCCGGGAAGCCGGCCGGCGGGCCGATCAGGTGCTGGCCCAAGTGGCCGAGCACATTCGGCCGGGCGTCACCGAGCTGGCCTTGGCCGGACGGGTGGAGGCGTTGGCCCGGGAACTGGGCCATCCGGGACTGGTGCGGATGCGCCGGTGGGGCAGCGAGATTTTCTACGGCCATCTGATGGCCGGGGAAACCGCCGCCCGCCCCAGCTTCCTGGCGTCCCCCACCGGCGGCGCGGGCACCGGTCCCGCCATGCCCCAAAGCGCAGGCCTCCGCCCCATCGGCCCCGGCGAACCCATCCTGGTGGATTACGTATTCGTGTGGGAGGGCTACATCGCCGACCAGACCCGGGTTTTCGTTTTGGGCGAGCCGCCGGACGATCTGCTTCGGGCCCATGACGCCATGCGGGAAGTGCAATCCGCCCTGCAAGGGGCGGCCCGACCCGGCGCCGTGGCCGGCGATCTGTACGAAATGGCGGTGGCCGAAGCGGAACGGCTGGGATTTGGCGAATATTTTATGGGCTCGGGGGACGACCGGATTTCCTTTGTGGGACACGGCGTGGGGCTGGAGCTGGATGAATTCCCGTTCATCGCCCGGGGCCAGACGCAGGCCCTGGAAGCGGGCATGGTGATTGCCCTGGAACCCAAACAGATTTTGCCCGGACGAGGCGTGGTGGGCATCGAGAACACCCACGTGGTCGGCCCGGAAGGATTGACGCCCCTGACCGCCTTCCGGGAAGAGATGATTCGGATCGGATAGGCCGGGACGCCGGCGAGGAGAAAAATTGGAAATGAGCGAAGAAAAATTTCCCGAAGACTACGAGCCCCACGAGGGCGAGGAATACATGAACGACCGCCAGCTTGCCTATTTCCGTCGGGTGTTGGTGAACTGGCGGAACGAACTGCTGGCCGAGTCGGGGAAAACCCTCCAAAAACTCAAGGAAGGCAAGGACAACAATCCCGAAACCATCGACCGGGGCACCAGCGAATCGGACACCGCTTTCGAGCTTCGAACCCGGGACCGATACCGAAAGCTGCTGAAAAAGATCGAGCACGCCCTGGAACGAATTGAGGAGGGAGAGTACGGGTATTGCGAGGAGACCGGGGAAGAAATCGGCCTGAAGCGGCTGATGGCCCGTCCCATCGCCACCCTCTCCATCGAGGCCCAGGAACGCCACGAACGGTCCAAAAAACAACGGGGATAAGGTCCCCTCCCGCCATTTCGGAAAATCCGGACCTTCGCGGCCGATCCGATTCGGTCCCAGCCCGTTGGCCCGGTCCCGAGGGGGGAGGTCGCCCCTCCGGATAAAATCCGGATAAAAACCGAAGGGCGACGAACGTCCCGCGCGCCATCTGCCGTCCGCCAGAACCGGAGGAAAAATCGGCGTCCTCAGGACTTGAACACCTTCATTCCGTCCTTTCCGTCCCGAACCGTATACCCAAGCCCCTGCAACCGGTCCCGCAGTTCGTCGGAACGGCTCCAGTTTTTCTCCCGCCGCGCCTGAATTCGCTCGTCCACCAACGCCTGGATTTCCGCCGGAAGGGCGGATTCCGGCGCGACCCGATGGAGATCGAATCCCAGCACTCGATCAAAATCCAGCACCGTCCCCAATTTGTCCGCCGGCGGGATGTCCGCCTTCAGGGTTTCCTGCACCACCGCCATGACCCGGGGCATGTTCAGGTCGTCGTTCAAGGCGTCCCGAAACTTGTCCCGAAAGGCCGGATGAGGGCGCTCCGCCGCCGAGCCGCCCGCGGCCTCTCGCACCGTCCGCACCTGGTTCCGGAGATGGTTCAGGCCGTTTTCCGCCGCCTGGATCGACTCGTCGCCGTACTCCATGGGATTGCGGTAGTGGGTCACAAAGGCGGCGTACCGATAGGCGAGGGGATCGATTCCCTTGGCCTCCAAGGCGTTTTCCAGGGTCAGGAAATTGTCCGCGCTCTTGGCCATTTTCTTCCCGCCGCTGATTTGCAAAAAGGCGCCGTGCATCCAAAACCGGAAAAACGGCTTTCCCGTCGCCGCCTCGGACTGGGCGATTTCGTTGGTGTGGTGCACGTCGATGTGGTCGGTTCCGCCGCAGTGGATGTCCAGATGGTCCCCCAGAAATTTCATGCTCATGGCCGAACACTCGATATGCCAGCCGGGAAATCCCCTCCCCCACGGCGAATCCCATTCCATCTGCCGCCGAACGTCCTTCGGGGAAAATTTCCACAGGGCAAAATCGGTGGGATTCCGTTTTTCCGGGTTCCGCTCCACCCGGGCGCCCTCCAGCAGAGAATCCAGGTTCTGGTTGGAGAGTCGGGCGTAGTTGGGAAACCGCAGGGTGTCAAAATAAACGCCGTCCGACGTCTGGTAGGTATAGCCTTTTTCCTCCAGCGTCTTGATCAGATCGATCTGCTCGGGGATGGTGTCGGTGGCCCTGCACCAGACGTCGGGCTCCAGCAGGTTGAGCCGCGCCATGTCCTTCTGGAAGGCTTTGGTGTAGAATTCCGCCAGTTCCCAGGCCGATTTGCCTTCCTTTTCGGCTCCTTTTTCGAGCTTGTCCTCGCCCATGTCCCGATCCCCGGTCAAATGGCCGACATCGGTGATGTTCATGACCCGTCGAAAAGGGATGTCGTTGTATTTCAGCGTTCGCACCAGCACGTCCTCGAAAAGGAAGGTCCGAAGATTTCCGATATGGGCGAAGTTGTAGACCGTCGGTCCGCAGGTGTAGATTCCGGCGAAATCCGGAAACAGCGGCCGGAAAACCTCTTTGCGGCGGGTCAGGGTATTGTACAGATATAAATCCATGGCTTTTTCTTTTCTCCGTGTCGGTTTCATCCAGGAACAAATAAATTTGGGCAGTTTATCGGAAATCCATTCTGAATTCAACCGTTGAAAAACGGTTTGGAACCCTGTTGACAGGCCCCCGGAGACGCCCAATTGTGGGAAATCGATAAACGCCCACCTGGTTTTCCAATATGCGCACCCGTGCCGTGGAAGATTTTCTCAAAGCCGTGTACGACCTCCGGGACCCCGAAGGACGAGTTCGGACCTCGGCCCTGGCGGAACGGCTGCGGCTCTCCGCCGGATCGGTGACGGAAATGGCCAAGCGGCTTGCCGGCGAACGGCCCCGGTTGGTGACCCACCGTCATCACCGGGGCGTCGGATTGACGGCGGACGGCGAGCGGGTCGCGCTGGACGTGATCCGCCGTCACCGGTTGCTGGAAACCTTTCTTCACCAGGTGCTCGGGTTCGGCTGGGACGAGGTCCACGAGGAGGCCGAACGGCTGGAGCACTGCCTGTCCGACCGGCTCACCGACGCCATCGACGCCTATCTGGACCATCCCGCCGCCGATCCCCACGGCGATCCCATTCCCCGGACCGGAGAGGTTCCCGAGCCGGAAGAACGGGCCGGTCTGGACGCCATCCCCAAAGGCCGCACCGTTCGAATCGCCCGGGTCCGCCGCTCCGAACCGGACCTCCTTCGCTATTTGGCGGAGACCGGCATCACTCTCCACGCCGAAATTCAGATTACGGAACAGGCGCCCTTCGGCGGCCCGGTCAGCTTTCGATCCGGGGAAGGCGGGCCGGTTCGAGCCATCGGCCGCGACGTCGCGCGGGACATCCTGGTAGAGCCGGCTTGACGCGAAGACGCTCTCCGGATCGCCATCATCCGCCGGGCGCTCCTGCGAAGGTTGCCAAACGGCTCGAAACTTCGGAAAAAAACCGGATGGCGGTCCGATTGCGGGGGCCAAGCCCAAAAGGCCACCCGGAGGACCTTTGGACGTCTTCCCGCTTGATTTCAGGAAGGTTTACGCAAGTTTTTTGGATGCCCAAAAACCCAACTTCGTTGACGCGAAAAATTTTGTGGTTATACATTGAATCGACAAAATTTTCACCCATGCGGGCAGAAGTCCATTCATGCCTCTTCCACTCTTGTCCCGGAGGTCCCCCCATGAAACGAGCCGATCTGCTTCCCCTTCAAAAATCCGTCTTCGCGATCCAGGTTTTTTTACTCCTTTTGGCCGGTTTTTCGATCTTCGGCGACGCCGCCCATGCGGAATACGACGGCGACTATCCCTATTCGGCCGCGGCCACGGTGGGCATGGTGGCCGACATTGTCGGCGAAGTGGCCGGAGACAAAGCCGAGGTCGCCCGGATCGTGGACGCCGGGGTGGACCCCCACAACTTTACGCCCACCCGAGGCGACGTGGCGACCTTTCTCCGGGCCGACGTGATTTTTTATTCCGGGTTGATGCTGGAAGGGCAGATGATCGACGTGCTGGAAAAAGTCGGCCGCCGCCTTCCCGTCTTCGCCGTCACCGAACGGCTGGACCCAAAATACCTCCTCCAGGACGCGGAAACCGGCGACCCCGATCCCCACGTCTGGATGGACGTTTCGGGCTGGATTCGGGCCGTGGACGTGGTGGAAAAGGGACTGGGCGAATTCGACCCGAAAAATGCCGATGGCTACGCCGAACGGGCGGCGGAATACCGCGAACGGCTAGCGAAATTGGACGAATACGCCAAACGGGCGATCGGCTCCATCCCGGAAAACCAGCGGGTCATGATCACCGCCCACGACGCCTTCCGCTACCTGGGCCGCGCCTACAATCTGGAGGTCATCGGAATTCAGGGCATTTCCACCGAATCCGAGGCCGGGCTCAAAGACATCAACAATATCGTTGATCAGCTTGTGGAGCGGAACATTCCGGCGGTCTTCGTGGAAACCTCGGTTTCCGACAAGAACGTCCGGGCGCTGGTGGAAGGCGCGAAGGCCAGGGGCCATTCCGTCAAAATCGGCGGGGAGCTTTTTTCCGACGCCATGGGGCCGGCGGGAACCTACGAAGGCACCTACATCGGCATGATCGATCACAACGTGACCACCATCGCCCAGGCCTTGGGCGGCGACGCCCCGGAGGGCGGAATGCAGGGGAAGCTGGGCGGGGAGCGCTAAGGCGGCCTCGGTTCCGACTCGACCGGGGCAAGTTTGCAGCCGGCCATTCCCCAAAAAAAGGAAATGCGCTTTGCTCTCGTCCTTGGACCTTCCGGCAAGAAATTTCGTTTGAAACCCCGGGCCGATCGGCTTGGCCTTTCGCCCGCCGAATCCGCGAGCCCATCGGAGATCCCATGCAAACCCATCCCGACCGCCACCATTTCCCGGAACCGCTCGACCCCGCCGCGCCGCCGGCCGACGCGCCGCTCTGGATCAACGACCTCACCGTCGCCTACCACCGGAAACCGGTGCTGTGGGACATCGACCTCACCCTGCCGGCGGGAAAACTGATCGCCGTGGTCGGCCCCAACGGGGCCGGAAAAAGCACTCTGATCAAAGCGGTTCTCGGTCTGGCGCCCCGGGCCTCCGGCCGGATAAAAATTTTCGGAAAGCCCTACGAGCGGCAACGCCATCTGGTGGGTTACGTTCCCCAGCGGGAAAGCGTGGACTGGGATTTCCCGGTGAACGCCCTGGACGTGGTGGTCATGGGCCGCTACCGGCGGATCGGATGGTTCCGTCCGGTGACGCGGACGCACCGGGACGCCGCCCGGGAGGCGCTGGAAAAGGTGGGCATGAGCGACTATGCCGACCGGCAGATCAGCCAGCTTTCCGGCGGACAGCAGCAGCGGGTCTTTCTGGCGCGGGCGCTGACCCAGGAGGCCGACCTCTACTTCATGGACGAGCCCTTCGCCGGGGTGGACGTGGCCACGGAGCGCGCCATCATCGCCCTGCTCAAAGAACTGAAAGAGCGGGGAAAAACCTGCGTGGTCGTCCATCACGACTTGCAAACGGTCCCGGACTACTTCGACCATGTGGTTCTGCTCAACATGCGGCTGGTCGCCGCCGGTCCCACGGAGACCGTGTTCACCGAAGAAAACCTGAAGAAAACTTTCGGCGGAAAGCTGACCTTGCTGTCCCAGGCCCTGGAGGCATATTCCGCCGATCCACGGCTTCCCGGCGGAGACGAGCGATGAACCGGATTCGTTGGACCGGGAGCCGCGCAATCGCCGCGGGGCTTGGGTTTCTCCTTTTCGGCGTAACGGGCGCACACGCCGCCGGACTGGCCGGCCACGGAATCCAGTGGCCCGCATGGGCGGACATCCTCCGCGTGCTGACCTTTCAGGACTACAACACCCGGGTGGTGGTCCTCGGGGCCACGCTGCTGGGGCTGGCGGCGGGGCTGGTGGGAACTTTTCTCATGCTCCGGAAACGGGCCTTGCTCAGCGACACCCTGAGCCATGCCACATTGCCGGGAATCGCCCTGGCCTTCATGGTCGTTTCGGCGCTGGGCGGGGACGGCAAGGGGCTCCCCGGCCTGCTGATCGGGGCGGCCATTTTTTCCGTCATCGGCACCGGATCGGTGATGGCAATCCAGCGGTTCTCCCGGATCAAGGAGGACGCGGCCCTGGGAATCGTGCTGAGCGTCTTTTTCGGACTGGGCGTGGCGCTGATGGGCATGGCGACGCGCATGGGCACCGGCAACGCGGCCGGGCTGGACGCCTTCATCTACGGCAAAACCGCCTCCATGCTGTTCCGGGACGCCCTGCTCATCGGCCTGACCGCGCTGGGCGTCGCGGTCTGTTGCCTGACCTTTTTCAAGGAATTCGCCCTGGTCTGCTTCGACGACGGCTTCGCGGCCACCCAGGGATGGCCGGTGGAACGGCTCGATTTTCTGATGATGGCCCTGGTGGTGCTGGTGACGGTCATCGGACTCCAGGCGGTGGGGCTGATTCTGGTGGTGGCGCTGCTGATCATCCCCCCGGCGGCGGCCCGTTTCTGGACTCACCGGCTGCCCGTCATGCTGCCGCTGTCCGGCGGATTCGGGGCGGTCAGCGGAATGGTGGGTTCCGCCCTGAGCGCGTTGATGGTCAATCTGCCGTCCGGCGCGGTCATCGTGTTGACCGCCTCGGCCCTGTTTTTTCTCAGCCTGATGGTCGGAACCGACCGAGGGCTGATCCGGGTTCTGGGCCGCAGGCGAAGCCTTCAACGCCAGGTGGCCCGGGAAAACCTGCTGCGGGCCTTTTTCGAACTGTCGGAAGCCGCTCCGGACGAGCGAATGGAACCCGATTTCCAGACCTTGCTGGAAATCCGCTCCTGGTCGGCGGCACGGCTTCGCCGGACGCTGGACCGGTTGAAATCCGCAGAATTGGTGGACGGGGAAAATGGCCGGTTCCGGCTCACGGCGGCGGGTCGAAAGGAGGCGGCTTCGGTGGTCCGGAAGCACCGGCTGTGGGAGGCCTACCTCATCGCCCACGCAGACGTGGCGCCGGGCCATGTGGACTGGGGCGCGGACCAGATCGAGCATGTGCTGGACGCCGACATGATCCGCCAACTGGAACGACGGATTCCGGAATTGATCGGCATGGCCGTCCCCCCCAATCCCCACGCCGAACCGCGCCTGGAGAACTGAACGCCATGGAATGGACTTTTTTCGACACCTGGATCGTGGTCACCGGCGCCCTCAGCGCCATGTCCTGCGCACTGTTGGGGAATTATCTGGTCCTGCGGCGGATCAGCATGATGGGCGACGCCATCAGCCACACCGTGCTGCCCGGGCTGGCGGCGGCCTTTCTGGTGACCGGCAGCCGATCGGGGATTCCCATGCTGGTGGGCGCGACGGTGGTGGGCGTCCTGACCGCCTATCTGATCCAGGCCATTTTCAAAATGGGCAATCTGGACAAGGGCGCGGCCATGGGCGTCACCTTCACCACCTTTTTCGCCCTGGGGCTGATTCTGATCCGTCAGGCGGCCGACCATGTGGATCTGGACCCCAACTGCGTGCTGTACGGGGCCATCGAGCTGACGCCGCTGGACGTTTCCACCTTTTTCGGCGTGGAAATTCCCCGGGCGGCGGCCACCGGCGGGGCGGCGCTGGCGTTGAACGGATTTTTCGTGCTGGCGTTTTACAAGGAGTTGAAAATCACCTCCTTCGATCCCGCCCTGGCGACGACGCTGGGGATCAACTCGGAAATCATGCACTACGCGCTGATGACCCTGGTGGCGGCCACGGCGGTGGTGGCGTTTGAAAGCGTGGGGAGCATTCTGGTGATCGCCATGCTCATCGTGCCCGGGGCCACGGCCTATCTGCTGACCGACCGGTTGCCGTTGATGTTGGCGATGAGTCTGGTTTTGGCGGCGCTTTCGGCGGTGCTGGGCCACATCGGCGCCATCACCGTGCCCACCTGGTTCGGTTTCCGGGACACCAGCACCGCCGGGATGATGGCGGTGGCCACCGGCGTCCTTTTTCTCTTGGCGTTTCTGCTGTCGCCGCGCTACGGCCTGGCCAGCCGGATGATCGCTCAGACCCGGCTTTCTTTGCGAATCGTGCGGGACGACATTCTGGGATTCTTGTTCCGGTACCAGGAGCTGGCCCCGGCCGGGGCGGGGTCCGTGGACGCGGCGGAGCTGGAACGGGCCATGGGCTCCCGGTTCTGGGTGCGGCTGGCGTTGCTGGATTTAAATCGGCGGGGATGGACCCGGAAAGCGGGGGAGGGCGGCTGGGCGGCAACCGATTCGGGCCTGGAACAGGGGCGGAATTTGATCCGATCCCACCGGTTGTGGGAAACCTACCTTCTGAAAAAACTGGGGCTGAATGAGGAAGCCGTCCACGACCCGGCCCACCGGCTGGAACACTTCACCGGCGAAGACCTCCAGAAAGCCCTGGCCCGCGCGTCGGACGATCCCGAAAAGGATCCCCATGGGCGGGGGATTCCGAGGGGGTGAGAATCGGTCAAATTAGCGGGAGAATTCCGGTTATTCCGACATATTCAAAAAAAATTTCCGGATGTTGCTCCGCAATCCGCAACAACGGTTTTGCGGGTCCTCTTGGCGTTCTCTCTCCGTTTTCCCAAGCCTGAATGGTTTGGGGGGTCACGCCCATGAGATTGGCAAAAGCGGATTGAGACAGTTTAAGTTTTTCACGGATTTCTTTGGGATGGGAAGCTTCACGTAAAATCGTTTTTCTCAGCGGCTTTCCATCCCTTTTATGTTTTTTGATCTCTCGAAGACCGTCCAAAATTTCCCTTCCAACATCTCGTTCACTCATTCTCTATCTCCCGCGCTATTTTGAACAACACCATCATCCGACCACCTCCCAGTGGCCGCCTCGGGAGGAACCCGAACGGCGAATCCTCCCCTCCCTTTTCAGGCGAGCGACCCGTTTTTCCGCGGAGCCGTTCGTCATCCCCATGGATTCGGCCAATTCGGCGATGGTGGTTTCGGGCTTTGCTTTCAATCTTCGCAGAAACGCCTCATCGGTTCGTCCGGGGGAGCGGTAGACCGTGGCCTTGAATTGATTTCCCTCTCGGTCGTCCACGAATTCGATATCCGGACAGCTTTCCAGTGCCCTCGGCACCCCGGACCCCAATCCCCGGTACGGCAGCAGGCCCTTGGCGGCGTGGGAAACCAGGATGGGATTCCGGATGATGGAATTTCCCAGACGGATTTTTTCCACGGTCAGGGTGTTGGGCAGATGGCCGGGACTGATGATCTCCACCCGATCGGCGAACAACATCAGCCGGATCGGGGCGCTGACAAAATAATCCCGGTGAAGCAGCGCGTTGGCCAGCAATTCTTCCAAGGCGACCTTCGGAATTTCCGGAATGCCCACCGTGTTCACGCCCTGATTTCCCTGCACCTTGTGGAGTCCCCGCATCACAAACGCCAAGGAATTCTCGAACATTTTGGACAGCGGACCGGTAATGTCTTCGGAATCCAGATAATTGGAAGCGTCGATTTCGTTTCCGGGAAACCAGACCGCCTTGACGACGAAGGCCGGGGCGATCCATTCCGGCCGCTTTCCGAAAAGCAAAACGCCGGCCAGATTCAATCGACCGTCCGGCGCGGCCAAGTTCATGTTTTGGAGCAGTCGAATTCGGGCGGCGGCGGACGGGGGGAATTCCATATCGTAAACGCTTTGAAGAAAATCCTCGAAACGTAGCTTGTCCAAGTCCTCGATTCCCGCTTTGGTGGGAACCTCGTCGGCGTGGAGCTGATCAGACATTTGGAAAAGCCAACGCAATTCCTCCTTGGAATTGACCCGTCGTTTGTCCGATCCGCTTTTGAGCCAGATGATTCCGTTCCGGTCGAAATAGGGCTTGTCCAACCCTTTGGGGACGGTGACGACGATGACCACCCGCTCGTCCTCCACCAGAACGTTTTCGGTAATGGGAGAAATGGGGCTTCGGATGTGCTGGCTGGCCGCGTTGCCGATCAACTGATTCAGCGGTCCAACGTCGGAACGGGGAACGCCGACCAATTCACCGGAATCGGTAACGCCAATGAAAATCCGTCCGCCTTCCCCGTTGGAAAACGCGACCATTTCCGCCGCGAAGGAATCGGCGTTGCGGATATTCGCCTTGAACTGGCTGCGGCTGTCTTCGCCGCGTTGGGCCAATTTTTGGAGTTCGGCGAGGTCCATGGTAGTCGATCCGGGTCAAAAATTTTTCGGTAGAGGAAAATCCTAATCGTCGGACACCCCGTGGTCATGTTCCATCAGCAACCCCGGCTTCACCGCCGCGTCATACTCCGACGCGGGGTAGAGGGCCAGGGCGGCCCGTTCCACCACTTCGCTCAGGGCCGGATGGATGTGCATGCCGCTGCTTAACGGGAAAATGACGCCTTCCGGCGTGTACATTAGATTGATGACTTCCTGGATCAGGATGGACGCCTCCGGACCCACGATGTGGGCGCCCAGAATGCGGAAGCTGTCGTCTTCCAGAATCAGCTTCACGAAGGCGCCTTCCGCCCGCATGGCCATGCCTCGGGCCGTGTCGATGTACCGCTGAAACCCCACCAGCACCTTGTCCGGTCCCACCGCCGCCTCGGCCTGGGCCTGGGTCATGCCCACCGCCGCCACCTCCGGCCAGGTGAAAACGGCGTGGGGAACGGCGTGGTAGTCCACCTTCAAATCCCGGCCCTGGAAGGCGTTGTAGTACAAAATCTGGGACTCGTAGTTGGCGACGTGCTTGAACATGTGGCGGCCGTTGGCGTCGCCCAGGGCCCAAATGCCGGGCTGGGCCGTCTCCAGCCGCTCGTCGGTGACAATCCAGCCGGCCTCGTCGATTTCAACGCCGGTCCGTTCGGGATGGAGCAGATCGGCGTTGGAAGAACGTCCCGTGGCCACGAGAATTTCGTCGGCCACGATTTCCCGAACCTCTCCGGTGGCGGTTTCCCGCACCCGGACCCGCTTTTCGCCGTCCTCGGCTTTCACGGCCACCGCCGCCTCGCCAATTCGCACATCCATGAACCGGGCCAGGGACCGGGCCACCGTTTGGCCGATTTCCGGCTCCTCCTCCGGCAGCAGGCGGGGATTTCGGCCCACCAGGGTCACCTTTGCGCCCATGGCCGAGAAAAAATGGGCGTACTCCGCCGCGATGTAGCCGCCGCCGATGACGACCAACCGCTCGGGCCGTTCGGTCAACTCCAGCACGGTGTCGCTGGTCAAAAATCCCGCCTCCGCCAGCCCGGGAATGGCGGGAATGTGCGGCCGCGACCCGGTGCAGAGGATGATCCGCTTCCCCGCGATCTCCTCTCCGCCCACCCGCAACGTGTAGGGCGCGGTGAATTCCGCCGTGCTCGGGTAATAGTCGATCTCCTCGCTGGCCGAGAGGGCGGAGCGGATGCCCGCGACGTCCTCGCCGATGGACTGGCGCATTTCGGCCATGATTCGTCCAAAGTCGATGTTGCCAAGGCTCGTCTCAATACCGAACGCCGAGGCGCTCTCGATGGTTCGCACCAGGTCGGCGGGATAGACCAGCAGTTTGGTGGGAATGCAGCCCTTGGTCAGGCAAATGCCGCCGGGCGGGTCTTTGTCGATCACCGCGATCCGGGGTTCCTTCATCTGCTCCAGCAGCGGTTCCACCAGATTCATGGCGGAGCCGGTTCCAATCACGATCAGGTCGTATTTTTTCATCGGGCCCTTCCTCGACGGGTGCGGCTGGCGGACTTTCGGTTGTTTTTCCGAGAGCGGGATTTCTTTCCTGGAGCGGGCTCCTCGGAGACGGGCGCCGGCTCCTCCGGCGGCGGCAACCGGCGGTAAAACAGGTAGAGAACCAACCCGCCGAAAATCATCGCCGCGCACAAAAGCTGGCCCATGGAAAAATGGAGGAAAACGAAGCCGAGATGGGCGTCGGGTTCCCGGTAATATTCGATAAAGAAGCGGACGGTTCCGTATCCGATCAGATAAAAGCCGAGCATGGCCCCAGCCGTTTTCACCCTTCGGCGAAGACCCCAGAGCACGATAAAAAGGAAAATTCCCTCGAAAAAGGCTTCGTACAACTGAGAAGGATGCCGGGGCAAATCTCCGGGAGCGGTGGGAAAATCCATCCCGATGGGCGCGGTCGTCGGTCGGCCGTACAGCTCTCCGTTGATGAAATTGCCAATCCGGCCGAAGGTGTATCCAAGGGGAACCGCCGGGCAAAAGAGGTCCACGATTTGCCGAAAGCTGATGCCGCTGCGCCGGGAAAACCAGACGCAGGCTCCGATCGCGCCCAGCAGGCCGCCGTGGTAGGACATGCCGGAAATGCCGGTGAAGCGGAGGCCGCCGTCGGCGAACTGAAAGGGGAGAATGATTTCCAGCGGATGCCGAAGGTAGTAGGGCAGATTGTAAAACAGCACGTACCCCAGCCGCCCGCCGACCAGCACGCCCAGAATCATGGCGGTGGTCAGCGTTTCCACCTGAAGGGCGTTGATGGTGAAGCGATCTTCGTGGCGGATTCGCCAGAGCACCAGGGCGTAGGTGAGGCCGAAGGCCACCAGATACATGAGGCCGTAGTAGTGCACTTGGAAGTCGCCGATTTGAAAAAGAGCCGGATCGATGTGGTGGGGAAGCCGCCGCCACCACTGCCAGAATGTGTCCATTGCCGGGAACTCCAGGGGGGATGGTTCAATGCCGGAAAAAAACCGGCGAAAGAAAAGACGGAGACCGCCTCGCCCGACGGGGCGATCCGTTCCGCATGAAAGACCAGCCATACCACCAAGAAGAATCCAAGTCAAAAACCGCGACATTTCCGGAATGGAAAAGCCGGTTGCCGCTCCTCCGCCCCCCGATTTGTCTGGCTGGGATTCGATGGCGGAATTCCCTGGGGCGGTAGCCGAGTTCGGTTTTCGTGGTTATGGTCTTTCCCGACGCACAAATTATCGGGGTTACCGAACAATCTGAAAAACGCGATAAAAAAAGGAATTCAAAATGAGCGGCGACTTCATCCTCCGGTGCCCTTCCTGTGGAACGCGAAACCGAATTCCCGCCGAACGAGTGGGACAGACGGCCAAGTGCGGCAAATGCAAGGCCGCAATCTCCACCGACTCCCTGAATATCGATCGGCCCGTCACCGTCACCGACGCCACCTTCCAACAAGAAGTCATCCAATCGCCGTTGCCGGTGTTGCTGGACTGCTGGGCGCCCTGGTGCGGGCCCTGCCAGATGATGGAACCCTACATCAACGAACTGGCGAGGGAATGGAAGGGAAAGGCCCGGGTGGCCAAGCTGAACGTGGACGAAAACCAGGTCGCCTCCACCCGGTTTCAGATCTCGACCGTGCCCACTTTGATGGTGTTCAACGGCGGAAAGGTGATGAAAACCCTGCCCGGCGCCGTCCCCCGGCATGTTCTCGCCCGGGCCATGGCCCCCTTCATCAAATGAGCGAGGCCCAAGCCGCCGCCGTCCCGGAACGGCGCCGAAAATTGGCGGACGCGATAAGGGAAATCTTTGCGGAAGGGATCGATCTGGACGAGGCGGTTCACCACTTCATCGAATCCAGCGTATCCGACGCCGCGCCGGAAACCGTTGCGGAGGTGCTGGAATCCCCATCGGATTTCGGCGCCGAACCGCTGATGGAGCTGATCTTTTTCCCGGAGGAAGATCATCACCTCCGACTGGAACCGTTGCTGGAAGCGGAGCGGTTTGACGAAGGAGATGCCGCCGCCGTGGAATCCCTTTTGTCGGAGCCGCCGCTGGAGGCTCGCCTTCGGCCAAGCTGGACCGATACGGAAATCATCCTTTCGCCGCCGCCATGGGTTACGGCGGGATTTTTGAATCGGCTTCGGGTCCATTGGCGAGGGGACGCGGAAATCCTGGCCGCTTTAGACGAACGCCTGGAAGATGAAACCGCCCGGCGTTTCCGGGTGATGATGCGCAACGCCCGGTTCCAGGCTTCGGAACGAACCCGCCCGTTTCTGGTCCATTTTTTGGAACGATTTGCGGGAAATGCGGCCGATCTCCGGGACGCTTTCGACTTCCTCCTTGGATTTCTGCCCGGAATGCCACCGAATCAACCCATTTACGGGGCGCTTCTGGACCGGAAACGCCGCGCCCAAAAAGCCCTTTCTCTCGCCCGGGATACGGAGACGCGGCGGGAGAAATCCAACATGGAAATTCTGTTGATGCAGGGGTTTCGGGCGTCCCATGTGGACGTTCCGGCGGTGGAGCGGGAACTGGCGTTGCTGGACCGAATTTTTTACGCCGTTTATGATCGTGCGCCGGCCACGTCGATGGAAGCGTCGGCCCCGACGGAGCCGATCTCAATCTCCAATCTGGACGATTTGACGGATCGGCTGGCCCGGGAAGAAAACTGATGGACGAACAAGTCCTGTCCGCCGATCCCCGATATCGCCGAAATCTCCTCTGGCTGGCGTTGGTTCTCGTCCTTGTGGGCGCGGCAATCATCTTCTGGTTTCAGGGGATCATCGACCAGATCGTGGTCCTGGCGGAAACCGATCCGGCGGCCGCCGTCCAACGCACGCACTGGGTGTTCACCACGCTGATGGGATGTTTCGGATTCGGCCTGTTGGCCTTGGGAATCTGCCTGTTTCAACTGGGCATTCGGATTCTGCGAAGCGGGCGGATGCCGCCCCCCGGAACCCGGGCAATTCGGGACGTCCCAATCCGAACCGGCGCCCAGGCGGTTCGGCGGGGCCGCCTTCTGCTGGCCTTGGCCGTGGTGTTCGCTCTGGCGGGGACCATCGTCCCCTTTTGGATGGAGCGGGAATTCCGGCGCGCCTTTGACATTCCGGCCATTTACCATCAATTGGAATCTCCCGCGCCCATGCCGGGAATTCCGCCGCAACCCTGAGGAGCGGACATGCAACGCATCGCCATCGATCATCTGACCGAATATCGATACAGCAATCCCATCCAGCTTCAGGAACACCGGCTCATGCTGCGGCCCCGGGAGGGACACGACGTGCGGGTGGCGTCTTCCGAATTGCTGTTGGAGCCGTTGGCCAAAGTGAAATGGAACCGGGACGCCTACGACAATTCCGTGGCCATTCTCCAGTTCGAGGGGAAATGCGAGCGGCTGTCGATCCGAACCAAAACCGTCATCGAGCATTACGAAGAATCGCCGTTGGACTTCGTGGTGGCCGAATACGCGCTCCATTTTCCCTTCAACTACAATCCGGCGGAGCGCACCGGCCTGGTACCGTTTCTCCTGCCCATCTACACCGAGGACAGCCCCTCAATCCAGAGCTGGACGTCCCAATTCTGGCAACCCGGCCAACTGATGGAAACCTTCGTGTTGGTGGACACCATGAGCCGGGCCATTTACGACTATTTTCAGTACCAGATGCGGGAGGCCCCGGGCGTTCAGCCGCCGGGGGAGACGCTTGCCAAGAAATCCGGCTCCTGCCGGGATTTCGCCACCCTGCTGATGGAGGCGTGCCGCTATTTGGGCATGGCGGCGCGATTCGTGAGCGGCTATTTGCACTGCCCCGCCACGGAACGGGGCCGCGGCGCGACCCACGCCTGGACGGAAGTCTATCTGCCGGGAACGGGATGGAAAGGCTTCGATCCGACCACCGCCCAGGTGGTGGGCTCGGATCACATCGCGGTGGCGGTGGAACGTCATCCCGAGGCGGCCCCGCCCGTGGCCGGTTCGTTTATCGGAAACCTTTCCGCCCCACCGGTGATGGAAGTGGACGTCCAGGTCCGGGGCGTTTCGGATTCGGAGGTGGAAAATGGATGAACTCGGCGCGGAGATGTGGGCCGACCAACAGTTTTCCGACGCCCAAAGCTATTTGACCCAACGGGATATTCGGACCACCGGGATTTTGACCCTGGCCTGGCTGGCCGCGCCCTACCTTGTTCTCTGGACGGCGCGATCCACCACGGAAGGTCTGTTGCCGGTCTGGGTGGTTTCCGGCCATGTCCCCACCGATTACGTGCTGGAAAAGGCGATCCAGACCCCTCGGGAGGCGATTCGAGTTCTGGGAGAGCGATGGAAGAACATCGCGGACCATCCCGATTCCGACGACGCCATCCGCACCCTGGATTTCGAGATGCCGCCGGAAGGCCCGCGTCGGGAAGAAGCCCGAAAGAAGCTGGATCGGTTCGCCCGGACGCTGCTGGGCGTGGCCGAAGACGATTCTCTTTGGAAAACGGCGGAAGCCGATTCGACCGAACCGGAATAAACGGCCGGAGAATGGCCGTATTTACATCCCCCGGTCGATTGGGTATGATGCACGGAAAGAACAGCGGATCATCTTTTTTTGAAACGGATTGGAAATTTCATGACTCTCCGGAAAATCCACATGGGCGCCAGGGTCGCGGCTCTGGCGTTTTTTCTGTTTGGCGGGTTGGCCGATCTCGCGCCGGCCCAGGAATCCACCGACCCTCCGGCGACGGAAGCGGGAACCGAAGCCCAGGCGGCGGACGCCCAAGGAGAAGAGGCAGCGGATTCCGCCGGCGGGGAAACCGACGCGCCTACGGTGGACGAACTGCTCGACCGCATCGAGGAGCGATACGACGGTCCCGGCTTCACGGCCCAGTTCAACCAGGCCTCCACCATCCAGGCCATGGACATCACCGACACCGCCGACGGCAAGGTCTTCGTGAAGCGTCCAGGAATGATGAAATGGGAATACGAAAATCCCGAACCCCAGATTATCGTCACCGACGGCGACCTGCTCTGGGTCTACCGACCCGCCGACAACCAGGTGATGACCGGCTCCGCGCCGGCCTATTTCGGGGGCGGGAAGGGCGCCAGCTTTCTCTCGGACTTCCGGGTCATCCGAGATCAGTTCGACGTGTCCCTGGCCGACGAAGCCGAGCCCGGACACCACCGGCTGAAGTTGATTCCCAAGGAGGATCGGCTGGACATCACAGAACTTTTTCTCTCCGTGGGCAAGGACGATCCCGTGATCGACCGGATCGTCAGCTACAACAGCTACGGCGACAAAACCGCCATCGCCCTGGGAAATTACCAGTTTAATCAGAAAATCGACGAAAGCGTTTTCCGGTTCCAGATTCCGGAGGGCGCGGACATCGTGCAACTGGCGGAATAGGGGAGGAAAGCTTCCGGCCCGCCTGAAACGGAAACCGATTCATGAGCGAAAAACTGCGAAAACTGGCGAAGGAACGCAACGCCGTCATCCTCGCCCACAATTACGAACCGCCCGAAATCCAGGACGTGGCCGACATGTGCGGCGATTCCCTGGAGCTGAGCATACGCGCCGCCGAAACCGACGCGGACGTGATCGTCTTCTGCGGCGTCCATTTCATGGCGGAGACGGCCTCGATTCTCTCGCCGGAGAAGACCGTCCTGTTGCCCCGACTGGACGCCGGCTGTCCCATGGCCGACATGGTGACGCCGGATGCGCTCCGGGCCCGAATGGCCGGGAAGAAAAAAATGCCGGTGGTGACCTACGTCAACACGCCGGCCGCCGTGAAGGCCCTTTCCACCATCTGCTGCACCTCGGCCAACGCCGTGGATGTGGTCAACAGTCTTTCCGAGGACGAAATTTTAATGGTGCCCGACCGGAATCTGGCCGCCTTCGCCGCCGACCGGACCCAAAAAACCATCCACGCCTGGGAAGGCTACTGCCCCTTCCACGATCGGTTGACGGTGGAAGATGTGGAAGCGGCTCGCAAGGCCCATCCCGACGCGGTTTTCATCGCCCATCCGGAATGCCGGCGGGAAATTCACCAGATGGCCGAGGTGGTCACCAGCACTTCCGGCATGATCCGCTACGCCCACGAATCGGCCCACACCGAATTTATCGTCGGCACCGAGATCGGCATTCTCTACCCGATGGAGAAGGCTTGCCCGGACAAAAAGCTTTTCCCCGCTTCCGAACGGATGTGCTGCGGCGACATGAAAAAAATCGGAGTGGACGACGTCGTCCGGAGCCTGGAGGAAATGAAAGGGGAGGTGAAGGTCCCCGAAGCGGTCCGGGAACCGGCGCTCTTGGCGGTAAATCGCATGCTGGAATTGTCGCGGTAGATCTTGGTAGGATTTTTGGGCGCGGCTTCCGCCGTGAGCGCGTCTTTAAGCCGTCCGAAACCGGTCGGAATCCAGCCGGAATCGATCCGGAATCGATCCGGAGAACCGGCAAAAAAAAAGAGCGAGGCGGAATCGGATTGAATCCGATTCCGCCTCGCTCTTTTGCGGGATTCCGATCCCATCGGCCGGGCTTTGCCGGTTAAAAAACCGGAAAAAGCCGGATCTGCGCTACCCTTCGAAAAACTCGTCCGGAATGTCCGCGTTGGTGTAGGCTTTCTGCACGTCGTCGCAATCGTCCAGCGCCTCCATCAGGTCCACCATTTTCTCGGCGTCCCGGCCTTCCACCGGCGTGGTGTTCTGGGGCACCATGGTCACTTCGGCGGAGCTGAATGCGATGCCGGCCGCCTCCACCGCATCGCGGACGGTTTCGAAATCCGACGGCTCGGCGAGCACTTCGAACTGCTCCCCCCCGTCCCGAACATCCTCGGCTCCGGCCTCCAGGGCCACTTCCATCAGTTTTTCCTCGTCGGCCTGGTCCTTCTCCACCGTGATGACGCCTTTTTTGTCGAACATCCAGGCCACGCAACCGCTCTCGCCCAGGCTCCCGCCGCGCTTGGAAAAGATGTGTCGGATTTCCGCCACCGCCCGATTTTTGTTGTCGGTGAGCGATTCCACGAACACCGCCGCGCCGCCGGGCCCGTAGCCTTCGTAGGTGGATTCCTCGTAGGAAACCCCTTCCAGCTCGCCCGTGCCTTTTTTGATGGCCCGTTCCCAATTGTCCTTGGGCATGTTCTCCGCCTTGGCCGCCGCCACGGCGGAGCGAAGCCGGGGATTGGCGTCGATGTCGCCGCCGCCAATCCGGGCCGCCACGGTGATTTCCTTGGCCAGCTTGGTGAAAATTTTGCCGCGTTTGACGTCCACCGCGCCCTTGCGCCGGCGGATATTCGCCCATTTGCTGTGTCCCGCCATATCGGGTTATTCCTCCCTTTTTAGGCCCATTCCGATGATAAAAATTTCCGGACTCGCTTTCCGGCTGCTTTGCGGCTTGAAGATTTTATGCCGGTCGAAATCGGTCTTGATCCGTTTCAAAAATTCTTCGAAATCCGGCCCTTGAAAAATTTTGCAAACCAACGAACCGCCCGGCCCGAGAACGATTTTGGCCAGCTCAAGCGCCGACTCGGCGAGAACGAAGGAACGAACGGCGTCCACGTTCTTGTTGCCGGTGGTGGCCGGGGCCATGTCGCTAAGCACGACGTCGAAGGGACCGGACATTGCCTCCCGCGCGTCGGCGTCCGGCTCCAGCAGATCGCCCGTGAGCGTTTGGGCCTGGGCGGGAAGGGACACTTCCACGGGTTTCAAATCGATCCCCACCACCTTCCCGCCGGGTCCGACCGTTTCCGCCGCGTAGAGCGTCCAGGAGCCCGGCGCGCAGCCGAGGTCCAGCACCCGGTCGCCTTTGTGAAGCACGCCGGTTTTCTTCTGGATTTCCTGGAGCTTGTAAACCGAACGGGCCGGGTAGTTGTCCTTTTGGGCTTTCCGGGCGTAATGGTCCGCCCAAGACTGCTTTTTCGAAGACCGCCGTTTCATAACCGCATTGCCTTTGTTCGTCAAGTCGCGGGGTTGGTGCGGAAAAACGCGAGCGTTTTCCTGTCCGTGCTTTCCAATCATGCCTTTGGAGGAGGTACCCTCGATCCCGGGATTTCAGTACGGCAGATCCCCTGAAACCGGTTCAGCTCGCGTGGTCCATCTTTTCCCACCAGGCCTCGACTTCCGCAAGGGAATCCATCTGAAAGATTTCAGCGGCGAAACGGTCCAGGAGTTGGTCGTCAGCCTTCGAAAAATGCCGCTGGATCGCATTTGGGACGCTTCCAAACTTCGAAGCCATCAGCGTATTCAGGAGTCCAAGTTTGCCTTCTATTTTACCTTCTATTTTGCCCTTGTGGATACCTTCCAACAGTCCTTCTTTTTTTCCTTCCTTTATGCCTTCCTGCCGAATCCGTTCCGCAGTGCTCATGGCCATCCTCCTTATTCTTTCATTGCCGAGGCGGCGGGTTTCTTTTTCAATCTTTTGCTTGGCGATCTCTGCGTCATCGTCCCTTCCGTAATATCCGTAACGAAGCGCCCACCGAAGATAATCCATCAAGATGGATTCGTCTCCCTTCGAAAGTAGTTCGGCGGCTTCTCCGAAGCGCTCCCAAAAATCATCGTCCCAGATGTGCCGGAACAGGTAGAGGCGAACCCGGACTCGGGCCTCTTTCCCAAACGCGGAGAGCTTGTCGGGAAGGGCGCCGAGATCGAACAGGTGGTAGCGGAAATCCGGGATGAAACCGGCGAGATCATCCGGCGCTTCCACCATTTCCCGAAACTGGGTCGGCGCTTTCCACGGCTGCTTGCCGTGATACAGCACCATGGGAAGAACGGCCGGGAGATGAGCCGCCTTGGGATTTTGTTTCCGGAAATCCATCCAGATGTTCAAAATATACTGCAAAAACCGAAAGGCCATCCACGGGTCCGGGCCGCTCTGGTGCTCGAATAGCAAATAAATGAACGCCGGCTTGTCCTTCAGCCGGGTTTCAAAAACCAAATCGGCGTGGCGGTCTTTCAGCGCTTCGTCCACAAAGTTGCGGTTGACGGGTTTCAAATGCCGGAGGTCCAAGTGGCGCAGGACGTCCTCGGGAAGTGAATCCTGAAAAAACGGCCGGGCGATCTCCGGATCTCCCAGCGCCGATTTGAAGGCGGCGTCGTGGGGATTCTTGATGAACTCCTTGTCGTCTTCGTAATGAATCATGCGGGCGTCTCTTGGTCTGCTCGAATCGGCGGCCGGTTCCGTTGTTGGCCCGCCATCGTTTCAGATATCAAAATAGCGTCTCCACCGCCTGATCCACCGTGCGGATTCCGAGGACTTCGATGTCGGGGATGGTTTTCAGGCGTTCCAGATTTCCCCGGGGAACCAGGGCGCGGGTGAAGCCCATTTTCCGGGATTCCACCACTCGGGTTTCCAGATGGCTGACGGCGCGGACTTCGCCGGTGAGGCCGACCTCGCCCATGACGATGGTATCTTGCGGAACGGACCGGTCGGTGAAGCTGGAGGCCACCGCCGCGATCACCGCCAAATCCACGGCGGGTTCGTGGACCTTGACGCCGCCGGCCACGTTCATGAAGATGTCGTGGCCCATCAGGTGCATCCCAAGCCGCTTTTCCAGCACCGCCACCAGCAACGCCACCCGGTTGGGATCGAGCCCGAGGATGGTCCGGCGGGGCGTGCCGAAATTGGTGCTGCTGGCCAGGGCCTGAAGCTCCACCAAAATCGGCCGGGTTCCCTCCATGCAGGCGGTGACCACGGAGCCCGGCGCGCCGTCGGGCCGCTCGGAGAGAAACACCGCCGAGGGATTGGGCACCTCCGCCAGGCCGCCCTCCCGCATTTCGAAGACGCCGATTTCGTTGGTGGAGCCGAACCGATTTTTGACCGCGCGCAAAATCCGGAAAACGTGACTCCGGTCGCCTTCGAAGTAGAGAACCGTGTCCACCATGTGCTCCAGCAGCCGGGGACCGGCGATGGCGCCTTCCTTGGTGACGTGGCCGACAATGAAGACGGGCACGCCGGAGCGTTTGGCCATGAGCATCAGCCGGACCGCCGATTCCCGCACCTGGGTGACGCTGCCCGGCGCGGAGGACAGCTCCGGGTTGTACATGGTCTGGATGGAGTCGATCACCAAAACGTCGGGCTTTTCGTTTTCGGTCATGCCCATGATGGTGTCCATGTCCACCTCGGACACCACGAACAGATTGGAATCCACCGCGTCCAGCCGGCGGCTGCGCAAGCGGATTTGGCGGATCGATTCCTCGCCGGAGACGTAGAGCACCCGATGGCCGCCCCGGGCCAGTCCGTGGAGGGCCTGGAGCATGAGGGTCGATTTTCCGATGCCGGGATCGCCGCCGATGAGCACCAGCGTGCCGTTGACCAGACCGCCGCCCAGCACCCGGTCGAACTCCCGAATGCGGGTGGATATGCGCTCCTCGTCGGCCAGCTCCACGGCGTCGATGGGAATGGGGCGGGCCCGCTGGCCCGGGCGGGACATGGCCCGGGCGGGGCCGCCGCCGGGAGCGGCTTCGGCCTCTTCGGTAAAGCTGTCCCACTGGCCGCAGTCGGGACACTTGCCCAGCCATTTGGGGCTCTCGTATCCGCAGGCCTGGCAGATGAAGGCGGTTTTGGGTTTTCGTTTCACAATATGCGGGAACTCCGGCGTTTTGGTTGACATTCGGGAACATAACATGCCATGGTTTCCCGGGCAAGAAAACGCCCCTCCCGGGGCGATTCCATGATTTCAATCCATTATCCCACCATTTCGGAGACCATGATTTTCCCAATTTCTTCTCGACGAATCCGCGGCCTGGCGGTCGCGCTGGCAGGGCTCGGCCTTTTGCTTCCGGCAACGGCGGCGACCCGCGAGACCGATTATTTCGCCCCCCTTCAAACTTGGCTGGTCCGGGACGGCTTTTCGAGCCGGCAATTGGCGCAATTGTACGCCCGTCCCGAGGCGGAATTCGAGTACAAGGGTGTTTCCTCCTATTTTGTTCACCGGGAAAGCAAGCTCAACTACGGCCAGTTTCTGGAGCCGGGTCCGCTGGACCGCGCCTGGGAATATATGCGGCGCCACGAGGCGGCCATGACCCGGGCGGCGGAGAGCTTCGGCGTGGATCGGGAGGTGATCGCGGCCATCCTGCTGGTGGAAACGCGGCTGGGCGCCTACGTGGGCAGCCCCAAGGTGTTCAACATCCTCTCCAGCATGGCGGCGCTGGAGGACCGGTCGGTGCGCGACGCGGTGTGGACCCGGGTCCAGGGCGACACGCGGCTGTCCCGAAACGAATTCGACGCCAAGGCGAACCAAAAGGGGCGGTGGGCCTACGGCGAATTGAAGGCGTTTTTGCGCTACGCCGCCTCGGAAAACCTGGACCCGCTTTCCATCGTCGGGTCCTACGCCGGGGCCATGGGCTACTGTCAGTTCATGCCCAGCAATATTTCCAAATACGCCCGGGACGGAAACGGCGACGGCCGAATCGATCTCTTCGACCACGCCGACGCCATCATGAGCGTGGCCAGCTACCTGTCCAATTTCGGGTGGCGCCCCGGGGCGAACCGGGAGCGACAGTACAAGGCGGTGCACGCCTACAACCACAGCAAGTATTACGTAAACACGGTCCTCGCGATCGCGGACAAACTGCGGGGTTGATCCAATGGATACGTTTTCCATCATCGTCGGCACGGGCATTCTGTTTTACGCCCTCACCTGCGCGGCCATCATCGACATCGCCACCAAGGATTTCTCCTCGTTGCCGGTAAAGGCGGCGTGGGGTTTCACGTCGCTGATCCCGTTTATCGGGGTGGTGGTTTATTTTGTTTTTGGATTTCGGAAGGGAACCCGGAAAAATAAAATGGGGGTCGAGGCGGATTCCGGGGTTGACAAAGAAGGCGAGATCGGCTAAAAGTTTCGGCACATTTTGAGGCCGATGGCCTCGGAATTTTTTTGTGGTCCCATCGTCTAGCGGTCTAGGACGCCGGCCTCTCACGCCGGAAACAGGGGTTCGATTCCCCTTGGGATCACCAAAATTTTTAAGGGTTTGCCAAAATTGGCAAGCCCTTTTTTTGTGTGGGCTCGCTGCGGAGCTTCCGTTGACTTCCTCCGCCCGGTTTTCGTTTCCTTGTCATTTTTCCCGATCTTCTTTGCGGCAACGGTTCGATAATTTTTTAATACTAAAAAATTCAACCAGTTAAGTATGGGTTCGCAAGTTTTCGACCTATCCGCCCCGCCGTTCTCGTCGACTTCCGGAAACGGCTGGGCCCGCTCATGCCGCGGATCAACGAACTGATCGCGCTTTCCCACGCCCGCCGGGAAGGGGAAAAAAACGCGGAAGCCGACAAGGGCGACGACAATCCTCCTTCCGGCGGAGGCGCCGCGCCTCCCAATCGGGGCAAGCCGCTTTTGGACGCCACCCGCGCTCCGGCCGACGTCACGTTTCCCGCAGACCTGAAGCTGGTCGCCGCGGCCCGGGAGAAGACCGAGGAGGTCGTCGACCGGCTTCACGCCCCCTTGCGGGTAGAGGCGCGCAAGCCCCTGACCTGCCGCCAAAAGGCACGGAGCCAGTTTCTCGCCGCCGTTCGAAAAAAGGGCGAAACTTTTCCGCCATCCGCAAGGCCGCCAAGAGGCGGTTGAACTTCCCGAGACGGAATCTTCGTCACATCGACGCGTTGTCCCGAAAGACCCCGCTTTGGGTTCCGCCCCGCAGACTGTACAAGGACCTTCTGGTCGTCTCCGAAATCCATCGCCAACAACGCCGGATGAACCGGACCGGCTCCCGCCGCGTGGACGACCGAATCGTGAGCCTTTCCCGGCCCCACGTTCGCCCCGTCGTCCGGGGAAAAGCCTCCGCCCCCGCGGAGTTCGGCGTCAAAATCGCCGCAAGCCTGGCGAACGGTCTCGCCTTCGTGGACCGATTACGGCATTGCCCTCCCTCCAGAAAGCCCCCTGCGCGAACCCATCAACCGCGCGCCGCTCCGCCTGATCGGAACCGGCCAGTATCGAGACATCCACGAAAAATGGTTCGGATGATCCGAAGAAAACCCCGCCGTCATGGGGCGGAACCGTTCCCTGCCGCAAAACGTGCCGGTTAAATGGAATTTTCCCACATACATTCGAAATTTCAGCGAAAATTCTCCAACTTCGGTTGACAAGCACCGTGGGAGACCGTAGGTTATCTCCGGATTTGGGACGAAATTTTTTTCGCGGTTGACCAACGAACCGGCAAGAGGCGGACATGCTTGAATTGAAAAACGTCACGTTTAAGGTTCCGGAATCGGACAACGGCTCCGGCGCCTTAAAAACCATCATCGATGATGTCAGCTTCACCTTTGAAAGAGGGAAGTTCTATGGCATCACCGGGCCCAACGGCGGCGGCAAAACCACCCTTTCCAAACTGGTGATGGGAATCCATCCGGTACACTCGGGGACCATTCTTTTCCAAGGAAAAGACATCACCGAGATGTCCATCACCGAACGGGCCCGTTTGGGGTTGGCCTACGGCTTTCAACATTCGGCCCGGTTCAAGGGCACCACCTTCCGGGATCTCCTTTGCATCGCGGCCGGAACCGAGGACGAGGCCGAACTGGTGAAAATCATTTCCCGGGTCGGCATCTGCTCCATCGACTTTCTGGACAAGCCGGTGGACAACAAACTGTCCGGAGGCGAAATCAAGAAGATCGAGCTGGCCACCACCATCGCCCGAAACCCCAAGCTAGCCATCTACGACGAGCCGGATACCGGCATCGACCTGTGGACCATCGGGCCCATGGTGAACCTGCTGAAACGGGAACAGGAAGCCTTCCAAACGACCACGCTGGTGGTCAGCCACAACAAATCCTTTCTGGAGGCGGCCGACACCATTCTGTTGGTTCGAAACGGCCGGATCGGCTACACCGGCGACCTGGAAGGGGCCAAACCCATGTTGGAAGACCTGAGCGTCTGCGGGTTCAGCGATGTCTGCGAGGGGGAAAAATATGCTGAATGCTATCGATAAGGACCTGCTGAAGGCGGTGGCCGACCTGGAAGGAATTCCCAAGGGCGCGTACAACATCCGCAAAAATGGCAAGTTGCTGGGCCGGGAGATTTCGGCCAACATCGACATCGAAAGCAACGCGGAAGGCAACGGCATCGTCATCCGGGTCGCCCCGGGAACGGTGAACGAATCGGTTCACATTCCCGTGATTCTGGACAAGGCCGGTCTCCACGACGTGGTCTTCAACACCTTCGAGGTGGGGGAGGGGGCCGACGTCACCATCGTCGCCGGATGCGGCATCCACTGCGGCGGCTCCGAATCCGAAGGCCATTCCGGCATCCATGAATTCCGGATCGGCAAAAACGCGCGAATGCGCTACGTGGAGAAGCATGTGGCCATGGGCGAGGGCAAGGGAAAACGAATCCTCAACCCGACCACCAAGGTGTTCATGGAGGAAGGTTCCTACGCCGAAATGGAGCTGACCCAGCTTGGCGGCGTGGACGAGGCCAAGCGGATCAACGAAGGCGAGCTGAAAGCCGGGGCGTCGCTGCTCATTACCGAGCGGGTGATGACGGAAAACACCCAGGCCGCGGAAAGCCACAACGAGTTGATGCTGAACGGGACCGACAGCAGCGCCACCATCATTTCCCGCTCGGTGGTCAAAGGAAATTCCAAGCAGGATTTCTACGTGAACCTGGAAGCCCACGCCAAGTGCTTCGGCCACATCGAGTGCGACGCCATCATCATGGACAACGGGATCAGCAAGACGATTCCGGCCCTCAAGGCGCTCCACCCCGACGCCGAAATGACCCACGAGGCGTCCATCGGCAAGATCGCCAACGACCAGCTCATGAAGCTGATGTGCCTAGGCCTCACCTACGACGAAGCCGTCAGCAAGATCATTCAGGGCTTTTTGAAGTAGGATCGCCCGGCTTGGACCCGGCTTAGACCCGGTTTAGATCGGATACGATCGGAACGGAGCGGAAGCCAAAAAAGGTTTCCGCTCCGCCTATTTTCCCCTCCGTTTTACCGCTCCCATCCCATCCAGAGACAATCCAGCCCGTCCAGCCCCATGTGAATCAGCAGCCCCACGCCCACCAGGCGAAGCCACCGCCGCTCCGGAACAAAGGCCAGCAGCGCGTAAATCCCCACCGCCGCCACCGAATGCAGCGGATGAAAGCCCAGGCTGCAACGATTCGGATTAAACACCGGATCGGCCGGCAGATGATCCAGATCGACCACCATCGTCCCAATCAGAATCGCGTAGGCCCGCCAGAAACGATCCCGCCACCCCAAGCGGGCGGCCAAAGCGGGAACCAGGAAATGAAGGGCGGTGTGGATGAGGCTTCGAGGGAGCATTCCATCCCATTTTCAGTTGTTGGTTACCAAATCGGGAGATGATTTCCCGCCCGGGGTTTGAATCAACAGGTCGTCTTCAGGCGTTTCCCTTCGGAGGCGACTGCTGCTTTTCCCACCAGCTCTCGGCTTCCTTCAGATCGCTGAAATCCAGCAGTGCCTCGCCGAATTCATAGAGCAACTCCACGTCGGAACGCCGGACTTTTTCTTCCAGCGATTCCGGAACTCGTCCGAATTTGCGCCGAATCAAACGGAACAGCATTGCCGTTGAAGCCTCTTCCCGCCCTTCCAATTTTCCTTCCACGATTCCTTTTTGTCGAATTCTCTCTGCGATGGTCATGCCGGCCCTCCTGACGCGCTCGTCGGCCAATTTGTTCGTTTCGCGGTCGATGAACGCCCGCAAGGTTTCCTCATCCTCGTTTCTCGCATGGTAGGCGTACCGGAGGGACCATTCCAAAAGCTCCATAAAAATGTTCTCGTCTTCGACCTTTGCGAGCATCTCCAACGCCCGGCCGAAATGGTCCCAGAAGTCATCCCGAAAAATATGACGGAAAAGGTGAAGCACAATGCGGAGCCGGAGTTGATCCCCCAGCAACGCCTTCTCCGCCTGGAAATGATTCAGATCGATGAGGGGATAGATAAAGTTCGGGGTGAGCCGCTTCAACTCCTCCGGGCACTCCATCAATTTCGCAAACTCCGTCGGCGAGCGCCACCGACGTTGCCCATGGTAAAACACCGCCGGGATGATGATCGGCAGGCGCTTTGCCTTGGGATTTTTTGCCAGATAATCTTTCCAAACGTTCACCATGTAGCAGAGAAGACGGAACGCCATCAACGGGTCCGGCGTGCTTTGATGCTCAAACAGAATGTACAGGAAAGCGGGCCAATTGAGCAACCGGGTTCGGTACACCACGTCCGAATGGCTGTTCTTCAGTTTTTCGTCTACGAAGCTGTTCTTTTCCAGCTCCAAATGGTCCAAGTCGATGTGCCGGATCACCTCCGGGGGAAGGCCAGCCTCGCACAATGCGCGAAACAACTCTTTTTTCCGGAAGGCTTCCTGAAAGGCGGCGTCATGGGGATTGTAAATCGGGTCTTCAAATTCATCATGGCTTAACGGCATGGATATCCCTCCGGGGAGAAGGCGGGAACATTTCATCCCATGGAAACCGGCCCGAGGCGGTTTGAGCACGGCAGTCCGGATAGAATGCGGCTTTCGGAAAATTACTGATTCAACAACACAATCGCCACCGCCGCCAGCGCCGCGCCGGCCAGGTTCGCGCGGGTGACCCGTTCCCGCCAGAGGAGCGCGCCGCCCGCGAAAGCGAGCACGACCCCGGCCACGGAATAGAGGGTGTAGGCCACGGCGGACTGGTTTTGAAACAGCGGCGTCTTGAGGCTTTCCATCAGGAAAAAGGTGGTGAGGAAATTGGGAATGCCCAGAATCAGACCCCGCAGCACCGAATCTCGATCCGGCCGAATCCGTCCGGCCGCCAGCGCCGTCCAGGCCACCATGCCGGAAAAGGTGAAAATGAACGTGGCGAAGAGAAAATTATCCGCTCGCGGACCCAGGTGATTGAACAGGTTCACCCACAGGTCCACGACCCCGAAGAAAAAGGCGAGAAACGGAAAATACCAGAGCGCCCGCCGATCCATCCCGCGAAGATCGCCCGGCCGCACCGGGTTGAAAAGAACCAAGGCCACCAGCGTGGCGATCAGGCCGATGAGCGTGGGACCGTTCAGGGTTTCCCGCAAAAACAGAAGCCCGAACAAGACCGGAACACCCAGGGAAAGCCGGCAGGCCGTCCCGGCCAGGGACATGCCGTAATTCCGAATGCCCCACATCAGCAAAAAGAATCCGGCGGGCCAAAGAACGCCGCCGCCCAGCCCGAACAGCAAAGTGGCCATGCCGGGCGTCCGGAATCCGGAAAAGGCCACCAGAACCCAGCCGAGGGCCGCCGCCGAAAGGTAATTGGCGGCGATCACCACCGGGGTGTTTGCCCCGCCGGTCTCGTTCCACTTGATGAGCATGCTGATGGCGAAGGAAGATAGAATCGCGAGGATCAGGTAGGTCATCTTTCCAAAAATCGCTGGAAAACCGTTTTCACGGCGCCGTCAGGTCCAGCTCCAGATA
>JBKHDD010000007.1:0-70320 GCA_046541515.1 Desulfococcaceae bacterium
TAGAAAATTATTTCAACGCCTTGATCCGCCGGATATCCTCGGTTTTCCCCAGCATGACCAGAATGTCGCTGTCGGCCTTGATCATCGTTTCGGCCACCCATCCTGGCGTTGAAACCCCCGACGATATCCCGTTGCCACTCTTCGGCAATGAATGGCCCAAAGCATGATCAAGGCCTCGCCGTCTTTGACGACGAAATCGGGCCGGGGGAACCGGTTGAAAATTTTCGGGGACCAGTTCCTTGATGGCGATGATGTGCACGTTGTAGTTGGCGCGGAGGTTCTGTTCCCTCGGATTTTTTAAACATCCAGGCTCGCCCGACACCCCCCGGAACCCCCAAGCGAGACGCCCCGACATGTCCCAGGATTTTTCTGAACGGCCCATTCTGAACAGTCCGTACGAATATCCGGCCCGGCATTGGGAGCTGAACGACGACGGCCAGCCGACCCACAAGATCATCGAGAAGCGGCGGGTTTCCCGGTACATCATGCCGGTCCCCAAGCCCAAGAAGCGGAAAGACGCCGGGAAGCAGGGGAAGGGCTGAGGTTACCCATCGAAAATCGCCTCAATGGTGATTGTAATGAAAACCTCCGGCCAGAAAAGTGGAAAACAGAAAAAACCATTCGGAGCTAATACCGCCGCCCCTTTATAATGGTAAAAATCAACCACAACCCCAAAACCCCCGAAATCAGATACCCCATGACTCCCAACGCCGGGTAGCCGAAGAGGAAGGGTTCGACGCCGGTGGTGATGATCATGGAGGAGCCGATGATCATGGCGGCGATGATGATGGCCAGGGTCAGCCGGTTGGAGACGCTTTCCAGGGTGTCCTCGAACTCGTCCAAATTTTCGTGCTTGAACCGGATGTGCAGCTCGCCCTGATTGATCTTCTGGACGATCTGGGAAATTTTCTTGGGCAACTCGCCCTGAAAATCCATCAGACGGGAAAACCCGCCGGTGAATTCGCGCCACAGAACCTTGGGCCGATATCGCTGGGCCGCCACCCGCCGAACCAGCGGCTCGATTTCCGCCACGATGTTCAGCCGGGGATAAAGCTGCCGCGCCAACCCTTCCGCGGTCATCAGCGCCTTGATCATGATGGCCAGGTTGGGGGGCAAATGAAGCTGGTGGGTGCGAACGGTGTGGGTCATGTCCATCAAAAACCGGCCGATGTCCACCTCTTCCAGCGGGACCGCGGCGTAGCTGTCCAGGATGTCCATCATGTCCCGCTCCAGGGCCGTCCGGTCCAGATTGTCCTCGCCCCGGGTGGTGATGTCCAGCACGGCGTCGGCCAGCCGTTCGGGCTCCTCGTCCACCACGGCCTGGATCAGCTCCATCAGCCGCTTTCGTTCCGACCGGGTGAGACGACCCACCATCCCCCAGTCCACCATGCAAATTTCGCCCTCGTCGGTAATCAGGGCGTTGCCGGGGTGGGGATCGGCGTGGAAGAAGCCGTCCTGAAAAATCTGCTGGATGGAGGCGTTCAGCCCGTCGCGGGCCATTTTTTTGGAATCCAGCAGTCCGTCCACCACCTCCTGCGTAATCCGCCGCCCCCGGACGTATTCCATCACCAGCATCTGATCTGTGGAATGGGTCTGGAACACGTCGGGCACGCAAACGCCGTCCACTTCGGCCAGCTTGTTTTTGGCGATGCGCATGTTGCGGGCTTCCCGTGCAAAATCCAGCTCCCGCATCAAAATCTGACCGTTGACCCGCACCAGTCCCGGCAGGTCGTACAGCCGAAGTTCGGAAATTCGCTCGTGCAACCGATCGGCGATGGCCTGCATGATCCGTAAATCGGTTTCCATCACCGACCGGATGCCCGGCCGCTGCACCTTCACCGCCAGGGCGGGCCCGCCGTCCACGTGGACCGCGCGGTGAACCTGGGAAAGAGAGGCGGCGGCAACCGGCGTTGGTTCAAATGTCGAGAACACGCCCGAAAGCGGCCCCCCCAGGTTTTCCTCCACCACTGACCGGATCTCTTCGAAGTCGACCGGGGTCACCTCGTCCTGGAGCTTCTGCAACTCGTCGATCAGCGGGCGGGGCAGCAGGTCCACCCGCAGACTGAGAATCTGGCCGAATTTGACGAAGGTCGGTCCCAGCTCTTCCAGCGCCTTGCGAAGGCGAAAGGGGAAGGGTCGATCCGCGCCGTCGGGCGCGAAGGCGCGAAGCACGCCCTGAATGGGAAGGTCGATCCGGCCGACCAGATCTTCAAAGCCGTACCGGATCAGGACCGAAACAATGTCCCGAAAACGACCGAGGTTGCCAAGCGCCTGGATTTCCAAGAATCAGGACTTCCCGTCGGCGGGCGCGGCGGCTTTCCGATCGATCTCGCTTCGAATTTCCTTTTCCAGCACCGACACCCGGATGTCCAAGGCGTCCAGCCGGTGCTTGATTTTCAGCAGGTCCTTTTCCCGGGCGATGCCCATGCGTCCAATGCCTTTTTCCATGGCGCGCGCCATGGAATCCTCCAGCCGGGAAAACTGATTTTCGCCGTTTTCCATCAGTTCGTCCCGCAACTTCCGAGCGTCCGCCTCGCTCATGCGGGACTCCTTCACCATTTTTTGAACGGTTTCCTCGATCTTGTCCTTGGTCAGCAACACCGCGCCCAGACTGGTCAACAAACCGCGTTTCACTTCTTCCAGCATGGTTGTCTCCTTTTCCCGCCGGAACCGCCGTTGGCGCCCGGCGAAGATTCGCACCCGCGCTCCGGAACCCCGAAATGGCCAATCCCGAGAACGCCTGGGGGAATTCCATCAAGCGTGTTGCTCGATCAATTCCTCAATGGTTTCTCGCTGAAGCGTTTCCTCTTTCAGCAGGGCCTCGGCAATGGCCTCCAGCCGCGCCCGGTTGTCCGTCAACGTTCCCTCCGCAAGCGCCTCCATTTCGTTCAGAATGGCGCGGATTTCCTCGTCGATGATCCGGGCGGTGTCTTCGCTGTGGTCTCGGGGACCGGAAAGCTCTTTGCCCAAAAAAGGCTTTCCGCCGTTGGGCTCGAAGACCGCCGGGCCGATCTTTTCGCTCATGCCCCACTGGCAGACCATATGCCGGGCCAGCCGGGTCGATTCCTTCAAATCGTTGGCCGCGCCGGAGGAAAACTCGCCGAACACGATCCGCTCGGACATCCGGCCGCCCATCATCACCGCAATCCGATTGAGCAGGTACTGGCGGCCCATGACGTGCCGATCCTCCTCGGGAAGCTGTTCGGTGGCGCCCATGGCCTTTCCGTGGGGGATGATGGTCACCTTTTTCACCGGATCGGTCCCCGGCAACATGCAGGCCATCAAGGTGTGACCGGCTTCGTGATAGGCAATTTTCCGGCGTTCCTCGTCGCTCATGTATTCCTCGCGGGCCAGCCCCATGCGCAGCTTGTCCAAGGCCTCGTCGAAGTCCTTGTTCCGGACTTCGTCCCGCTGATTCCGCCCGGCGACGAGCGCCGCCTCGTTGACCAGATTCTCCAGGTCGGCCCCGGAAAAGCCCACGGTCCCGGCGGCCAACCGCTCCAGGTCGATGTCGTCGGCCAGGGGGACCTCCCGGGTGTGGATCTCCAGGATTTTCTCCCGGGCCTTCCGGTCCGGCAGCTCCACGTTGATGCGTCGGTCGAACCGGCCGGGGCGCACCAGGGCCGGGTCCAGCACGTCCGGCCGGTTGGTGGCGGCCATCACCACCACCGATTCGTGGGGTTCGAAGCCGTCCATCTCGGCCAGAATCTGGTTCAACGTCTGCTCCCGCTCGTCGTGGCCGCCGCCCAGGCCCGCGCCGCGGGTCCGACCGATGGAATCGATTTCGTCGATAAAAATGATGGCCGGCGCGTGGGATTTGGCGTCCTTGAACATATCCCGCACCCGGGAGGCCCCCACGCCCACGAACATCTCGATGAACTCCGATCCGCTGATGCTGTAGAAGGGCACGTCGGCCTCCCCGGCCACGGCCCGGGCCATCAAGGTTTTCCCGGAACCCGGCGGGCCGGCCAGCAGCAGCCCCTGGGGCAACTTTCCGCCCAACTTTTGGAACCGATCCGGCTCCTTGAGGAAGGCGACGATCTCCCGGAGTTCCTGTTTGGCGGCGTCCAGACCGGCCACGTCCTCGAAGGTGGCGGGTTCGCTTTCGGTCTTGTCGTACCGTTTGGCCTTGGATTTGCCGAAATTGAACAGGCCGCCTCCCCCGCCCTCCATGCGCTTCTGAATCATTTGGCTGGAATAAACGAAAAAGCCGATGATCAGCAGCCAGGGCAATAGCGTGACGATCAACTTGCCGAGCCAGCCCCGGTCGTCGGAACGGGTGTGGATGGCGACGTCTTTTTCCTCCAGCAGGTCCATCAAGTCGGGATCGCCGAAGGAGGGCAGATAGGTCAGAAAGCGGCTGGTTTCGGGGAGATCTTCGCCGTCGCCCACCGGAACCGGTTCGGAAAACTGGCCGGTCACCTGGTCGCCCTTCACCTGTACGGATTCCAGGTTACCATTTTTTAAGTTGGATTTGAACTGCGTATACGGAACCTGGGGCAATCCCGTACAGCCCCGGGTGAGCAGATAGGCAAGAAGAAAAATCCACAGCAGGGATATCCAGATATGACGTGACGAAGTGGGAAATTTGGCGTTTTGAGGGGGCTGGGGCGCGGATGGTGACGGCATCGGACCTCGCTTTCTGGCTCGCGTCTGCTCAACAATAAGGAACCCGCATTCAATCAATTGGTTGCGGATTTCAAATGGGTTGTGGGTTGGGTTTCGGTTCCGGCCATCGAGGGACGCCCGCTCGGATCGGCGCCCAACCCAGGCGCCAAGGGCGGCTTCCCGCAATGGGTTCCGGCCTTCCAAAATGAAACTCCCTCTCCCCGAAATCGGAGAGAGGGATGGGGAAATGAGACGGATTCTTCCGCAGAGGAATGAATCTTTGAAGAACCATAGATTTACCGGGTCGCCGGGGCCATACCCGAATCCCTGTATTTTCCAACGCGGTTTCCCTTACCCTTCCCGATTGGCAAGCCGAACCCCGCCGCCGGGAGAGCGTGGACCCGAGCGGCGGCGGATTGCCGGATTTTCGGAAGGAATCCGTTTTTTGAACGACGCGAGATACACCGGTTTTCCACGGGGCATACAGGATTCGCCGCATTTACCGGAAACGGCTTTTTTTACTAGAGTGAGATTTGTTGCCCATGGAAAAAAGAAGGAGCGCATTTATGACCGCCTATTTCCCTAAAAATTGGATCAACCCCGGAAGGAGATCATCATGCTTCTCATTCCTTTTCTTTTAAACCTGTGGGACGAATCGTCCGAAAAAAAATTGCTGGTGGAACCGGCCTACGTGGCCGCCGCCGCGGTGGCTTTTTGCGTTTTGGTATTCGTCGCCACGCCGGTTTCCGGCGCGACGGGCGCGGAGATCAAACAGGCCGTCCGCACCCAGTTGCGCCGGGCGGAAGCGGTAGAGGCCGACTACATCGACGTGACCTTTTCCGACGGCGCCGCGGAGCTGACCGGCCGGGTGGACAGTCTGCTGGCCTTCGATCGGGCCGCCGACATCGCCCGGGCGGTGGAAGGCGTGGAGAGCGTGGTCAACCGGCTGGAAATTTTGGCCCCGCCCGTCACGGACCGAGACATTTTCAACCGGATCAACGCCGCCTTGGCGGAAGACCCGGCGGTGGAGGCGGCCGACGTGACGCCGGCGGTGGAAACCGGCGAGGTGACCCTGGCCGGGACGGTCAATTCCCGGGCCGAAAAGCGGATCGCCGGCCGGCTGGCCCGGGGAGTGAAAGGCGTCCAGCGCGTGGCCAACGAACTTTCCATCCGGACCCCGGTGGAGCGGAGCGACGCGGAAATTCGGGAAGACGTTCGCAGTCGGCTGGACTGGGATCTGTGGGTGGACGCCGGCCTCATCCGCGTGGAAGTGAACGACGGCGCGGTGGAACTGGTGGGAACGGTCGCCAGCGCGGCGGAACGGAACCGGGCCTACCAATTGGCCCGGGTGGCCGGGGTGGAACGGGTGGGCGTGAACAAATTGGCCGTGGACCCGGCGCTCCGAGACGAGATGAGACGCGGACCCGCCTACGGCCCGGAGGACCCGGCCGCCATCGCGAAAGCGGTGCGCTCGGCCTTTGAAATCGATCCCCGGGTCTCGCCCGACGACATCACGGTCTTTTTTGAAGACGGCCGGCTGACCCTGACCGGGACCGTGGACAACCTCCAGGCCAAAACCGCCGCCGCGCGAAACGCCGGAAACACGGCGGGCGTGCGCCGGGTGCGGAATCTGCTCAAGGTGCGTCCGCCGGACGCGCGGGACGACGGGGACGTCGCCCAGGCGGTGCGGGAATGGCTGTCCTGGGATCCCTACGTAAAAACCGACGATCTGACCGTCTCCGTGCAAAACGGAAAGGTGTTTCTGCGCGGCGAGGTGCGCACCCGATTTGAAAAAGAGCGGGCCGAAGAGCTGGCCGAACGGGCCCGGGGCGCGGTGGACGTGGCCAACCATCTGGAGGCCCGCCAACCGCCGGCCACCCAAAAAAGCGACGCGGAACTGCGGGAGGCGGTTCGCCGGGAAATCCGCTGGAGCCCCTACGTGGATCTGGATCAGGTGACCGTGAAGGTTCAGGACGGCCGCGTGACCCTGGCGGGCGCCGTGAACAGCTGGCGGGAAAGCCACTTGGCGGAAAAAAGCGCCTACGAAGCCGGGGCGCGCAACATCCAAAACTTCCTGGATTTCGAATACGGGGCGCTGTAGGGCGTCCCGGCAACCGGGCGGGCTTTTCGCCGCCGAAGGCGCCGGGTTCGGTGGCCTCGGCGGCGATTGCGTCCTAATGTTTTGGAGATAAAGATACTGAATCCGCCGAACGGACCCCGGCGCGTTGGCCGTGACGCCGCCAACGAAAAGGAGCTTTCATGTATAATCTTCTGCTGTTGATCCTCTTTGTCGCCGGCGGCGCGTTGCTGGTTCTCGGCTACCAGCGCCGGAGCCCGGCCGCCGGAATTGGCGGCGCGGCGCTGGCCATTCTGGCGCTGCTGATCGTCAGCGTCTTCGACATCTGGATCGAGGCGCTCTGGTTCGACGCCCTGGGCTACGCCCGCCGATTCTGGAAAGTCATCGTCTGGAAAATCGGCACGGGGATCCTGGGCGCACTCTTCGGCGGGGCCTTCATCTGGCTGCTCACGTTCGGGAAATCGGGCGCCCCGCCGCGCATTGGCGGCTGGGCCCGGATCATCGGGGCGTTGGCCGGCGGCCTGTGGGGGCTGGCCCAGTGGGAAAAGGCGCTGATCTTCGTCAACCGGGTGTCCACCGGCGTCACCGATCCCATTTTGGAAAAAGACACAGGCTTCTACCTCTTTTCCCTGCCGCTGCTGGAGGCGGGCTACGACTTGATCCTTCAGTTGTCCGCGGTGGCGCTCATCGCCCTGTTCATCTCCGCCTTCGTCCGGTTTACCGAAGACGGCGTGGCGCTGGCGCAGGGCGGACGGAGCGACGCGCCGGAACCCCGTTTCCGGCGGCTCTACGTCACCGCCGCCCTGCTCATCGGCGTGCTGGCGGTCGGAAAATTCCTCAACCGCTACCAACTTCTGTTTTCCGAATGGGGCGCGGTGCAGGGTCCGGGCTGGACCGACGACAACATCCGCCTGCCCGCCTACGCCGTGGTCTTCGTGCTGACCCTCCTGGTGGGCGCGGCGCTGCTGGTTCCCGCGCTTCGCAATCGTCTTCACAAGTTTTTGAACCGGTTCGGCGTGGCCCGGGATCAGACCCATCTTTACACCTTCGCGGCCGCCGCCGCGCTGCTGGCGATCGTCTGGGCCGTGCCGCTGGGGCTGCTGCCCATGGCGTTTCAATCCCTGCGGGTGGAGCCCAACGAGATCACCTTCGAGGAATTCTACATCGCCAACAACATCGAATTTACCCGAAAAGCCTTCGACCTGGAAAAGATCGAAGAACGGGAATATCCGTTTCAGGAAAACTTTACCCGAGAGACGGCGCGGGAAAACGAGAACCTGTTTGAAAACGTCCGGCTGTGGGACTGGCGGGCCCTGGACGCGGTCTACAAGCAGTTCCAGGAAATCCGGCTCTACTACGAGTTCGTTGACGTGGACATCGACCGGTACACCTTCGACGGCAAATACCGGCAGGTGATGGTCTCCGCCCGGGAGCTTGAGGTGGACAATCTGCCCGAGCAGAGCCAGACCTTCGTCAATCGTCGCTTCAAATACACCCACGGCTTCGGCCTCACGCTCACCAACGTCAGCGAGTTCACGTCGGAAGGGCTGCCCGACCTGCTGGTGAAGGACATCCCCCCCAAGGCCCGCCATCCGGAGCTGACGGTGGACCAGCCCCGCATTTACTACGGCGAGCTGACCGACACGCCGGTGGTGGTCAATACCGAAGAGGAGGAGTTCGACTATCCCAGCGGGGAAAAGAACCGCTACAACCGATACGAGGGGACCGGCGGCGTTCCCATGCACGGACTTTGGAAGAAATTTCTTTTCGGCTGGCGGTTCGACGGGTTGCGGCTGATCTTTTCCGGCTATCCCCGGCCCGGCAGCCGGATCCTGTTCCGGCGGGAAATCAAGAAGCGGGTTTCCCAAATCGCCCCGTTTCTCCACCTGGACGCCGACCCCTACGTGGTCCTGTCCGAAGGGCGGCTGTTCTGGATCATGGACGCCTACACCACCTCGGACAATTATCCGTACAGCGAGCCCTTTTCCTCCCGGGAGGCCATTCAGATCGACTACACCCGCACGGGCAGCACCACCGACGGAGAGCTGGCCGCCCTGGACGGAATCAACTACATCCGCAACAGCGTGAAGGTGGTGGTGGACGCCTACAACGGCTCGGTGGATTTCTACGTCTTCGAGCCGGACGACCCGTTGATCCAGATGTGGTCCCGGGCCTTTCCCAAACTGTTCAAGAAGAAGGGTCAAATGCCGGAATCGCTCCGCGCCCACGTCCGGTATCCCACCGACATGTTGCGGGTGCAGGGGCTGGTGTTCAGCAAATATCACATGACCGATCCCGCGGTGTTCTACAACCAGGAGGACCTGTGGGTGCGGGCCACGGAAAAGTATTACAACCGGGTCCAGCCGGTGGCGCCGTATTACATCATGTGGGAGCCGCCGGGCTCGGACGAGACCGAGTTCACGCTCATCCAGCCGTTTACGCCCAAGAATCGGCAGGTGCTCATCGGCTGGATCGCCGGCATGTGCGACGGGGACAATTACGGCCGTCTGCTGGCCTACAAATTTCCCAAGGAACAGCGGGTGTTGGGTCCCCAACAGGTGGAGACCAAGATCGACCAGGACCGGTTTCTTTCCGGACAGCTCAGCCTGTGGGACCAGCGGGGCAGCAAGGTGATCCGGGGCAACGTGCTGGCCATTCCCGTGGGCGAAACCCTGGTCTACGTGGAGCCCATCTACCTCCAGGCCGAAACCGCCGCCTATCCGGAATTGCGGCTGGTGGTGGTCATGCAGAACGACCGCATGAGCTACGCCGAGAGCTTCGACAAGGCGCTGGAGGGACTGTGGGAAGGCGTTCGGGCAGAGCTGCCGGCGGGCGCGGCCGGCCTGGGGATGGAGCCGCTGGTCCGCCAGGCCCAACAGGCGTTCTCCGACTACCTTCGCTACACCGGAGAACAGCAATTTGGGCAGGCCAGTGAAGCGTTGTCCACGCTCCAGCAAAGCCTGGAACAGCTCGCCAACCAAGCGGACGAAATCGCGCCGGAAGGGGCGGAGCCGGCGGCGGAAGAAGAATGATCGGTCGGCGGGGTGGGGGGAATGCTCGCCGCCTCCCCGGCCGTAGGGGCGAATTGCATTCGCCCCCGTCCCCACTGATCGGCCACTCCATTTTCCTCGGAATCATGACGGCCGTGCCGGATGGGGCCGGGGCGTATACGATACGCCCCTACAATTCCGGAAATGCAGAGATTTCCATTCAACTTCGGCGTTTGTTTTTCCCGCTTTTCTTCTTTTTTGCTCTCCTTGCCGCCTGCGGTTCCAACCCCAATTCCGCCGACGGCCCCATCGAATTGACCCTCTGGTTTCATTCGGCCCAGCCGTCGGAGCGGGAGGTCATGAAATCCCAGGCGGACTGGTTCAACCAGTCCCAGGACGACATTCGGGTGCGGATGACGGTGATCCCCGAGGGTTCCTACAACGGGCAGGTTCAGGCCGCGGCGGTGGCCCGGGATCTGCCCGATCTGCTGGAGTTCGACGGTCCCTACGTTTACAACTACGTGTGGCAGGGGATTCTGATTCCGCTGGGGGATTGGCTTTCGAACGAAATCCGGGACGATCTGTTGCCGTCCATCGTGGCCCAGGGAACCTATCGGGACCGGTTCTACGCGGTGGGCGTGTACGATTCCGGGCTGGGGCTCTACGCACGCCGAAGCCGGCTGGAAGAAATCGGGGCGCGGATTCCCGACGCCCCCGGAGACGCCTGGACCGCGGAGGAGTTCGAGGAAATTCTGGCCGACCTGGCGGAGAAGGACCCGGGCGGCAAGGTTCTGGATCTCAAGCTCAACTACGGCGACGAATACTTCACCTACGCCTACAGCCCGCCCATCCAGTCGGCGGGCGGAGATTTGATCGACCGGTCCGATTACCAATCCGCAGACGGCGTGTTGAACGGCGCCGAGGCGGTGGGCGTGATGAAACGTTATCAGCGGTGGATGGAGCGCGGGCTCGTGGACCTGAACTTGGACGACGCCGCCTTCACCGCCGGCCGGGTGGCGCTTTCCTGGGTGGGCCATTGGGAATACGGCCGATACCGGGACGCCGTCGGGGACGACCTGCTGGTGCTGCCGCTGCCCGATTTCGGCGACGGAACCCGGACGGGGCAAGGCTCCTGGAATTGGGGCATCACCCGGGACTGCGACCATCCAGAGGCGGCGGTTCGCTTTCTGGAGTTTTTGCTGGCGCCGGAGGAAATCCTCGCCATGACCCGGGCCAACGGCGCGGTCCCGGCCACCCGAACGGCCATTTCCCGTTCCGAATTGTACGGGAAGGACGGACCGCTCCGGCTCTTCGCCGTGCAGCTTTTGGAAGGCTACGGCGCGCCCCGCCCCCGAACGCCGGCCTATCCCATCATCAGCTCCGCCTTCGCCCGCGCCTTCCACGCCGTCCGCAACGGGGCGGACGTCCAAAAAACGCTGGACCGCGCCGTCCGCGTCATCGACCGGGACATCGCCGAGAACGAGGGATATCCGCCGGTGGCGGTGGATGGAGAATAACCAGCTTGAAACAATACGTTTTCTCGTTCCCAGGCTCTGCCTCGCGTGACGGGAGGCAGAGCCTCCGCAAAGCGTTGCGAGGCGGAGCCTTCTAAATAACAAAAAATCAGGACACAATAAATTCAGATAGTTGCGGATTTGCAGTTATTGTTAGGTTCGGGCTCGGCCTCGGCCGGGTGGGGCATTCGCAACGAGAGCGAAAAAGTTCGGAGTTCCGCCTTTAGGCGGCGCGGCGTTGGAGCGCTGGACTTCGCCGGTTTTGGCGACCGGGGATGGAGAGGCCGTATTCCCGCTCCGTTTCCGCCGCCGATTCCGCCGAAAGGCGGAACTCCAAACTGGAGGTAATCATGAACCATTCCGACGCGCCCTCCGGCGGGGGATTGAACACGCCGCTCCGGGTCGCCGCGGCCTTTCTGGGGCCGGCGATGGCGGGGCTGGTGTTGTTCATCGTGCTGCCCTTTCTGCTGGCGGCGGGGCTGAGCCTGACCGATTTCCGGCTGGGTTCGCCGCTGCCGGTGGAGTTCGTCGGCTTGAAAAATTACGGCCAGATCCTCGCCGACGCCACCTTCCTTCGCGCGGTTGCGAACAACCTGATCTTTCTGGCCGGAATCGTTCCGCTGCAAACCGGCCTGGCGCTGGGGTTGGCCTTGCTGCTCAACCATCGCCTGCCGGGAATGGCGATCTTCCGGACTCTGTTTTTCATGCCGGTGGTGTTTCCCATGTCGCTGATCGCGGTGATCTGGGTGCTGATCTACGCGCCCGGGCCGGAAGGGATGATGAACGGCGTCCTCGATTTTCTGACCCTCGGGCTGTGGGAACCCAAAGATTTTCTCCGCGATCCCCGCTGGGCCTTGCCGGCGGTGATGCTGCTGTCCATCTGGCAGGGGGCGGGGTTTCAGATGGTGGTGCTGCTGGCGGGGCTCCAGGCCATTCCGGCGGAGCGGTACGAGGCGGCGGAAATCGACGGGGCCGGGCCGTGGCAGAAATTCGTCCACGTCACCCTGCCGGGCCTGCGGAATCCGCTGATTTTCGTGATCGTGGTCACGTCGATTCTGGCGTTCCGGATTTTCGATCAGGTGCGGATCATGACCCGGGGCGGGCCGGAAAACGCCACCACCACGGTGGTTTATGAGGCGGTGCGGGCCGGGTTCGACCGGGCCCAGGTGGGGCGCGGCGCGGCCATGACGGTGGTCTTTTTCCTGATCGTTTTGGGGATCACGCTGTTGCAGCGGCGATGGTTCCGGCAGGAAGGGGAGGGGGGATGAATCGGAATCGACCCGTCCAACGGACGGCGGTGTATCTGGCGCTTACGGCGCTGGCGCTGGTCTACGTGTTGCCGATTCTGTTCATGATCGTGGGCAGCCTGAAGCCGGAAAGCCGCGTGCTGACCGAGGCGGGCACGGCCAAGGCGCTGATTCCGGACGGGGCTTCGCTGGAAAACTACCGGGACGTGTTCGACCGGGCGCCGTTCGGGCGGTACCTGCTCAATTCGCTGATCGTGAACGCGGGGATCGTGGGGCTGGGATTGCCGGTGAACGCCATGGCCGGCTACGCGCTGGCCCGGCTGCGGTGGCCGGGGCGCGGCGCGGCGCTGGCCTTCGTGCTGGCGGTGCTGACGGTGCCCTTCGAGGCCATCGCGGTGCCGCTGTTTTTTCAGGTGACGGTGCTGGGCTGGCGGGACGTGTACTCGGTGCAGATTCTTCCCTTCGTGGCCAATCCGCTGTCGATCTATCTGTTTTACAGCTTTTTTCTGGACATGCCGCCGGAGCTGGAAGAGGCGGCGCGCATCGACGGGGCGGGGCCGTTCCGGATTTTTTTCTCGATCATCCTGCCCAACGCCAAGCCGGCCTTCGCCAGCGTGGCCATCGTGACGCTGCTGATGTACTGGGGATTGTACCTCTGGCCGCTGCTGGTCACCGCCGGGGAAACGGTCCGGCCGCTGCCGCTGGGGATCGCCACCTTCTACACCCTGCCGCCCCGCCAGTGGGGCGACATCCTGGCCTTCGGCGTCATGATGGTCGCGCCGGTGCTGGCGGTGTTTCTGCTGTTTCAGCGGTGGTTTGTGCGGGGGGTGTCGTCGACGGGGGTGGGGGGATAGTTTATCCGATTCCGTGGACCTTTGCGAATTGTTCTGGAGAAGAAACAGCAATTGGAGATTTTTCAAAATCTCCGATATTCCGGGTGACAATGCAATCCGCGCTGGAAGCCAATGCCGCCGCGCACTGCAGAGCGTCTTCAAAATCGGACATTGGCATTGCCAACGCGTTCAACACATCGGGGTTCCCCGTTTGCACAACATGTAAAAAACCACATAGGTCGCCAATAAATCCACGAGCTTCGTCTTTTCCGGAAAGTTTGGCGGCAATGTAATAGATGTTGCTCACGGAATGCCAAGCAATTGCGGCAGAGCCGGGATTGGCTTCCGCAAAATCCAAAATCGCTGCAGAATCCGTAAAAAAAGGTTCCCGTTCCAAAAGAACGTCCAACAGCACATCGCAGTCAATCAGAATTTTCATAAACCATACCGCTCTGCCAAGTAGGCCAGCCTTGGGTCGGATTCCAGTTCTTCTTTCGATAGTCCCGATTTTTTGAACTTTCCCCGCCAGCGATCGGAGAAAGGGGCTTTGTCTTTCGTTCCCGCTTCCACCGGTGGAAGATGGGGAAACTGACGGATGATCCGATAGGCCAGTTCCAAATACGCAGGGTCGAGCTGGTCGATCTCCGCCTTTAGGTTTTCACGACTGATGGATTCCATGGAGAATTCTCCAAACAAAAACAGTTGAAAATTTGATCCTTTAGAAATTTTCCTTCAGCTTTTCCTCCGCCACACACAGATCATGGGCCGCCTGCGCCCGAAGCCAATACCCTTTGGAAAGGCCGAAAAATCGGCACAGGCGAAGGTCCGCCTCGGCTGTAAAGGCGGCTTTTCCCGCGACGATTTCGGCAATCCGCCGAGGGGAAAGGCCGATTTCCTTCGCCAAGCGATTTTCGGAAAGCCCCATGGGCTTCAAAAAATCCTCCTGGAGAATTTCCCCCGGCGTGACGGGTGGCAGTTCCCTCATTTCAGCCCTCCTTAATGATAATCAACAATCTCGAATAAGTTGAACAATAGTGCCCCAGGGGAAGCGGGTCAACTGCCATCAGAAAGCCGAGGGTGCTGATTCTCTCATGAAATCGGACTATATTATCATAAAACTATTCCGAGGGAGGTAGCCGATGGCCAATTTGCAGATAAAAGACATGGATGACGATCTTACATGAATCCCTCGCTTTTTTATCTCAAAGTTGAGCGGCGAGGCTTTTTTCCGTCCGCTCAAACGGCTGTTTTATGAAGCCATTACCTTTTTAGCCGTATAATACTGATCAATTGCCTGGCGAATATACATTTTTATAACAGCCTCTCGGCTGATATTTAATTCTCTGGCAATATTATCTAATCCATGCAACATTTCTGGAGTAAAATCGACACTGACACATTGCATTCCAGGTTTGTTAAGAGGCGGTTTCATTTTACCGTCACCGGTAAAAAATCTTGAAATATCTTCTCCTTTGTCCGCCATTTCAGCTATTTCGTCAGCCGTCGGTATTTTTTCAGCTGTTTTCGACATAATTCCTCACCTCCTGCTTGGTTGCCTTCCATAGGGTCACAAGGTGATAATACAAGCCTTCATTGTCAAATCTTTGTTCATAGATTACTGTGTATAGTTTTCCCTGCACCCAGCCGGTAGCGGAGTATTGCGCTGGATCATCTCGCCGCAGATTTTCATAATAATAGTGATTAAATATTTCTTGCACATCATCGAAACCAATCCCACGCTTTGGATTCTTTTTGATTTGTTCACTTTTTTTGATATCATATTTAAATCTCATATGTCTTTGCCATGCTTTTCACAACATTTCGATTCCGGCATGAAAACATTTCTCTTGGGAGAGCAACTTGATGGTAAAGCCTGCATATCCATCTATGAATTTATGAGCCGATTAATCCAGTGATGAACCGGTTTCCGGCTAACGTGCACAAAACCCAACCGCGCTTCCGAATCAACAATGCCACCCGCACACCGACTCCCATATGGCCCGGCATGGAAGGGACCGCTCTTCGGCGCGGGCGTGATGACGGCGGCGCTGCGCCGGGGGTGAAAGAAGCCGCTCATCAATCATGCGCTGTACATTTTATGATATTTCTGATTTGAACCAATAAGATTACCCCATCCCGAAGTATCGGCGAATATCCTTCTCATCTATTTTGTTTTCATGTTCTCTTTTAATATTTCCCCCAAATAAGCGTCATGATTATCCGCCCAGTCGGGATTGTTGAGTTTGAATTTCCCGATAAATTTTTCCAAAGGATCGTCGGCATGTTTCCGGGCCTCGGAAACCACCCATTGAGCGGCCAAATTTTCCGGCATTTGCCCGGCCTTTTCGGATAATTTTTTCAACAGCGTATAAACGTCCTCTGACAGTTCTAATTTCAGAGTATGTCCCATATAGCCATCTCTTTTATGTAACGGTCAAAACAACGTTGGCTGCTTTTGGGTCAATTCCGAAGGTTTTCCGCCGTAATCTTGAAGAAGCCTTTTCAGATCAGGTATTCCACGCCCCTTTGCAATTACGTGGGAACGAGCAATGGGTTCTTTATTCTATTCAGGAACTTGAATACTCTTGTTTTCATGTCCGCTCAACGTGGGGGGCGCCTGCGGGCGTCTCGCCTGCGGCAGAAACCGGCGTAACCGACAGTTTCCACCGGTGGCAATAGAGACGCTTCATTTCACTCGGTAGCCGGATAGCGGTAATGACCGGTAATCAAGAACTGGAACAGGATGCCCTCGATTTTCGGCCCGGATCCGATGTTGTGCACCACGAGCGGTCTGATCCCGTCCCGCGAGAGACGATCAATGACGATCCCGATATGGGGGAGATTGCCGGGCAACATCCAGGTCACAAGGTCCCCGGGGCGATATTCGCTTGGGTCCTGAGAAGTCGGCAGAACGCCGCCGTTCCGCTCGAAGAAGGTCTGGAGGTTTGGGACGCGGCGATGGTCTATGTTCGGATCGGGCCGGGTAAGTCCCCAGTGGTCCGGGTATTTGTGGAAGTTATCCGACATGTCTCCGTGGACGAAGCGTTGGAGATCAATTCCCAGCGCTCGATACGACCGCACGACGACATCGGTGCGCACGCCAATGTGGCCGGGCACGTCCCCGTTCCGATAGGGAATTTGGCGGTAGCCTCCGTCGTAGGTGACGCGATGGGTTGTCCGTTCGATGGCCGCCTCCACCAGTTGCGAGGCGGTGCCGTTCGCGGTCGGTTGCGCTTGACAGATGGCCGAGCATAGGACGATTGCGATTATGGTTACTGGTTGGTGTCTTCTCATGGATTCCACGTCGCTATAACGCCAAAATCAGCGGCGCGGTTTTTTGCGTCCGCTGGATTTTTTTTGTTATGTGGCGTTTTCTGGTGTACAGCATCTGAATTGATACCCTTTCCAAAAAGGTTTACATTGATGAAACAATTCTTGCCCTTTTTGCATGTTTTAAAAGTCAGCGTTGATAGCAGCAACCTTCCAATCTCAAGAGGTCACACATTCATTTGGCATTCTGAATTTTTCCTGTCCACTCAAAGCTTACGAATAGGATAATAATCCTTAATTCCATGCGATCTCAAACATACATCCAGTATCCTTAAGCTTGCGCGAATGCCGAATATTTTCGAACACCAACATTATTGTTGAGTGGGATCAAAGGTGCGCTGAAGTCTGCAAAGGTGTGTACTTCAATCAGAATTCATTGCTTCCTTCCATCAAAGAGCTACCCAACAATCATAGACATAGTCCTCGTCGTAAGATTCCTATAAAATTGACAGTAATCCAAATCCACCTTTGGGGGGGCGCTCCTAAATTTCTTGAACTGGATAATAGTTGGAAATTTATGAAAACCCCACAATGCTTTTGTTATTCATACATTTTTCTAAATCGGCGGTCAGCAGAAGAAATACCGTAATTTGCTCACTCAGAATAATTTTTATTTTCAGAATAGTAGCTTGTAATTTTTTTGTTTCAAAAATGCATGGATAATTATTGCAGGAGAGGAAGCGGTTGTACGAATCCAACCGCTTTCCTTTTTGTAACAATCAATAGGGCGTGTTTGAATTTCTCCATGGGAAGAGATAAAATTTTTAGAGAATCTTGATAACGAAATGGTGAGCTCGACTAATGGGTATATCTTTTTTGATCTGTACCCGTCGATGACTTCATGTGCATAATATGCTTTAAGTTTAATTTCCCCATCAACTTTTTTAGCTTCTTGGCCTTCATAAAAATCGTCTATGATGAGCCCTGTTTGGAGGTGATTTACTAATTCAATTTTTTCATACTTTGTGTCAAAATCAATAATGAGGTTAGACAATCTCGGAGACGGGTTGAGGTATAGATTTTCTGCTCTTCCTTTTTTTCTTTTTTTAGATACAACCTCGTTATATTGGCCGTCTAAACTACCTAATAACACTCCGTGCTGCATAAGTGTCATTTCAGTTGCCTCTTCACAGAACTGATCCATCTGATACGACCCATACCATAAAGGGATAAGTGGATTGTCTATTACCTGCAATTCTTCAGGGAATATTATGTTGAGTTTTTTGGTAGACTGAACTTGCTCCGCATACTCAAACGCATGACCCAAAAGTTCATGAAAAAAGAAACTAGCAGCTCTTTGAGAAAGACCAATTCGATAGTAACCAGGGGAGATTGTAGCATTTTTAACTTTTGATCTAAAGCAATCAACATGATGTTTGAAAGGGGCCGGAATCGAATTTTTACTCGCCGAATATTCACTTAACGTATTTTGTTGAGAGGGAGGCTGATAAATTCGACAAAAAAACATCCCATCACAATGTGAATCACATTTTTCAAATCGGTAACATAAATCTTTTATTACTCCTAAACATTGCTTTTCTTCTAAAAAAATCCAGTTGGCAAGCGTTTTTATAAATGTAACAGATTGAGCGAGACTAAACAAAGAATTAACCTCTTCCATAAAATATAAAAGAGTTTCCAATTGAACATTATCGTTTACAAAAGTATTAATAGCCTGCCCTTTTTTAGAAAGCAGCAATGTTAATGAAACTCTTTTAACTTTTTTATCAATAGGAAAGATCATGCACTCAGCGATAACATTCGGTGAGATTGATCCGTTTACAAACTGGGTTTTCAAAATTGTTAAGCATTCGTTGATAGTCATAATAATATATTAGACAAGTCACACCCGATAATAGTCAAAGATTGTTCGTGGAGGCCAAACCGGCTTTGGCCATATCAATCGTTCGTCAGCAGGGTATTTGGCTCTATGATTTAATGCTAATGCTATGTAATCAAAAAGAAAATTTTTAGATACTATTTCAATATTGATTTTGTGAAAACTTGCTTCTATCGTGATGAAGGAGTTTTTTTCATTACACTGGGAAATACCAGTTTCAGATAACTTGAAGCAGGAAATATATGGAGAATTCGTTGTGGTCATATGAAATGTGTATAGCATTGAATCTCTTAATCCGTTTGTAACAGCAATCTCAAAGCAGTCTGCGTCCCATGGCGTATCACCTTTATAATGAATTGGCCAGCACGAAAAACAATTAATATTAACGTTAATTATTCTTGGGTTTGCCTTTACTATGATATCTGCTACAGAAGTTTCTAACTCAAGTTTTTTGGGAGCAATTAGCTGAAAGTCAGTTTTTATTTTTCTTATGTCAAGAGTATGTTTGTTGGCTGCTATAATGGTTTGCCAGATAGGATCGTTTTCATCCCAGTGCATAGCTTGTGAAGGGATATTCTGATATTCATGTTTTTCATGTGCATCAAGTCCCCATATCTGAGTAAATTCTAACCTATCGCCTAACTTATTGATTAGACCATCTCTTGAATTATAGTTTTCAAAACCATCCAACAACCCTAATGAGTGTAATCTTTTCAACTCTGCAATATGCCGTTCGTTATGCCTAAAAGGATGTAGATAGATAGTTGCCCCCCCTTGTTTTTTGACAGATTTACAAACTTGCTCAACAGTTAGTTGTGAGGGAAAAACTGACGTTACGCCAATCAGCCCTAAATCAGTATTTCCGACGGTATGCTCGTAACTAATTGGAATTTTAACTTTGTTTGAATATTTCTGCGCAAGCTTTTTTAATTCAACACACCCATCTATTCGGGCATGATCAAGTAAAACAATAGCATCGACATTAGATTGTATAGCAACTTGCCAAATGTCAGGGATGGTCAGTTCTCCATCCGAATGATTTGAATGAAGATGGTAAAGCACACGAGGCATAACCTGAAAATTATGCTCCTGAATAGTTTAACGACAGATCAATCGGTGTAAATTCTTTGTTATAATCAAAACGATGAGCATTTCTGCCGGAAGCAACTTCACAGTATTGTACAAGATCGCATTGCTTACATGGCTCAGCTTGTAATTTGTGAGGCTGTATCTCCTTTTGTATCCCTGAAGGATACAGAGAAATTGCAACAGCTCTTTCTATGCTCCTATCTTCTTCTTTTATTGTCATTACATAGGGCCAGAATTTTTCGTGCATTGCACATAACGGAATTCTATGAATACAAAATGGTAGACCAGAAGAAATCAATTCTTCCATGACGCCATTAATTGCAAATTTTGTTTCAGGAAAACTGGGAACTAATCCAGAATCTATTGCACCATTGGTGCGACACAATCCGCTTAATATGTAATTATCTACATGTATGTCAAAATTACGCAACAAAGTAGGTATATCAGGCAATTCGTGTAGTACACTTTTAATGAGTATCATCTTGATAGATAACTCAACCCCATCATTTTGAGCACGTTTATAGGAAATATTTTTAAGGCCTGACATAATGGTTTGCCATGTGTTTTTCTTTGTCAAATCCCTGTGAGTACAAGGAGAAGTTGTCAATATTGGAATTATGAATTGAGGGGAACAAATTGAAAGAATCGTATCAACAAATTGAGGATTAGCTAAGACGACTCCGTTGGTTGCTATTTGGATTTTAGAAAAACGTCTCGATAAAATTTGCAATATAGCTGGCAATTTTTTATGTAATAATGGTTCCCCTCCAGATAAATGAGCAAGTTGAACATTAGAGGGAACTTTTCTAATGAAAGCCTCAAGCATTTCAATGGAAATATCTTTGGAAAAAGAATTATGACGTGCATGTACAGTTTCATCAGACACACAAAATGAACATTCATGATTGCATCTAAACGTTGAATTTATGTAGCATATAGGGGCTATTTTAGTCATATAAATCTTCGTAATGGATAACGGTGTAGGGTATGCCCAGTTCAATTAAAAAATGTTGTCTATCGGATGATATTTTTTCCTCGACTGTATCTTCAGATACAAGTGAATAAAATATACAATTCGTATTGTTCGATTTCGGACGCATTATACGGCCAACTTTTTGTGCTTCTTCTTGGCGAGAACTATTGCCTGCTGACAATTGAATAGCTATGTTTGCATTTGGTAAATCCAAAGCATTACTTCCAATTTTGGATAAACCTAATCTTGAAATAGTTCCCTCCTTGAATGACTCTAAAAGCCTCTCTCTTATTGCAAATGGCGTTTTCCCCGTTATCACATCAATATTATACCTCTTGTTTAGATAATCAAGTTGAGAATTATAACCTGCAAATATAAGTACCTGATCTGATTCATGTTTTGATAGTAAGTCTGAAACAATATCATTTTTAAAGGGGTTTGTTGCCGCTATACGCTTTACCTCTGTTTGGTTTTCTTTTTTAATTTTATTGCGTATTTCGTCCGACACGGGAACTTTTACCTCAAGACATTGAGGTACCGTTATTGCATTAGCGGCCTGTAGTTCTTTCCACGATAATTCAAACTGTTTCGGCCCAACTAAGTTATGAAGTTGCAATAAATAATTATCTTTTCTTGTCAGACTGGCTGTTAAACCAATCCGTTGTGTATATGCATAAATACACGGAATCTTTTCAAGATGTGAAGGGGCTAAATGCGCTTCATCAAAAATGACAGTGTCAAAATGATCTGCCGAAAGGTGGATAAGCTCACGGGCTTTTGAGTATGTGGTGATATAAGCGGATAATTTCTGATCTGCTGTTAATTTAGATTTAAAAGTAGGTGTTGTATATTGAACTTTTTTTTCAAACAGTGGATGCTCTGTTATTTCTACACAAGATTCTGCTTTAGAGTTCTCTACCCATTTTTTAAATTCATTTCCCCACTGCTTTGCACTCATTTTTGATGTACACAGAACAAGTGCCCTACAGCTCACCTGGAGTAAAATAGTTATAGCTATGAGAGTTTTTCCAGCTCCACAAGGAAGAATCAAAAAGCCAGAAGGTCTTGGTGGTAAACAAAATTTACTCACGGAATCTACCTGATAATCCCTTAGAACCTCTTCTATGTAATTAGGCGTAGAACGTGATTCAGATGGTGTTGGGTGAGTTCGAGTGTCTAAAACAGGTAACTTATTTTTTGCATATTTTGATTTGAGTGTAACAATATCATCCCAGGCTGATAGTTGCTCGCAGGTGCCTAACTTATATTCGGAATGGAAGTTTGCTTTTGGGTTATACATATCCCCATGTAGCATGCATTTGCCATATCTATTATGGAGTTGCTTGATATAGGAAATAAGGTCCGCGGGGACAGGGCTTTTTGCCAGTCCTTTTAATCTTTCTATAATTTCACTCGGTGTAACACATTGTCCGAAAGCATTCCAGATATATGTTATGTTAAATTTATATGCAAAAAGGGAGGGCGTTCGTAGTAGAATAGATGCGCAATAATTCATTGTCCTTCGTGCTTCCATGAATCGAACATGCTTCCGCTCAACATATAAAGTCCATTTACCTACGATTCGAACAGGTCGCTCTGAAGCTCTCATTTTACCTGCTTATTGAAATTTAGAAAACAACACGACACTAATTGCAATACAAGTTTTGTTCGCAATTAGTGTCGTGTTTAGAAAATTTAGGATCGTGTATGTACTCGATATGCACCATAAGCTGCCTTAAGGTTTCCTTTTTGCACCTCTTTTGCTCGTTGCACTAACATGGCAAGAGCCTTCTTGGTAGCTTTATTTGTTTTTTTCATTTCTTTCCTCCTTATAAATTTAATTGTTGAAAGAGTGAAGTTTATGCTGTTTTTGAAATTCAGCGCAAAAATCAAAAATCGTGTGATAAGCTTCGCAGAATGAATTTTTAGAACCGATTATATTTTCCATCTGCGAGTCTAAAAGGCAACCGCCATGGCATAAATGCTGATACTTGCATTTATAACATTCGGTGATTGTCTTTGGTCCCCTCTTTGCTAATTCTTGTCTGTTAGTAGCATTAAAAACAGCTTCTCCATCTGTAATGATGTTGCCAAAGCAATACTTTTTCGCATTTGGTAAATATGAAAAAGCATCACATGGATAAACGTCTCCGTTTGCCTCTACACATATAAACTCTTTTTGACATGCCCCTTTCATAGAGCAAGAAACCATTTTACCAGACATAGTACCAATCATGAATTCAATAGAAGTGTCATCTACGATAGATGGAGATTCATCGGACAAAAAAGTTGTTAATAGCTGAATTATACAAGTTGATAATTGAGAATTATCTATATTCACAACAGAATCTGTCCCACCCCCTATTTTATGTACCCAATTAATTTTATAAGGTAAGCCAATTCCCTTGAAAAAATAATACAACTCTTCTGGAATGCGGCAATTGCTTTGGTTTAAGGTACAAATCAACCCTACTTCAAGCCCTTTGGCTTGGCAGTTGTTTACGTTTGCCATAACTCGGGAGAATGTCCCGTTACCGACTTTATCTTTTCTAAATTTGTCATGAATAGAAATAGGCCCATCTATTGATGTTGAAACTCTAACATCATATTCAGCGAAAACTTTTATAAGGTCATCTGGAATATTCAGTAAGTTGCTTTGTATTGAGATGGTTATTTTGTTATCTGCGGTGCGAATAATATCATACAGGTTGGCAAGATAATCCGCTCCCAAAAGAGATGGCTCGCCTCCATGAAAACAAATGTCTTTTTCTTTGTCATCTATTTTTTTTAAATAGCTAACTATTGTTTTTATGGTTTGCTGTGCTTGCTCTAATGGCATCGTTGTGGCGGGCTTGCTGTGTCCCATGCAACAATAACTGCAAGCCATATTGCAAGCATCGGTGAATTTAACAAGAGCAAACATCACGACCTCTATAGAAGCGAACTGTTAATTGAGTCCCAATTTTTTAATTTTACGGTATACTATTTTGGTTGTTAAGTCAATAGGGTTACTGAAAAAAACAAAGGCATAAAAATCAGATGGTTAGAAAAGGAGAAAAGCGCAATGTTGATGTAACTATTTATTATTCATATATAAAATAATGCAGGTAGTGACTGAAAAATAGTTTCTATATAAAATTCTCGTTTCAAAGATAGCAAAAATCGATACTCCTGCATTGCCTCTCCCTCTTCATAACTCGAAAATTTTATAAATTTCAAGGCGAGCAAAGATGGTGTTCCTTCTCCGGCTTTGAGATTTTTTTGTGAGGGTCAATGCATTTGGCATTGTTCACCGTCAGGCAAAGCAAACATTCAGCCGTCCTGTTATTTAGTCCGATTTTCAAAATGATCATATTTTCGGATGATAGCCACAAGGGAAATGAGTGATACCAACCCCAACATTGATGGTATAAAAGCTCACTGGCAACCCTTTGTGGTGGAGCCGGGACTATACTTCCCAGTCCTCACTTTTCAGCGACTCAGAAATTTACACATACCAAAATTATTCTTGAGCCCTGTCAGTTTTACACATTGTCGCTGTAACTTAAATATTTTTTAGCCTTTCAAAACTCAACCATTCTTGCATTATTCGTGAGTCACGACCGTATCAAGGATTCTTAAGGAATCTTTGACTTTTGGAATTGACTGAAAAATAAAACATCCTTGCCAAAGTGTTGACTTCCATTGAGTTTAGTTTAAAAATCAAGTCTTCACTTTTCCCATAGTTTTGATTCTATATTCCATTTCATTCTCAGATTCAAGCCACATAACGCTAAGGTCAGCGGTTTGTGGGGCGTAGCGAAGCGGAGCCCCACAAATCCGCTGGACCGCAGGGTTAGTTGTCTATGATTGCTATAGAAGTTCGATTTCATTATTTATTCTATTTCTGGTTTACTTAACTTTTCATTGGAAATAAGATAAGCAACACTATAAATATTTTCATACATTCGTACTTTGAGTTTCTTTAATTCTTCATTATCGTAGCCCATTTTTTCATAACATCTATTCGTTTTTCGACTACACTTAATTGTTTCATTTCAATATCAATCATATTGTCAAATTCCATTTTTTTAATGGAAAGATTGTTTTCTTGTTCTTTTCTGGTAAGATCAATTTCTTTTTCTTTTATCTGTTGGTGTTTAAGTTCAAGTTCAGCTTTTTCCTTTTTCCATTTGATTACAATTAAAAAAAGACTTTCGAATAAATTTTTTATTTCTTTAATGGGCTCGCCCAGACCTTTAAAACTTATATTTCCCGGAGAGGCATAACTAATTCTTCTTACTTCTAATGCATTCGCTTTTTCAAATAAGCCTATCTGCATATAATACCAAATATCATCAATACTTTCTTTTTCCCTTAAATCTTTTAATAAGTCTTTACATGTTATTAAAAAAAAGGAATATGCATTTCTAATAGAGTTGAAAAAATATAAAAAATCGGTTGCGAGCCAATTACCATTGATAGGGAAAGTAATAGTTTCTTCTTCAACATATATTGGTTGTTTAATATCCTTTTCACTAAAATGTAATCTTTTGAAAACAACATCATGGAAATCTTTTATTGAAAATTGGGTAGCCTTATAATATATTTCAACTACATTTGGGAATCTGTTAATTACTCGTTCATTAATAGATGTGGGGTCACCGGTTAGGATAATAATTGGAACTTGAGGTTTGTACGCCAGCGATTCTTCAAGCAATTTAATTCCTTCAAGATACGGAAATGATTCTTCGTCGAAATGAAGCCCTGTAATTATTAAATCAATACTTTTATTTTTTAAGAGTTTAATCGCTTTCTGAACATTTTGAGCTGAAAATAGTATAACATTTTTATCATCCGAAAAAATATGCTGTAAAACTTTAAGCCAATTTTCGCTTGATTGCGCTATTAATATCGATTTTTTGTCATCTAAATATTCCAATAATTTCTGTTTGTATGAATAGCAACTAACCAGTGGTTAACCGGTTTCCGGCTAACATGCACAAAACCGCATTGATTTGAAAACACTTAAAAGCCGGTTTGTCAAGAAAATTAAAATATCAAATTGAATTTGCAAGCAATTCACTCTACCTGAAAATGTCGGCTAACATGAAAATCAGGCGGATAGACGGAAATCGGCTAATAACGACAATGTCGGATATCCGCTCAATTATCATGTTAGCCGACAAAACCCTGCCGACAATATCATGCCTGTGTCGGGGAATAGTCAGGCCCGGACCCCGGGGGGAAGATGTTCCCCATTCCCCCGGACAAGCGGCGTTGCAACGACGCCATGAAGTTTCAAAAATACCCTATCCTGACCGTTTTGTCGAACCCAGACACATGAACTCGGGGTCTCGCCGAGTTGATCGCCGTCCGAACGGGGAGATGCCGTCAAGAAGCCTCCCGATCCCCAACGTATTCCACCCCCTCACACTCCTCAAAAATCCTCGCCTCGCACCTCCCGCAAATCCCCCGATCCAGCCGCTCAAAAATCGCCCCGATGGCGTTGGCGTCGGTGGAGAAGACCCGTTCTTTTCCGATCAAGTCCAGGTGGCCGCCGTGTTGCAGCACGTCGTTCACGTCGTGGTGGAGGCGGCAGAGGTAAATGTTCCGCCCCTGTTTTCGCCCCCGCTCCACCTCGTGGGTCAGCATCAGGACGCCCGACACGTCGATGAAATTGATCCCCACGCCCACAATCAGCACATGCCGGTCGATCCGCTCCAGCGCCTCGGCCACGTGGTTCACCGCGCCGAAAAACAGAGAGCCGTCGATCCGGATGATCCGGAGCTGGGGGCATTCCACCAACGGCTTTTCCTCCAGGTCGGTGAGCCGCCGCCGTGGATCGTCCGGGTCGGGCGCCAGCACCGTGATGTGGGGATGGGAGGTGCGGGCGAGGTAGAGCGCCAACGACAGCAAAACCCCGGCGTAAATGGCGAATTCCAGCTCGAAAAAAAGCGTGCCCAAAAACGTGACCGCCAGCACCGCGGTTTCGCTTCCGCTGGTTTTCACGATTTCCCGGATGTGCCTCACGTCGATCAGCTTGAAAGCCACCACCAGGATGACCCCGCCCATGGCGGAAAGGGGCAGATAGGCGGTCAGCGGCGCGACCAGGAGCAGGATTAGCGCCAGAATCGCCGCCGCGAAGACGGAGGAAAGCGGCGTTTGAGCCCCCGCCTGGTAATTGACGCCCGACCGGGTGAAGGAGCCGGAGCCGGCGTAGGCGGAAAAAAAGCTGCCGATCATATTGGACAGCCCCTGGCCGACAAACTCCTGGTTTCCGTTGATGCGCTGGTTGGATTGGACGGCGATGGCCCGGGCGATGGAAAGCGCCTCGATAAGGCCGAGCAAGGCCACCGCCAGTGCGCCGGGGGCCAGAAGCCGGATGGCGTCCGCCGAGAGGTCGGGACGGGAAAGGGGCGGCAGGCGGGCCGGCAATTCGCCCAGCAACCGGATGCCGGCGGCCTCGCCCCCCAGAGCCTGGCCCAGAAACCCGCCGATGATCATGGCGGCGAGCAGGCCGGGCCATTGGGGCCGCCAGGTTTTGAGCGCGGCGGCGGCGGCGAGCGTGCCGATGGCCACCGCCGCCTCCCGGGGATTGACGAGTTCGAGGTCCCGGAGAAGGATGTGCATGGTGGAGATAAAAGAGATCCCCCGGGGAATATCCATGCCCAGGGCGTGCTTGAGCTGCCCCGCGGCGATGAGGATGGCGGCCCCGGCGGTGAACCCCACCACCACGGAATGGGAGACGAAGTTGATCAGCGTCCCCAGACGCGCCAGACCGGCGGCGGCCTGAAAAAGGCCGGCCAGGAAAGTCAAGGTGAGCGCCAGCTGGATGTAGGCCGCCGTTCCGGGTTCGGCGAAGGGGCTCAGGGTGGAAAAAACGATGATGGAAATGGCGGTGGTGGGGCCGGACACCAGGTGACGGGAAGAGCCGAACAGGGCCGCCACCACGGGAGTGACGATGGCCGTGTAGATGCCGAATTCCGGCGGGAGCCCCGCGATCATGGCGAAAGCCACCCCCTGGGGCAGCACGATGAACGCGCCGGTGAGCCCGGCGAAGAAGTCCGCCCGCAGGGTCGCCCGGTTGACCAGGGGAAACCAGGCGAGAAAGGGCAACAGGCGGCGGGCGAGGACGGACGGAAACGTCCGGGTCGATTTCGGGGCGGATGGGGTCATGGTTTCGTGCCGGGACGCGCGCCAGTGGAACCGGAAAACGCGCCAACGCAACCGAGGCGCCGGATTCCGGTCGGGAAGTCCCCTGACTTTACCATTTCCCGGCGGACGAATTCAATGAAGAGTTTTCCCGGTTTAACCGGCCGCCGCGGCGCCTCCCGGAACCCGCCTCCAAATTTTCTCCGCCGCTCCGCTCAAGGATCGGCCCAGGACTCGGCTCGGGGATCGGGTCGGTCGGCTCAGTTATCGCTCCCCAACGCCTCCGTAATCGCGCTCAAGCTGGCGCTGGACAGCATTTTGAACGGCTTTTCGTATTTTTTGCACAGGTGCTTGATCTTTCGGCAGGCGCCGTGGCTGTTGCAGTTCACCGGGCAAATCACGATGTCGCTGCGGCGGACCTGGGCGTCGATGTCCCGGTTGCCGTTTTGCATATAGCCGTCGTGATAGTCGAACACCCCGCCCCGGGACTCCACCAGGGCCTGGTACAAATGGCGAATGCGGGTCATCCCGCCCACGATCAGAATCCGCTTGGAACAGGTGGCGCAGTCCTGCTCCCGGCATTCCAGGGGCGGCGTTGCGCCCCCGCAGCCCGCCATCTCCCCAAACCGGGCGACCAGCGTTTCGATCTCGCCGGAAAGCTGGTCCCGCAGGGTGCGCAACTCAAACAGCTCGATCTGCAGTTTGCGCTTTTCCCGCTCCACCCGTTTCAACTCCTTGCCCATCTGACGGTTTTCCGTTTTCAATCGGCCCAGCTCTTCGGCGGGGCAGGGCGATAGCGGCGCCGGGGTTTCCCGCTTCCGGGAATCCTGGCATTTCCGCAAACAGGCGTTGGAAAAGCTCAGTTCGGTGATTCGGGCGTGAGCCTCCCGCAATTCGGCGTTCAGCGCCTGGTTCTTTTCCTTAAGGCACTGGCTTCGCTCCCGTTCCTTTTGCCACCGCGCCTCGGCCTGGTCCGCCCGTTGCCGTTCTTCCGCCAGCTTTTGCCCGGCGGAGACCGCCTTGCGGGTCTGGGCGTGGCCCATCATGTGGATGTCGCCGTAGATCTCCATGGCCGCCCCGTCGGAAAAATCCGTCCGGATGGACGACACGTAGAACAGATCCACGAAATCGGTTTCGCCGCCATTCAATCGCTCCCGCCACAGCGACAGAAAGTCGTCCTCCGCCATTTCTCCAAACTCGGCGATGCTTTCCCGGAATTTCCGGCGCAACGCCGCGTCCACCTTGCGGGAAATGGGGTTCTCGTCCTCCATCCGGTTCATCACCTGCACATGGAGCTGAAACGAGGAATACTGCTTGGCCCGGAAGCCGGATTTGGTCAGAATTTTCCGCAGCTCGCGATCCCGGATGCAGGTGCCCACCACCGGGCAACGCAGATTCTGGGGCAGCTCCCACAGGCGGAGGTAGCGCGGACCGGGTTCATGGGGCGGCGGCTTGTCCGCGGCCTCGGCGGCGGCCATTTCCGAAAGGGGCGAAACCCATTCTTCGCCCGGTTGCCGCAACGCCGGTTGCGCCGCGGAGATCGTCTTGCCCGCCCCGTTTTTCGGCCCGATATTTCCCTTCCGTTTCATGTCAAACCTCCTCGACGGTGATGTGTTTCATCATCATGGCCAGGCCGTTCAGCGCCTTGAAGGATGCGCTTTGCCACTTGGACCGCCCGTCGTAGGTGATCCGCGTGTCCACCTGGCGTTCGTTCAACTTTTTCAAAAACCGAATAATGGGGGAAACGGTGGAAGAATTCATGAATTGGAGTTCCTGGAACGCAATCAAGAGTTCCCGGTTCTGGATTTCGTCCAGCAACCCCTCCAGGTAAGGATTCAGAAGGGTCGCCGGATCGCGCTCGGCGCTCCTTCCGTTCCAGCTCATGTACACCCGACGACCGTTTCCCTTTAACGAAATCTTCAATTCACCGCGCGCAAAACTTTTCATGAGGCCCCCAACGATTCGTTTATAATGCATCGGGTCGCCACCAGCGTGGCCCGATCCCCTTCAAAACGGCAGGCCAACGCAAACTGGCCTTCGTACGCAATGCGAATCAACCCCAGCCGGGTTCGTTCTCCGCCGGACTGATTCATCAAATCGTAAAGCCTTCGAACGTACAGCAAACGAGGATCCTCGGAATGGCGAATCCGTTCCACTTCCAACGCCAGGGTCCTCCGGTCTTCGGGAGAGGCGATCCGGTTGGACACGGAAATCCGCAGCCGGCGCTCGTCCGCGCTCATCTCGAAACGGATGGCGTCCTCGACCTCCGCGGAATATTTCACCGCGTTTTCCACCAACTCCGTGGCCGTCATCACCGCCGCCTCCCGCAGCTCCCTGGGGCGGTCCGCCAAGGCGGAGGTCACGTCGAGCCGAACCTGGTTCACCACGCGCCAGAACGGCGCGGCCTCGTAGCTCATCGCGGTTTTGTTCATCCGTTCACCGCCTTCCCGTGTGCCGGCGGATCGACGCATTCCCGCGAAACCCCGCCGTTCAGCTCGCGTTTGCAAACCAAAAGGGTCACGTCGTCGTCCCGAACGTGGTCGGAAATGGCGTCTTCCACGGCGCAACGGATTTCCGCCGCCGATCCACCTCCCGCTTCCCGCAGCACCGCCACCAGCCGATCCTGACCGAACATCTCGCCCGACGGACCCACCGCTTCGGTCACCCCGTCGCTGAACAGCAACAACACGTCGCCCGGTTCCAGCAGAAGATGGTCCACGGGACTAATGTCGCGGATGTCCTCCATCAGCCCGACCCAGGCGCCCCGGGTTTCCACTTCATCCACCGACCCGTCCAAAGCTCGATAGATCAGCAAATCCTGATGGAGACCGGCGAATCGGAATTCTCCGTTTTCCAGAGATTCCATCACCGTCAGCGTCATGTATTTGGATTCACCGAGCCGGCGGATGTTTTCGGTCAGCGTCTCGTTCACCACCGAAAGCAGCACCGCCGGGTCCATTTCCGGGTCTCGGCGCAAGGCGGCGTGAACGGCGGTCTGGGCCATCATCATGATGAGTCCCGCGGGAACCCCGTGGCCCGAGACGTCGCCGATGGCCAGCCACTGGCGGCCCTCCACGGCGAACACGTCGAAATAATCGCCGCCCACCTCCTGCGCGGGGGACAGGCTGGCCGAAAAATCGAAGCCGGGGATGTGGGGTCGGTTCGGAATCAGGGCGGTTTGAATTTTTTTGGCCAGGGCCATTTCGCCCCACAGCGCGTCGCGGACTTCGGCGATTCGCCGGTTGGCCTCCGCCAACTCCCGATTGGCCGATTCCAGGGACTCCACGGTTTGCTTCAATTCCCGTTCGCGAATTTTGATCTGGTTGGCCATCCAGTTCATGTCGCGCATCAGGGCGTCCAGCTCGTTTTCCGCGGTCGGATCGGCCGGTTCGTTGGGCAGACGGATCAGCAAGTAGTTTCCCGCCCGCACGGCGGCGCAAAAATTCCGGATCTTGCGCACCTGACGGAGCATCAGCCATTGCATGCCAAACCATTGGTTGGACAACACCAAAAACAGCCAGACCGCGCCCCCCAGGGCCAAGGCTTTCTGAAAATCCGGGTCGTCCATGAGGGGAGACTGCACCCCGATCAGAGCCACGAAGAACAGGGGAATGGCGGCGTAAAGGAGAATCAGCAGCTTGAGTTTGTTCCGAACCCTCATGCCTTCCTCTCGACGGCGCAGGACCCGCCCACGCAACGCGGCGACGGGGAAAGCAATTCCTTGGAATCGGGAACGAATTCGATCCCCCTGCCATTGCCGCCCACCATCCGGGAATGCATCAGGTCTTCGTGACCCACGAAGGCGAAATGGTGCGGAAGCACCTTTTGCCCCGCCTTCCGAAAGGCGGGCATGGAACGGGTGCATCGCTGAAAATGGCGAACCACCTCGGGACAAAACTGGCTTCCGGAATGGTGCATGATCTCTTCCCGGGCCTCCGATTCGGGAATGGCGTACCGGTAATGGCGGTGGGAGGTCATGGCGTCGAAGGCGTCGGCCACGGCGATGACCCGGGATTCGATGGGAATCCCTTCGCCGCCCCGCCCGTCGGGATACCCCATGCCGTCGTACCGTTCGTGGTGGTGCAAAACGATTCTGGAGACCTCTTCCAATGCCGGAATCCGCTTGAGGATGTTGAAGCCCAGGCGGGAGTGGCTCTGCATGGCCCGCTTTTCCTCCGGCGTCAGGGGGCCGGTTTTGTTGAGCACGATGTCCGGCACGCCGATCTTTCCCACGTCGTGAAAATGGGCCGCCACGATGGTCCGTTCCACCTGGATCGATGGCAGGCCCATGACCCGGGCAATGATGCCGGCGTATTCGGCCACCCGAAAGGAGTGTTCCATGGTGTAGGGGTCCCGGGCCTCCAAAATGGTCCCGAACAGGTCGATGAGCTCCCGAAGGGTGATGGTTGAATTCAGCAAATGACGACCTCCGCAGGCGGGCGCCGGGACGGCGCGTTTCAGACGTTCCGGACAACAAATTCCGCCAGGGGTAAAGGGTTGTGGGTTTTCCGCGTCCCGGATCGAACCAGGCGCTTTTCTGGACGGCTTTCTTCCGATCCATTGAATCATATCCTGGCGAATCATCCTGGCGAATCACCCTGACGAATCGCTCCGGGATTCGCCGCATTTTTCCGCCGGCGGAATCGGCGTTGAAACCCATCGGCCGAGGCCGCCCAAAGCGAAGGCCCGCGGATTCTTTCCGCCTCTGCGCCCCGCAAGGCCGGGGCGGCGCCGATTCCTTCCGTCTTTGGCCCTTGGGCAAGATTCCATTTTTTCCGGAAATTCCCGCCCGGCTCATCCATGGCGGTACCGGACCGGCACCACCACCTCCAGGGGCCGCGGGAGCGCGCGGTTCGACACGCGCTCCCCGACGATGCGCTTGAACAATTTCAGGGTCGCGCGGTCCAGCACCCGGTGACCGCTTTCCTCCTGGAGGCCGTAGGCCGTCAGACGGCCCGTCGGATCGATGGAAACCCGGACGCGAACGACCCCCTGCAGGCGAGCCCGTCGGGCCGCCCGGGGATAGGATTTGTGGCGTTCGATCAAGGCCGCCAGCTCCGCCAGCAAGGCGTCGGCGGATTCCCTGTCCCGTTCCGCGCGCGCCGCCGATGCCAAGCCGGACGCGCCGCTGGATTCGTTCGATTCGGCTCTTTCCAAACCCTCCGGGTTCCCGACCCGCGCCGCCGGGGCCGCCGCGGTTTCCCGCGGCGGCCCACTTGGCGCGTCGGCCGTTGATGGGGCGGCCGGCGCGAGGGGGGGGAGCGCCGGCGGGTCAACGGCCGGGGGTGGGTCGGCGGGAGGGGAGGTGGCCGCCCGAACCGGTTCCGGATCGGAAGGGGGAGATTCCGCAGAAACCGGTGGGGGCGGCGAGGTCGTTTCCGCCTTCGAAATTTGTCGGGTTTCCCGGGCCGCCGCCACCGCTTCCACCGCCGGTTTCTTCTGGGCCGGCGGCGGCTCGGGAATCACCGGCGCGGGTTCGGGGACCGGCGCGGGAGATGGTTCCGCCACCGTCGCTTCAACGACGGCTCTCTTCTCGGCCGGCGACGGCTCGGGAACCAACGGGGCGGGTTCCCGTGCCGGCGCGGGCGACGGTTCCGTCGCGACCGGTTCCACCGCCGGTTCGGTTTCGGCCGGGGATGGCGCCGGAGCGATCGGCCGGGGAGGCGACGCCGGGATTTTCGTCGCCGCCGCCATAGGTTCCGGAGCCGGCTCCGGGTCGGCCGGCCGGGGAATCGGCCGCGGGGGTTCCGGAAGCGCCGGTTCGGGGATCGTCGGTTCCGCAGAGACGGCGGCCGCTTCGGCCGCAGGGTTCGCCTCTGCCGCGGCGGAGGAATCCGAGGCGGCCGGGTTCTCTTCGAGGCCGAACGGTCCGGCGTCCGACGACGCCACCACGAAGCGCATTCGCGTGGGCGTCGGCGCCATGGAAAGGGGCGGCCGGTCGAACCGAAGGTTTCCCGCCAGAAAGGCCAGCGACAGTTGGATCGTCAACGTGGCGGCCAGGGCCAAACGGCGGCTGCGCCGGCTAACGGCCCGGGCCGACCAGGGGTTCCGTCGTAATGACAAGCTCGCTCCTTCGCTTCAGTCGCGCCTGGTCCAGCGCGGCAACGAACGATTCAAACGGGGCCCGGTGATCCACGAAAAAATTGAGGGTCCGATCCGGCTGGCGGGACATCAGCTCGGGAAACGCGGACCGGGGCACCTCCTCGCCGTCGTAAAACACCCGCCCCTCGGCGTCGATGGCCACCACCATGTCCGCAGACTTGCCGTCGGCCATGTCGCCGGATTCCGCCCGGGGAAGCAACACGTCCACCACCGGCTTGGAAAAAGTCGTGGCCATGATGAAAAACACCAGGAGCAGGAAGACCACGTCAATGAGCGGCGTCAGGTCCAGCCCCGCGTCGTCCAGGGCATCCTCTGCTTCGGGTTCGAAGATCATGACGCGCTCCCCAACGGACGGGGAGCCCTGGGCGACCGGCGCCGTTCCGGTTCCGGCGAATTCTCGCGACGCTCCGGAGACGGTTCCGACTCGGCGCAGGTGATTCCCGTCAGCTCCACCGCCCGATAGCTGTGCTCCACCGCCTCGATGCGGAATCCCCGAACCTTCAACGTCAGGTGGTAGTAAAAAACCAGGGTGGGAATCGCCACGCAGAGCCCCAGAATGGTGGTCAGCAGGGCCTCCCAGATGCCGGCCGCCAGCAGGGCCGAATCGGTCGCCGCGTCCGCGGCGATGTTCCGGAACACGGCCACCATGCCCAGCATGGTGCCCAACAGACCCAGCAACGGGGCAATGACCGAAATGAGACGAAGGTAGGTCAGCCCCCGGTTCACCGATTCAAAATTCCGGTGAAACATGTAGGCCACCTCGGCCCGGATGTCCTTGGAGTGGGTGGCGTGGGTCCGGACAATCTCCGAGACGATCCCGATCAGCGGGTTGTCGGTGGCCTCGCAGACCTGCCGACGGTAGGCGGGATCGCCATTTTCCAGGCCCGCGAACCGCCGCCGGAAATCCCGCTCCACCAGAAACAGGTACAGGGTGTTCCGCAGGGCGAAATACAGGCCGAAGCCGGAAAGGGCGAACAGGGCCACGCCCGCCGGCCCGATTTTTTCCAAAAATTCGGGGATCATCCCAAAAACCTTTCCGCGGCCGCGATGGTTTCCATGGGGAAGGCCGCCTGGAACCCGCCGCTGCACCGGCCCGTGATTTCTCTGAAGGTCACCCGCAGCATGGGAGACCGCTCCCCGTCGGCGGAGTGTTTGATTCCCGCCGCGGCGTAGTCCGCCCCCATGATTTGGCCCAGCCGGGCGAACCCCCTTCGAATGGACGCCGGGTTTTCATCGAACCGGCCGAACCCCTGGCAGGACACCCCGGCCCACCAGGACAGGTCCCGGTTGGCCAGGGTGTATTTGAGCAGGATCGAAGGATTCGTCGCCACGTTTCGCCGGGTCTTTCCGGCCGGGTTGATCATGAAGCAGATGTCCCCCATGTCCCGGAAGGGCGTGGCCTCGATGGCATGGGGACGACCCTCGGGCGTCACCGTGCAGATGGTCGCCCATCTGGCCCGTTCCAGCACCATTTCCATTTCCCGGGGCGTCATCTCGCGCATGCGGCCTCCTTTTCCGGCCACCCCTCCCGCAATCCTTCAATGATCCGGGCAAAGATTCGTTGGGCGTTCCGGAGATCGGTTTCGTCGGGGTGTTTCTCCGCCTCCCGAAGCCGGGCCCGACGTTCCGGCGTCATGGGATGGGTATTCGGCGCATGGCGCTGCATGGCCGCCACCACGGCGGGATCGACCCTGCCCTGGCACAACAGCGCGCCGGCCACCCGATTGCGTTCGCTCATCATTTCCATGGCCCGGCGAATGCAGGTCCGCGCGTGCTCGGAATCGGGCTCCGCCCCCAAAGTGCCGAACAGGCCGACCACCTGGTCCCGGACCGTCGCCATATAGCGGGACGCCCGTTCGTCGGGGCGCCCTTTGTCCACCCAAAAGCCCAGCGCCACGAAGTCATATCCCTCGGCGGGCGGGGCGGTTTCCACCGGGTATATCTCTCGGGGTTCGGGCAGCACCTCGAAAATGGCCCGGGCGACCTTTTCGGTGTTGCCCGTCCGGGAGGAATAGACCAGCAGGGATTTCATGGGTTGTCTCCTTTCTCGTCGGCCGTTCCGGGGATCGATTCCGCCGCCGCTCGGGACAGCCGCCGCCGCAATTGGAAAAACGCCTCCCGAACCGAGGGAATCACCTCCCGCCCGTTCCGGCCGGCGTAGACGGCGAACATCAGTTCGCCGTCGGCATCGTAAAAACGCACGGAATGGCTTTCCATGCCCATGAACGGCTTGGACAAAAAAACGATGGCGGCCAGCCGATCGGCCCGGAGATGGCCGCCCAGAGCGGCGTTTTCGTCGCCGATGTTGAAAAAGCCATGTCCGAATCGTCCGGACGGCAACGGCCCCCGGACCTCCACGATGGCCGAGGGGTTCCGGACGATGAAGGTCACCCGCTCCCACTCGGTCATGGCGGCCCAGGCCCGTTCGAACGCGCCGCCGGGAATCACCACGCAATCCTCGTCCGCCAAGGCGGCCGCCGCGGCCCCCTCCGGCACGCCCACGATTCGGCCCAGCTCGTCCAGGGACGCCTGGGGACGACGGGCCGCCGCGTCTCGAATGTCCGCCCGGAATGGGATCGTTCCGCGGGAATCAAACATCGCATGCCTCCGTTTCCAGGGTTTCGAACCCCTTTTCGCCGGGCGTGGATAGATCGGTTTCCATCCGGCGGGCCCCGGGCTCCCGGTCGGCGGCGGGGGCCAAGGGCAGATGAAGGGCGCCGTCGCAACTTTCGGCGATCAACTCCAGATCATGGCTGATCAGCAGGACGCAGGCGCCCTGGTCGGCCGCCCGACGCATGGCCAGGGCGATCCGCCGCATGTTTCGGCCGTCAAGCCCGCTGGTGGGTTCGTCCAAAATCAGAATGTCCGGGCATTTCACCATCCCGCAGGCGATCACCAGCCGCTGTTTTTCTCCGCCGGAGAGGGATTGGGGATGGCGGTGGGCCAGTTCTTCCAGCCCAAAGAGTCGAAGGATCTCGTCGGCGGCGACGGCGCGGCGAATCGGCGGCAGGGAATGTGCGGCGGAAATCGCCTCCCGGCGGACCGTTTTCATATGGAGCTGGTGATCGGCGTTTTGCAGCACGATGCTGGCGCGGCGGAGCAGCTCCCGGGGCGTCGCGGCCTCGCCGTCGAGGAATAGCCGCCCGCAGTCCATGGGGGACAGGCCGGTCAGCAGGCGCGCAAGGGTGGTCTTGCCCGCGCCGTTGGGGCCGAAGACGCCGGTGATGCGCCCCCGGGGCAGGGTAAAGGAGATTCCCTCGAACAGCGCCGGGGACCGGGGATAGGCGAACCGGAGATCCGCGACCTGGAGGTCGTTTGGCCCGCCCCGGGCCGGGCAAAGCCGATCTCGAACGTCGGCCACCCGGTCGGCGCGGAGGCCCCGGCGTGTCCGGAGGCCCGGATCGGCCAACCGGGAAAACGGGATTTCCTCCGCCACCCGGCCCCGGTCCAGAATCACCGCCCGGTCGGCCACGCCGGCCAGCCAATACAGGCGGTGATCCACGATCAGAATCGCCATCCCGGCACTTTTCAGCCGCCCGATCTCCTCGGCCAGATCGGCCGCGGCCTCGGGGTCCAGGTTGGCGCTGGGCTCGTCCAGCACCAGGGCCCGGGGGGCCAGGGACATCACCGCGGCCAGGGCGGCTTTCTGTTTTTCACCCTCGGAAAGCGCGTGGATCGAGGCGTTCGCCCGATGGTTCAACCCGAACCGGTCCAGGGCGTCCGAAACCCGCCGCCGGATCGCGGCCGGGTCGGTCTCCCGCCATTCGTGGGCAAAGGCGATCTCGTCGGAAACGCTCAGGGCGAAGAACTGCTGCTCGGGGTCCTGGAAAAGCGTTCCCACGTCCCGGGCGATTTCGCCCAGCCGCCGCTCCCCGTTGTCCCGGCCGTTCACGCGCACCCGGCCCCGAAGCCGGCCCTGGAAGAAATGGGGACACAGGCCGTTGACCAGCCGAACCAGGGTCGATTTGCCGCAGCCGCTGGGGCCGGTGCACAACACGGCCTCGCCCGGCCGCACGCGCAACCGGAGATCGGTCACCGCGTCGTCCGCCCGATACGGATAGGCGTAGGAGACGCCGTCCAGGGAAATCATAACCCCATTCCTCCCGCGGCCGGGGCCGCCAGTTGCAGGGTTGCGCCGGTGGCCAAAAAGCAAATCGTGGCGGCGGCCATCAACAGGTCTTCCCGCCCAAAACGATGGACCCCGGCGGGCGTCAGCCGCCGGGCCTCCCCCAGCCCTTTCAACTCCGCCGCCATCCCCAGCTCGTCCGAGGACCGCAGCGAGCGAAACAGCAACGGCATGAGAAGCAGCCTGGTCGCCAGCACCGGATGCCGGATGGGAAACAGCGGGCTCGCCGGGTAGCCCCGGGTGCGGATGCACTCGGTGATCTGGCGCACGTCCTCGACGAAGGTGGGGAGAAATCGGACCATGAGCGCCAGCGGCACGTAGATGCAAAAGGGAAGACGCAACGTCTTCAGGGCGCCCAGAATGGTCTGGATGCGGGAGGACAGCGCCAGACCCAGGGCGACGTTGATCACCACCCAGGTGCGCAAAAAAGGCACTGGAAGCCGGAAGAGGTCCGCCGCCGGCGCCTGGGGAAGCAGGGCGTGGAGCCCCGCCATCATTCCCATGGCCAGGACCCACATGATCCCCACCGCCGCGTAGACGACGAGAAGCAGCCGGACCCGGCGAAGGGAGAGGGCGTAGACGGAACTTCCCGCCGCCAACAGCGCCAGCGCCTCCAGGTTCGTCAGAAAAACCACCGCCGCCGAGGCCAGGAGGCTGACGGCCATTTTGGTCCGGACGTCCAGCCGGTGGACGAAGGTGTCGGCCGGGCCCTGAAAGGCCGAATTAAGAACGCACGATGCCGGCATGGCAAAGCTCCTTTACAAACGCGACGCCGGCGAACAGACCGCCCACCGCGCCGAGATAGCCAATGCCCACCATGACGGCGGCCATCGCCAGCATGCCGGGTTGTTCCCGGACGAACAGCCAGGAAACGCCCAACGCGCCCGCCTTGGAGAGCAGGTCGTAGACGGCCACGCCGGCCATGAGGGCAAACCGTTTGCGGTAGCCGCCCAGGACCCGGATCATCCCTTCGGCGACGAGCCCGGCCGCCAGCATGGCCGGGAGGAGAAAAAAACCGCCGCCCATGAGCAACATGGAAAACAGGGCGTTGACCACCACGAACAGGATCAGCGCACCGAATTTCCGCACCTTGAAGAGCAGGACCACCAGCAAACTGGTGAACAGCAGATTTTTGAGCACCAGGGTCGCCGGGTTCATTCCGCCGCCCACCAGCGCCACCAGCAGGGTGGAGACCCGGGTGAGGGCGGCGAAGATCCCGATGACCGCCAGCTCCCGCACCTCCCAATAGCGGCGGCGGGTAAGCGGCGCCGGCGCGGGGAACGGCCGGGCCTCGGCGCGGTCGGATTCTTCCGGCCATTCGGCGGCCGGGCCGTGCAAAACAATGGGGGTCGAACGTTTCATGGGTTTTTCCTCAGAACGACACGCCGGCCTGGAATACGGCGTGAAACCCGGCCGCCGGCACCGAGGAGGCGGCGGTGGTGTATTCCCGGTCGAACAGGTTGTTCAGGTGAACGGTGGCAAAATACCGCTGTTCCGCGCCGAACCGGCCGCCCAGGGTCAGGTTGAGGGTCTCCCAGGCGCCGTAGGTTTCCTCGGTTCCGTCGGAAAACCGCTCTTCCGCCTTGGTGGCGCCCCGGAAATAGAGATCTGTGAAAAGGTGGTTCTGGCCCAGGTCCCGACCGTAGCGGAGGCCCAGCCGACCCATCAGGTCGGGATGGCCGGTGTGGTAGGTGGCGAAATCGCCCGCCTCGAATTTCCGCCGCAGCCAGGTGGCGCCGGCGTAGGGGGTCAGTCCCAGCCCGGCGACGTCGTACTGGAGGACCGCCTCGGCGCCGAAGGTTTCCGCCGCGTCCACGTTGTCGAATTGGCGGCCGCCCGCCACCGGGCGGGTGGTGATGTAGTCGGCGGCGTCGGAGTAAAACAGGGCCAGATCGGCGGCGAAGGCGCCGTCGCCGAAGCGCAGCCCGATTTCGAAATTGTCCGAGGTCTCCGGCTCCAGCTCCGGATTGGGGAAGGTCGGCTCCGCCCCGCCGTGGGCCGTGCCGATGAACAGCTGCTGGAGGTTGGGAAACCGGTACCCCTGGGAGAAAAGGCCCCGCAGGATCAGGTTTTCCGCGCCGGCCCAGGTGAGCCCGGCGCTGAACACCGCCTGGGAATCGTCGGCGTCCCGAAGTCCGATTTCGGGATTGTTCGTGGCCTTCAGACGGGAGTCGACCCAGGTCTGGCGGAGGCCCAGGGTGGCGGTCAGGTCGGCCGGCAACATCCACTCGTCCTGAAGGTAGACGGCGTGGGCGTCCATCTCCGCCTCGTAGGTGAACCGGTCCACCGAGGCGGTCCGGGTTCCGGCGGGCGGCGGCATGGGGGCGACGCGGGCGCTCCGGATTTCGGTGACCGCGTCCAATTGATCGAAAACCGGTTCGTACCCGAAGATCACGTAATGGTCGGGATGGGGCATCCAGTCCACTTGAAAATCGAGCCCCGCGGTATCCTGATCGTTGTCGGTGGTCATCCGGTTCTCCACGGTCGTGACGCCGGCGGGCCCCATGGGAATGCGGAGATCCATGTCGTTTTTAAACAGCTTCCGGGTGTTTTGGAAATAGGCGTCCAGCCGCAGGCGGGGCAGCGGATCGGCCAGGGCCCGCAGCTCCGCGAAACCGCTGATCTTCCACCGGTCCCATCGGGGAAGGTCCAATTGGAAATAGGTCAGGGTTTCATTGGTGACGCCGTCCGGGGTGTGGGATTCCACGTCGCTCCGGTAATCCTCGTAGGCCACCCCCAGGGAGAGGTCGTCTTTGTCGTAGCCCAGAAAGAGGCTGTAATCCTGGATCTCGTAGGCCGTGTTCTCCAGGGTTTCCTCGGCCGACTCCCGGTCGTCGAAATCGGTCCAGGCTCCGGAAATCCGATACTGGAACCCTTCCAGCCCGCCGAAGATCGACCCGTAGCCCTTGACGCCGTCCGCGGAGGTGTCGTAGGTCCCCGTCGCCTCGGCCTGGACCGGACGGTCGCCCCCCTTTTTCGTGATGATGTTGACCACCCCGCCGATGGCCTCCGAGCCGTAGAGCACGGACCCCGGCCCCTTGATGACCTCGATACGTTCCACCCGGGCGGGATCGATCAGCAGCGCGGCGCCGTCCATGGATTTCTGCTCGGAGACCTTCTGGCCGTCCACCAGCACCAGAACCCGGGACCCGCTTTCGCCCCGGATCACCACCCGCTTCGCCCCGGGGATCGACTGGTCGAACACCTCCACGCCGGGGAGGTCCCGCAGCGCGTCGGCCACGGTGGTCGCGCCGGATTCGCGCAATTCTTCGCCGCCCACCACCGAGACGGAGGACGGGACCTCCCGGAGTTCCCGGGCCGTTCGGGTGGGGGTCACCACGATCTCGCGGGTCTCCAACGGCGCGCCCTCCGCGCCCAAAGCCGACGGGGGCGAGGCCAGAAGGAGAGACAGCCCCAGCGCCGCGACCGCGAAACCGGCCGTCTCCGTCGGAAACGAAGCCGCGAAACGACGATGAGCGCGCCCCATGCAGGGAAGAAAAAGTTTGCGGAAATTCATGCGGTCTCCTTGGGTTCCTGCTGGCGATGCAGGTGTTCGATGGCAAATTGGGCCAGATTCACGCTCCAGAACTGGCCCGCCAGGGTCAGCTCCATCCATCCGTCGTCCAGGTCCACCAGCCCCGCTCGCCGCCACTGTTCGGCCAAGGGGGCGAGGCGGGTTTCAAGGGGCAGACCGAAGGATTCCCCAACGCCCCGCAGGTGAACCCGGCCCAGGTCGAAGCCGGCGGCCAGGGTTTTGTCCAGCGCCGCCATGGGATGGGGGGCCGCCAGCATGGACAGCGGCTTCCGGCCCGCCGAGACGCCCTGGATCCATCGGTCGTAGCGGGTTTCTCCAAAATAATAATGACCGCCAAGACAACCGCCCGCGCCGGGCCCGAAGGCCAGACATTCCGACGGCCCCTTCATCAGATGGTTGTAGACGTTTCGCTCTCGGGTGGTCCGGCCCCAGTGGCTGATGGACAGCCGTCGGTACCGGGCCCGGTCCAGCCGCGCGACCCCCGCCTCGAACAGACGGGCCTGTTCCGGCGGGTCTGCGGCGGCCGGGGATCTTCCGGTCTGGATGGCCCTGTCCAGCGGACTGTCCCGGAAGACGTTCAGCTGGTACAAATCCGCCCCGTCGATTTCCAGCGCCAGAAAATCCTCCAGGTCCCGCCGCCACATGTCCAGGGTCTGGCCGGGGAAGCCGTAGATCAGGTCGATGACAACGCCGGCCCGTCCGTCGTCCCGCAGTTCGCCCAGCGCCCGGATCGCCGACGCCCGGTCCGCCAGCCGGTTCATGGACCGGCGAAGGGCGGTGTGAAAGGTCTGGACGCCCAGAGAAAACCGGTTGGCCCCGGCCGACAGGCAGGCGTCCATCTTTTCCGCGTCAAAATGGTGAATTCGGCCCTCCACGGTGATCTCGCAATCGTTGGCCAGCGGAAAGCCGTCCCGCGCGGCCAGGAGAATCCGACGGAGATCGGCGGCCTTTAGCGCGGTGGGGGTTCCGCCGCCCAGGTAGACCGCGTGGAAGGGGCCGGAACGGGCCGCGGCCCGCGCCCGCCAGAGGTCCATCTCCCGGAGCAGGGCATCGGTGTAGCGGGCGCTCTCCTCCGGCCGATAGGCCCGGTTGTAGAAGCCGCAATACAGGCAATGGGTTTCGCAAAAGGGTACGTGAATGTAGAGGGCCGAGGGGCCCCGCCGGGGCGCGTCCAGCAGGCGTTCCAAAATGCGTTCCCGATCGCCCTCCGCCACCGGGTGGCCGCCGAATCCGGCATGGACGGCCACTTTTTTGTCGAAGGCCAAGGTCAAGGGGTCCACGCCCTCCCGGGCCATAAACCGGCTGGGGGGCGCTTCGGCCAAGGCCGCCTGGAACAATCCCATTTTTCCCGGAGAAAATGCGTCGGTTCCGGAAGGGGGTTCTCCCGGCTTGGGATGGACAACGGAATTCATGTTATTTTCCATAACCGCGTTCCTTTTTTTTTTGCGGGGCGGAAACCGGTTCCGCGGCGCCAATGGCAGAGTCGGCCCAGTGGTTGTCGGTTGGTCAAAGTTTGTTTGGTATTCCTAACATTTTGCTCAAAAAAACTACGCCTGCGAAACAAGGGTCCGCGCCAGATTTCGATGCAGGGCCTGGAGAAGCGCGTGTTCGCCGCAAATGCGCCCGTCGGTCAGGTCCAGGGCGTCGCCGTAATGGGTCAGGGCTCGATCCACGTCGCCGCGGACGGAACACACCAGCGCCAAACTGTTGTGAATGTTGGCCTCGTGGACCGCCATGTTTCCGGCGGCGGCCAGCGCCAAGGCCTCGCCCAGCCGTTCCTCCGCCTGATCCATTTCGCCTCGGTTCATGGCCGCCATAGCTTCCGCGTTGAGTTGGCTGATTCGCTTGGCCCGACACTTTTGGCAGGGGTTTTCGCACCTGCCGCAGGTTTTTTTTTCGCTCATGAGTCCTCTCCCGTGGGGGGGGTTGGGCCGCCTTCGGCGAAGGCGGCCCCCGATGGATTGGGTCGGTTGCGTCAAATCGATCCCGCGCCTCGGATGGTGGAAACTTCGCCGGCGACGCAAGGCATGCGCGCCGCCGACGAGGGTCTCGACTAGAATTCCACGGCCAACTGGGCCGTGAAGGTGTCTTCCTCCTGAAAATCGTCCTCGAAATCGCCGTGCATGTATTCCAAGGCCAGATTGGTGTTGTCGAACAGGCCCCAGTTGATCACGCCGCCGTACTGGGTTTCCGGCAGAAAATCGGCGCCGCCGTCGTCGGCGCCGCCGTAACGGCCGGCCACTTCCAGGTTGTCCAAAATGGCCACGCCCAGCTCCACGTTCCAGGCGGCGGGCCGGCGTTCCTTGCCGTCGTCCTCGGCGTACAGTTCGCCGGACTTGAAGTCGTCGATTGCGCCGAGGTATTCTCCGATCAGGGTGATCCGATCCGCCAGCGTCACCGTGGCGAAGGCGCACCAGCCGCCCACCATGGAATCCAGCTCCTCGGGCGCGGTCAGCACCTCGGAAAGGGAGTCCGAGCCGCCCAGGTTGGAGGTGTAGGAGACGCCAACGGCGAGGAAATCGGTCGGGGCCGCAACGGCGGCGGCCACAAAGCTGTCGATGGAATCGTCGTCGCCCGCCTCTTTGGCCCGACCGTTATAGGCGCCCACGGAAAGGTCCACCATGTCGTCGCCCAAAACGACCCCGGCCAAAATCGCGCCCTCTCCGGTCTCGCCCAGCACCAGTGTGTTGGGGTCGGTCACGAAGTGGGTTTCGTACCCGCCGAAGGGGATGTACATTTTTCCGCCGACGAGATAGCCGGGGAACACGTCCCCGCCGTCCAGGGTGACGAAGCCTTCGTCCACGGTCAGTTCGTCGTCTTCGTAAAGGAAGAGCACGCTACCCGTCACGTGAGGGGCGATCTGGGCCTCCACGCCAAATTCCACGGTGGCCAGGTCCACGTCGTCGGCCTCCTCGTCCTCGGCCAGGGGGTCCTCGAAATCCACCTCGCCATACCCCGCCTCCACCTCGATCAACCCGCTGAATTCCACGGAGGTGAGCCATTCGTCGCCGCCGATTCTTTCCTCCACGGACGACTCCAGTTGATCCACCCGGCGCTCCAGCCCGGTGGGGGATTCCTCCTGCGCGGAAACGGGAGCCACGATCCAACCCAGCGTCACGCCCAGCACTCCCAGTCCAATTCCGGCCACTTTCGAAAATTTCACCGTTTCCTCCTTCTGGTTCCTCCGTTTGGGTTTATTCCGCGTCCCGAATCCGGCGGTCCGCCGAGCCTAATTTCCAGCGTGAACCATTTTGTTTTTTTTCAGTCGGTTCCATCCGGATGCAGGACAGTTTTTCCGGTGTTCGATTCAAAAGAGTTAGTTAGATAGATCAAACTTTGTTGGATGTCAACCCCGTTTTCGCTTTGACAAAATCCAACTGTGGGTCGTAGGATGAATAACAATGAAATATGGAACGAATTCAGAATGGTTTTGCCTTGCGACCAGGAAGGGAGGGGGCCATGGCGGACGTTGAACTGACGGAAGTCACCGAAAATTATCTCGAAACAATTCTGGCGTTGCAGGATGAAAAGACGGTGGCCCGGTCCAAGGATATCGCCGACCGGCTGGGGGTAAACCGGGGCTCCGTTACCGCCGCGCTGAAAGGGCTGCGGGACAAGGGCCTGATCCATTACGAGCCCTATAGCTTCATTACGCTGACCCCAAAGGGAAAGCGGTTCGCGCTGGATATCGCCCGAAAGCACCAGGTGCTGAAGGATTTTCTGCTGAACGTGCTTTCCATCGATCCGGCGATCGCCGAAGACACCGCCTGCCGAATGGAACACGCCATTGACGAGCAGACCATGGAACGGCTGGTTTGTTTTCTTGAATACATCCGAAAATGCCCCCGGGCCGGCGAGGACTGGATCGCCTCGTTCCTTCGCTTCTGCGAATCCGGCGGCGAAGGCAAACCCGATTGCGACCAATGCATTCGGGAGGAATTCGGAATCCGGGAGAAGAAGGAACCAGGGGAAACCGGCTAACCCGCCACGCGCCAAACGTCCACGCCGCCCATTTCGTCCGACCGTCCCGCTCATGCCCCTCCTCCGGGGCTTCCTTCCCAGGGCCCCGCGACCTCGCCGCCTTTGGCCATCGGATCGCCCGTTCTCCCCATCCCTCTTCATAACATTTTAAATAATTTGTAAAAAAATCCTTGCCAATCCCGCAGTTTTTCTGAAACCGCGGCAATCCGCCGGACTCTACAAACGCCCGCCGAGCGACCCCATTCCAGAAAACCTCTTTTTTCCGCCCATCGCCATCTCGCCCATCGCCCCGGCGAAAATGAGGCCGTCCAGGCAAACACCAATGGACGTCGGGCTTTCGCGTTTGCGTCCCCTGAGGGACTCAGAAATTGCTGATATGCCACTATCGATTCGATGATTGTTTTCCAATGAATGGACTCGGCTTTTGCAAACGGTACATCGGCACTTTCCAAGTCCCTGAGATTCGGAACCTTCTTGCCGGACGCGGCTCCGCCCTCGAATTTCGCCGACCGGTAAAAATTTTCTTGACAGCAAAAAAGCGAGAGGGTATACGACGACCCACATGAAGTTTGATCCATCAAACTTAGTTGAATCCATCGTGCTTTCGGGCGCGGAAACCATTTACCCAATCAGGAGGAATGATGAAACAAACGCTCGCAACCATTCTGAATCCATCGCGCTTTCTGGCGCGGAAACCATTTACCCACTCGGGAGGAATGATGAAACAACTGCTCGCAATCGTTCTGGTCGTCGGATTTTTGGCCGCCGCCGGCCCCGCGTCGGCGCATACGCCCTTGTTTTCCTGTTATGACAACGGCGACGGAACCGTCACCTGCGAAGGCGGCTTTTCCGACGGCTCTTCCGCCGCCGGCGTAAAAGTCCACCTGAAGGACGGGTCCGGCAACACCTTGCAAGAGACCCAACTGGACGAGTTCGGCGAGCTGACCTTCGATAAGCCGGAGGGGGAATACAGCGTCACCCTCGACGCCGGAGAAGGCCATCAAGTTGAAGTCAAAGGAAGCGAAATCCTGGAATAGTTCCAACAGGTTGCCCGATGGCCGCCGATTTTCGGCCCGGCCTTTTCCCCGGTTTCACGTTGATTGCGGTTGGGAACCCCCCAATCCGCAGCCTCAAAATTTTGCAAAAAACCCAAATGTAAGGAGTTGTCCATGCTTCGAGCGCTGTTTTCCGCCTTTCTTGTTTTCCTCTTCTCCGCGCCTGCCTTTGCCCACTTTCAGGTGATTTACACCCCGGAAATGGCCCGGGAGCGGGGCGGAAACCTGGACTTCAAAATGGTCTTCACCCACCCCTTCGAGGCCGGCCACACCATGGCCATGGGTCAGCCCCAGGAGTTTTACATGATGCACAAAGGGAGAAAGACCGATCTGATGGATACCGTTTCCAAAATTACCTGGGGCGCCGGAGACCATGCCGGCGCGGCCTACGAGGCCAAGGGGATCAAGGCCCGCAGCATGGGCGATTACGTGTTCGCCCTGGTTCCGGAACCCTACATGGAAGCGGAAGAGGACATCTACATCCAGCAGTTGACGAAGTTGATCGTCAACAACGTCGGCCTTCCCACCGACTGGAACGCCCCTTCCGGCCTGAAGACCGAAATCATGCCGCTGGACAAACCCTACGCGCTGTGGACCGGAAACGTTTTTCGCGGGGTGGTGATGGCGGATGGCAAACCGGTGCCCAACGCGGAGATCGAGGTGGAATACCTCAACCATCCGCCGGTCCCGGACAAAAATGAATTTCAGGCGGAAGGCTTGGTCAAGGCGCCCCAAGGCGCCTTTGTCACCCAGGGCATCCTGGCCGACGAAAATGGCCATTTCACCTTTGGCATTCCCAAGGCGGGCTGGTGGGGCTTTTGCGCCCTGGGTTCCGGCCCCGACAAGGAATACAAGGGCAAGGAGCTGTCCCAGGACGCCGTCATCTGGATCCAGGCCAAAGACATGAAGTAACCTCGCTGTTTTTTCCTCTCCTTCCCGTGCGCGGGGGCGGGCGGATTCTCCGCCCGCCCCCGCTTTGCGTGATGGAAGAACCCCATTGCAATGAAGCCGACGAACGAAGTCCCATAAACGAAGCCCGCAAACGAAGCCCGCAAACGAAGAAGGAACCATGGAACCGGTGATCCAAGTCCAACATCTCGCCCATCGGTACGGCCGGCGGACGATTTACGAAGACCTGAATTTCGAGGTGCCCGCCGGCAAGATTTTCGGACTGCTGGGAAAAAACGGGGTGGGCAAAACCACGCTCATCAAAATTTTGATGGGATTTCTGCGGCCCGGCGCGGGGCGCTGCAACGTCTTCGGGGAAGACGCCTTCAACCTGTCCCCGGAGACCCGCGCCCGGGTGGGGCTGCTGTTCGAGGGCCATCTGGCCTACGAATTCATGACCATCGCCCAGATCGAAAAGTTTTACGCGCCCCATTATCCTCGCTGGAACCGGGACCGGTATTTCGATCTGGTGAACCGGCTGGGGCTGTCCCACGACCACAAAATCGCCAACATGTCCCGCGGGCAGCGGTCCCAGGTGGTGTTGGGACTCATCATGGCCCAGCAGCCGGACCTGCTCCTGCTGGACGACTATTCCATGGGGCTGGACGCGGGCTATCGCCGCCTGTTTCTCGACTACATGGTCGAGTATCTTTCCGAAGGGGACCGCACCGTCTTCCTGACCTCCCACCTCATCCAGGACATGCACCGGTTCGTGGACGAAGTGATTTTTCTGGAGCGCGGCGGACGGCTGACCGCCCTCTCCCTGGACGACTTCACCGAGCGGTTCCGCTGCTATCGATTGCCCCGAAACGGATACAACGCGGAGCCCCGGGCGAAAGCCGTGATCAAAAACGTGGAAATTCATGCCGACCATTTGGACCTGTTCGCCTTCGCCACCGCCGATCAGGTGGCGGAAGAACTCCGGAAACAGGGATTCAATCCCGACGGCCTGTCGCCGGTGGAGATGAACCTGGAAGACGCCTTCATCGGCTTCACGGGAAGGCACTAATATGTGCCGATCGATTTTTTACAAGGAATTCATCAAGCTGCGATGGACATGGATGATTCTGGCCCTGCTCAACGCGGCGCTCATGGCCTACGTGTTCGTGGAAATCCGCCGCCTCTTCACCCTGGACCATCCGGAGGTGGTCTGGTACCGGGCCTTGCACCTGGGGCAGGTTCATTTCGGCGCCATGAAATTCGCGCCCACGCTCACCGGGATTTTTCTGGCCTTTTTGCAATTTCTTCCGGAAATGCGGGAGGAACGGCTCCGGCTTTCCTTGCACCTTCCGGTTCCGCCCGCCCGAATGGTGCTGACCCATGTGCTGGCGGGCCTCGCCGCGGGAGGGGTGCTCATCCTGCTGGATGGGTTGTTGCTGGGGCTCATCTTCAAAATGTACTACCCCTGGGAAGGGGTGGTTTTCGCCCTGACCGCCGCGCTCCCCTGGTTCATGGCCGGATTCACCGCCTATCTGGGCATCACCCTGGGCCTGCTGGAACCCAACCTCCGGCGAAGGGTGTTCAATCTTCTCCTGGCCGCCGGGGTGACCGGACTCTTCCTGCTGCGGATCGCGCCGGGCGGATACACGCCCGCACTGGGCCCGCTGGGGTTCGCCGCCGCGCTGATGATTCCGGCCGTCCTGGTTCCCGCCTACCATTTTCGTCTGCGGAGGGCGTCCTGATGCGAACCGTCGCGGCCGCTTGTTTGATCCTGCTGGCCGTCCTTGCGGCGGCCGTCTACCTGCCGGCGCTGTATGGAAAGCTGTTTTACGAACGCGTTCGAAAAACCCATCTGTTTTACAGCCCGGTCACCGAGGGGTTTGTTTACAAGGAAAAAATCCTGGGCGAGCCTCCGCCGGAGGCCTTCGCCAAGGCGGAGGACCACCACGCCGAGACCGCCTATCGGGACGAAGACGGCCGCTGGTACACCCGCCGGGAATTCGAAGAGCGGCTGCCGTTCATCTATTACAAAAATATGGAGATTTGGGGACGCCTGCCCCTCCAACTGAACGGCCGGACGCTGGACAAGGAAACCATCCAGGCGAATCGGCAGGTGCTGGAACTTCGATCCGGCCAAATTCGGGACCGCCGGCCCGAAGTGCCCCTGTGGCCGCTGCTGGAGTCCAATCCCGGCCAGGCCCGGCTGGTGTTCCCCGCCGACCGATTCCGCATGACCCGGGACGCCATGGTCTTCGTCAACGCCGACACCAACGCCGTGGACCCCGAATTGACCCGATTCTTCACCGAAGCCCTGCGGGCCGAAGGGTTCGACTTCCCGGCCCGGTCGGTCCACGGGAAGTTCACCGTGCTGAAGCCCTTCGACGAAGGGGTGTTCATCGTGGACGCCGATCATGAGGTCTTCCACGTCAAGCGGGTGGACGACCGGCCCCGGGTGGTCCGGACCCCCATCGACCCGGCCATCCAAACGCGGCACATTCAGGTGTCGGAAAACCAGCGACGGGAATTTTTCGGCCTTCTGCTGGGCGAAGCCGGCGACCTGTATCTGCTGACCTGCGACGACTATCGGCTCATCCAGATGCCGTTGACGAACTACGTTCCCGACCGGATGGACTTCAAGCTCATCCTCAACCCGCTGTACCGGACCGCCATCTATTCCGACGAACGGGTAATCCGGGCGGTGGCCATGGACCTCGACTACCGTCCCATCGACCGGTACACCCACGTTATGGCCGCCGGCAAGCGGACCCCGGCCCACTGGGTTCAGGATCTCCTATTTCCGTTTTCGGTGGAATTGGCCGAACCGGCCGGCGGCTACCTCCGGCTAAGGGTCGATCTCGGCGGCTGGATTTCCCTGGCGGGCATGGCCTTGTGTCTTCTGGGATTCGGCGCCTGGAAAAAAATCCGGGAGGGGCGGCTTCCCGGCCTCGCGGAAGCCGCGCTGGTGGGCGTTGGCGGGGTCTACGGCCTGCTGGCGGTTCAGTGGGTGGAATCGGATTAGCCGACGGGTCCCGAAGCCCTCGCTTCCGGCCACGCCGGATAGGGACCCCGGCGGGGTCGCCGGGTCGGGGCGGTTCCGGTTGCGGTTTTCGGCGTTCCGCGAAATTTTCCTTGACAAAAACAAGGACGACCGATAGGAAAACAGTTCGATTTGAATAGACGCATCTAACATAGTTGGCGGGCTTCCCGTTTGTTCCCCTCCCAATTTGGCGTCATACGGGGAAGGGAAGGGCGGCCGAAACCGCTCTCACCTGCCGGCCGACGCATACCAAGGAGAATCCCATGTTCTGGAAACGCCGAAACGGTCGCGGAAAAAACGCCCTCACCCGAGGGCTTGCCATTCCTTCCCTTACGCAGCTCAAATCCGGCGAACGAGCCGAGGTGTGCGGCATTTCCGCCGGCGCCAAGGCCCGGGTTCGGCTCGCCTCCCTGGGATTGATTCCCGGGTCCAGGCTTCAAGTGGTGGCCAACTCCGGCGTCGGCCCGCTTCTGCTTTCCGTGGGCGAAAGCCGCCTCATGGTGGAACGCGGGGTCGCCGAAAAAGTCGAGGTGCGGAAGCCCTAACCGACTTCCCAATATCCATACCGCCGCCCCGGCTCTTCCCCGGACGACCGAATGACCTCGGCCTCCGGCAAACGTGTCGCGGGCGGGCACGGGTGCGGCCGCCGATATCCCGGCGGCCGTTCTTCGCTCCGGGAAAAGAGTTTATGTCCGACAATCATCTCGTGGCCCTGGCGGGCCAGCCCAACGCGGGCAAATCCACAATTTTCAATCTTCTGACCGGCGTCCGGCAGCACGTCGCCAACTACCCCGGCGTCACCGTGGAAAAGAAGACCGGATTTTTCCGCATCGACGACGACAACGTCATGCTGGTGGACCTGCCGGGGACCTACAGCCTGACCTCCTATTCGCTGGAGGAACGGGTCGCCCGGGATTTCATCCTGCAAGACCGGCCGTCGTTGGTGGTCAACGTGGCCGACGCCTCCAACCTGCCCCGCCATCTGTTCCTCACGTTTCAGCTTCTGGAAATGGGCGTGCCCGTTGTCGTGGCGATGAACATGATGGACGTGGCGGAGGCCCGGGGCCTGACGATCGACGCGGACGCGCTTTCGGAGAAACTCGGCGCGCCCGCGGTGCCCATGGTGGGACGCAAGGGCGTGGGAAAGGAGGAGCTCCGCCAGGCCCTGTCGGATCGACTTTCGAGCCAACAAGATTTCGCTCCGCCCCAAATCGACTACGGCGACCTGGAGCCGGAAATCGAGGCGTTGGAGCGGACCCTTGGGGAAGGCGTGGTCCCCGGCGTCCAAACCCGCTGGGTGGCCGTGAAGCTGCTGGAAGGAGACGAGGGGGTCCGGGATTTGATCCTGTCGGCCCATCCCGAGGCCCGCGAAACGCTGGCGGGGGTGGAAGGGGTTCGCAGGGAATTCGGCGAACGGACCGGAATGCCGACCGAGCAGTTCATCGAAAAACGGCGCTACGAGGCCGCCAAAGCCATCGCCGAATCCTGCATTGTCGCCCCGGAGGAAGGCGCCCCCACGCGGTCGGACCGGATCGATTCCGTGATCTGCCACCGGATTTGGGGCTACCCCATTTTGTTTGTGGTGATGTATCTGATGTACTATCTCTCCATCGAATGGGGCTACAAAATCACGGAGTACACCTGGCCGATTCTCGCCTGGGGCCGGGAGACCATCGCCGCGTTTCTGCCGATGGAAGGATTTATCGAGGATCCGGCGCTTCGGGACCTGATCCTTTGGCTGGTGGACAGCGTCAACGCGTTGCTGAATTACGTTCCCATCTTCCTGATTCTTTTCGCCTATATCGCCTTCCTCGAAGACCTGGGCTACATGCCTCGCATGGCCTTTCTGCTGGACGCCTTTTTCCGCCGCTACGGCCTGCACGGGCAGTCCACCCTGCCGCTGGTTCTGGGCGGCGTGTACGTGGGGGGCTGCGCCGTCCCCGGCATCATGGCCTGCCGGGCCGTCCCGGACGAACGGGCCCGTCTGGCCACCATTCTCGTGGTGCCGATGATGAACTGCCTCGCCAAAGTCCCGCTCTACGTGCTGCTCATCGGCATCTACTTTGCCTCCCACAAGGGGCCGGCGATGTTTTTCATCGCCACCATCACCGTCCTCCTGGCCCTGACCACCGCCAAGCTGCTGAACCTGACGGTGCTTCGGGAAAAGGAGTCGGCGCCCTTCATTCTGGAGATGCCGCCCTACCACATCCCCACGGCGGCGGGCGTTCTTCGCCGTTCCGCGGAGCGGGTCTGGATGTACGTGCGCAAAATCACCACCGTGGTCGCCGCCGTGGCCGTCATCCTCTGGGTGCTGATGCGGTTTCCCGGGGCGCCCGACCAGACCATGACGGCCCTGGATGCCCAGGCGGAGCAAGGGCGGAACCAGTTCATCGAACTGGCCGCGAAATCCGGTTACGGCGATTCGTTTCAAGACGCCGGGGACATCAACGCCTTCTTCGATTTCGCCCGGCGCTACAAAAAAAGCCGGGCCGGCGTGACGAATCAATCCCGGGCAGAGGAGATCGACGACGGTTTTCAGGCGGAAAACGCCGCCTTTTTCTCCGTGCTCAAACGCCGAGGCGGCCCGGAAGTTCGGCGACTTGCCCGGGAGTACAACAAATTGCGCCGTACGCGCCTGACCGTTCGGAAAGAAGCCAAGGATGCCACCCTTCAAAGCAGTTTCCTGGGCCGAATCGGCCGATGGCTGGAACCGGCGACCCAATACGCCGGGTTCAACTGGCGGGTGAACATCGCCCTCCTGTCCGCCTTGGCGGCCAAGGAAAATACCGTGGCCACCCTGGGAGCGTTGTATCAGCCCCAAGAGGAAGCGGATGAAGAAATGGCGGCGGAGAGCCAAACCGCCGCTCCCGAAACCGGCGCGGCGGCCCTGGAGCAGCGAATGGCAGAGCAGGAGGAGGGCTTCACGCCGCTCCACGCCTTGGCGCTCATGCTGTTCATGGCGCTCTATCCGCCCTGCATGGCCGCGACCATGGTCGTCAAGATCCAGTCCGGGGCCTGGAAATGGATGGTTTTTTCCCTGGTGTACATGATCTGTCTGGGGGCGGTGGTCGCGCTCCTGGTTTTTTCCGGCGGCCAGGCGTTGGGCCTGACCGGCCTGGAGGCCATGGGCTGGTTTTACGGGCTTGCGCTGGCGGCGACCGTCGTCACCGGCTTGGTTGAGCCCCAGCCCACCGACGAACCCCAGCGGCCGCTGGTGGAAGTGTCCAAATAGCGTCCCCGGGGGAAGGCGATCGCTCCCGCCTCCCCCTTTTTCCAACGCATTCCCCCAGGTTCTCTCCGTCCCTCGGAGAGCGCCGCCCCCTCCCCGTGGTTCCATCGGTCCCCCTCGCTCCCCCCGAGGCGGACCGTTTCCCCCCCCCGCGGCTCCATCGGTCCCCCTCGTTCTCGCCGAGGGGGACCTCTCCCTTTTCGCGGTCTCCCCACCACTCCCTTGGGGAACGTTCAGCGGCTTTGGGCCGGAAACGTCGTTGCTCCCCGCACCGCCGTTCCACGACGAACCGCGGCGCCGGTCCCCCCCCACTTTTCCCGCCTCCCTCCCAAAAAATACCAGCGGCTTGCCGCCTTTCACCGTTCCACGGATGGCCGGAACGCACCACCGGGACGGATTCGTTCGCCGCCCGCGGGCCGGGGCAAAGACCGCCCCAAGGAAAAATTTGGCCCATTTTTCCCATCCGCCTGGATTCCCCGCAATCCATTCCGCCTTGACGCCTGTTCCGTTTCCGTGATACCGATAGCAAAATAAAATTTGATAAATCTCATAACCATCTCGCCGCGCTCCTCCGGCGGCTTCGCCCCCGGACAAAACACGGCAGATCGCCGGGAGAAGCGCCCGAGCGTCCGGACCGATAAAATGGAAAGCGCGCCCATGGTCCCCAGAAAAACGGACGAATCCCGGGAAAAGCCCCTGACCACCGTCATGGAGGACTACCTGGAAGCGATTTACGAGCTGGATCAGCGACGGCAGGCGATTCGGGTGAAAGACATTGCCCGGGAAATGGACGTCAAAATGCCGTCCGTCTCCAGCATGCTGAAAAACTTGCGGGACCGCGGACTGGTTCATTACCAGCGATACGAGTACGTGGAACTGACGCCGGAAGGCGCCGAGGTGGGCCGGGAAATGCGCCGGCGGCACCGGATTTTGAAAAAATTTCTCGTTGAAATCCTTCAAATCCCGCCCAAAACCGCCGACGACGAGGCCTGCCGGATGGAACACGCCCTGAGCGCGGAAACCTTGGACAGCCTCACCGATTTCATGGCCTTCATCCAAAGCTGCCCTCGGGCGGGGGAAAGCTGGCTTCAATTTTTCAAGGAATACCGGGAGAGCGGTCGAAACCCGGAAGCCTGCGCCCGGCATGCCGAGAATTTCACCTGCGAGTTCCAGCGCCATGTGGATTCCCTGAAGAAATCCGTCGAATCCTGACCGGGAGAGAAAACCGGCGACTTCGGGAAATGGGAAGAGAAAAACGGAGCCGCCGGGGGGGCGGCGACCCCGTTGAGTTCATCGCGTCCGGGCGGGCCGGCGGGAGGAGAGTCGCCGGAATGGACGCGACGGGGGGGAGAAACGGAAGGGAACGGGCGCGAACCGGCCGGACTCGGGCGTCGGGGGATGCGCCATGGGAGCCGCCCGACCGGTTTCGGTCCCCCGCTCCCTTCCGAGGGGGAAGTTGGGTCAATTTACGGCTTCGGCCACCGATTTCGCCCAATCCAGGATTTCGCCCGCCGAATCGGCGGGATCGCCCTCAATCTTTAATCCATCCGCCGCCAGTTTGCCGCCCGTTTTTTCGATCAATTCTTCCAGATAATCGACCGAGCCGCAAAAGTGCTCGTAGTCGCTGTCGCCGGGCGCGAACACCGCGTAGGCCTTGCCGTTCAAGGTCAATCCTTCCATCGCTTCCGCGAAATCCACGAAATCCTCCTGCAATTCAATTTCATCGTCGCCGTAGGCGGGGCAGCCCAGGAGAACGATGTCGTGGGGACCGTTGAGTTCGGCCGCATCGGCGTCGGTCACGTTTTTCAGCTCCGTCTCCAGGCCCGCCCCGTCCAGCCCTTTTTGAACGATTTCCGCCATGGATTCGGTGTTGCCGGTGGTGCTGCCAAAAATGATCAGTGCCTTTTTCATGGGTTTCCTTCCTTGGTCCGCAGGACCCGGTGAAGCGTTATGGAACGCCGGTCGAAGAATTCCGAAGGTTTCGGGGGTTCCGCCGACCGGGGAATTACGTCTTTTTTGCCAGGTGCGTGGTCAGCCCCTCTTCCGCTGGATCCACCGATTTCACGCTAAATCCGCCATAGATGGGAACGGTTCCCAGGATGTTCATGGCCTCCTGTTTGACGGGTTGAAAAGCGGCCTTTTCCGCCGCTCCGCCCGATTTGGCCGCGGTGCGGCGCTCGAAAAAATCCGGCGGAAACAAGTCGGCCAGGGCGGTCACCTTCCACGCGGCGGCGCCGTCCACGGGGATGAAATAGAAAACCGCGTCCGCCAGGGTCAGTTGGCCGTGCGGGGTCGCGTCTGAAAGAATCCAAACCCGGTCGTTGACCCAGCGAAGGGCGTCCACGAACAGCTCTTCGGTTCCGTCGGTGTTCCATCGGGCGGCGATTTCGAAATCGTCCATGGGCAGTCCGTCGGGATACCGAGCGGCAAAGGTTTCATCGGCCTCCAGGGCCTGGGCCGCGCGAAAGGCCAGTCGCTGGCAGAAGCATGCCTTGGTTCCCCCATCCGGCAACGGATCGCTGAGGGGGGTGTCGCCCCGACCGTAGACATGGGTGGTAACGGCGCCGTTCGCGGAAAGTATCCGCAGTTCATTATTTTGAATGTCCACCCGACCATCGGCGGAATCGTCGTCCGAGTCCCCGCACCCGGCCACAAGTCCCAGAACCAACGCCGAGAGCAAAACGGCCGCCCAACGGAATTTCCAATCACGTTGCATTTTTTTCCTCCATTGGAATTTTGGCGAAAAACGCTCGAACCATCCATATCCAGGTCGCGGCCTGGCTGAAGACCGCTTCGACGGCCCTGGGATTGCGGCGCGCTCGCCGCAAGACCGCGCGCCCTGGGCCGGTGTCGCTTTTTTTGGGTTTGGCGAAAGATAGGCATACCTTATAAAATTAGGCAAGGCTAACTTTTAGGCCAAAAAAATTTGGAATAATCCACCCTCCCTGGACCGATGTTGGTTTTTGCGGTCTATCTACAAGGTAGACGATCCTTGAAAAATTAGAATGGCCCAACTTTTAGGCTAAAAAAATTTATCGTTGCCGGCCCATTCTCATCGCATAATGAAATATCCATTCATAAGGAGGGCGGTCGCCGAAGCCTCCTTTTCGGGCTTCAGTTCCGCTCCCGCACCCAAATATGACGGGCCTGGGGCGTTTCGAAAATCAGGCGCAACCCGTTGTTGGTGGAAATCACCACATGGCCCCGCGGACCCACGAAGACGTTTTGGCTGGGGGCCACCGATTCCAGCACCAGGGTTTTCCCGATGTCAATCCCGTGGCTCCGGATGGTCGCCTCGGCGCCCGGGCCGCACAGAAACGCCTCGACCTGAAAGGGTTCTCCGGGGGGAACCATGCAAAATTGAGTTTCCCGTTCCCCGGTTCGCCCCCACACTTTGCAAACCGTTCCTTCGGGAAGGCGAACCCGACTGGAATCCTCCACGATCCGGGACAAATAGTCCATGGCGGGCAGGGCGCGGACGAACAGCACCCGGGCGTCCATCTCCAACCCCAGAAATTTCAGCGTCCGTTCCAGCATGGAACCGCAGGTAACGCCTTCGATATGGCCCGCGTCACCCCGGCGCATCTCGGCCAGCGGCACGCGCCGGTCGTCGTCCAGATGCACCACCACCTTGGCGCACATGCCCGGGGAGATCACGGCGTCGCCTTTGGGCCCCCGAACCCTCACGGTTTGCAACATGACCGTTTCGTCCAGCCGGTGGAACGAGGTTTCCTCGTCCAAACCCATGCGGGCCAGACGGTCCTCCAGGGCCGGATCCTCCACCCGAACCAGGCGGAGGGGACGGTCGATGGGCGCTTCGCTCAACGGGATGTACATGGTTCCGTCTCCGTGGGGGCGTTCGGCCGACGGGCGCTGCGACTTCCGCCCAGGGCCGCGTAGGCCAGGATGCCGATGGTGGTTGAATTGTGCAGCACCGCGGAAACCAGCGGGGATATCCGCCCCGTGCCCGCCATCAGCAGAATCAGGGAATTCAGCCCCACGGCCTGATAAAAAGAGTTCCGGATCACCTCTTGCGCCCGCACCGCAATTCGCCGGGCGGTGACCAGCCCCCGCAAATCCTCCCGCAACAGCAATACCCGGGCCGATTCCCGCGCCAAATCCGCCGCCTCGGGCACGGCCACGCCCACGTCCGCCGACACCAGGGCCGGGGCGTCGTTTACGCCGTCGCCCACAAAGGCGAGTCGGCGACCCTCCGCCTTCAGCTCCCCGACGATCCGGGCCTTGTCCTCCGGCTTCAAATCCCAGTGGACCACGTCCAGACCGTCCAGCCCGGCGGCCACGGCCTTGGCGGTTTCCTCGTGGTCGCCGGTCAGCATAACCGTCTTCTCGATGCCCAGGGCCTTCAGCTCCCGCAGCACCTCGGCGGACTCCGGCCGGGTTTCGTCCCGGACGGCAATCATGCCGATGCACCGATCCTCCCGGGCCACGTAGAGCAACCCCTTGCCCTCGCTTCGCAGCCGCCGGGCGGCCTCGTCTCCGGCGGAGCAGTCGATGCCCTCGTCGTCGTGGAGGAAGTGGCGGCTGCCCACCATGATTTGAACGCCGTCCACGTAGGCGGACACGCCGTGGGCCACCACGAAATCCACCTGGCCGGCGGCCGGCACGGCCACCCCCCGATCCGCCGCCGCCCGCACCACGGCTTTGGCCACCGGATGGGCGTAATGGGCCTCGGCGGCGGCGGCCAGGGCCAACAGCGTATCGGGCGTCACGTCGGTCAGGGGAAGAATGTCGGTGGCCTTCAGCCGTCCCCGGGTGAGGGTGCCGGTTTTGTCGAACACCACCGTGTCCACCTGGGAAAGCACGTCGATGGCCTCGCCGCCCTTCAGCAGCACGCCCTCCCGGGCCGCCGCGAACATCCCCATCTTCACCGCCACCGGGGAGGCCACCTTTACGGCGCAAGAATAATCCACCGTAAGCACCGAAGCGGCCCGCCGCACGTCCCGGGTCAGCAGAAACAGCAGAATGCCCAGAAAGAGGGTGATGGGCACCAACCGGTCGGCCAGGGCGTCGCTTTGCTTTTGGGAATCCGACTTTCGGCGCACCGAGGTTTCCAGGAACCGCCCGATTCGGGCCATGCCGGTTTCCGCGCCCACGGTCCGGACGTCGATCCGCAGGCGGCCCTCCTCCACCACCGAACCGGAAAGAACCTCCGAGCCGGGCGCAACGTGGATGGGGATCGACTCGCCGGTGATGGAACTCTGGTTGATGGAAGCCTCGCCGTCCACCACCCGGCCCTCCACCGGGATCAGCTCGCCCGGGCCGCGAATCAGCACGTCGCCCAACACCAGCTCTTCCAGTGGAATGGCCACTTCGTTGCCCTCCCGCTCCACCCGGACGGTTTCCACCTGGGGCCGAAGAAGGCTCTTGAGCAGGTCGGTGGTTTTTTCCTCGGAAAGCCGATCCAGATACGCGCCCAGGGCCAGCAGCGAGCCGATGGCGTTGGCGGTGAAATAGTCGCCGCGCAGCAGGGAAATGCCCACCGCCGAGGCGTCCAGCACCTCCACTTTGGGGCCCCGCGCGATCAGGGTTTCAACCCCCCGCGCGACGGTGGGCAGGCCCAAAATCCAGCTGGCCGGCGCGGTCACGCGGCGGGGCGTGGAACGAAGGACAAAAGCGAGGAGGCCACGAAGGGCCACGCCGCCCGGGCCCACCTCGGTCTCCCGCTCGGCGTCGGCCCGCCAGGCTTCCTCCGGCGGCCGTTCCAGAATGGCCCGAACCCGTTCCGGCGCTTCGGCGTCCTCATCGTGCCGCACCGTCACGCTGGCGGCCTGGGGATTGATCCGCACCGACGTCACCCCTGGAAGCCCCCCGATCAGGGCCTCCAGCCAGGAGAGATCCAGGGCCGGGTCGTGCAGCGACGGGCAGATAAACCGGACGCGGCCCGGTATCTGATGCGCCACCCGAATCCCTCCGCGGGTCGGTCCGCTGGACGTCATTGCCGTTGCCATCTCCGGTCACGGGAGGGATAGAGGGAATAGTGCCAGAACGAAAAGCCAATCAGCGCGACGCCCGCGCCGATATGGAGACCGGTCGCCTTTCGCCCTTGGAAACCGGAGTAGACCAAGGTCCCAAGGGAAACGGCCATTCCCACTTTGGCCCAGCTTCGCCGGCTGGACAGATCCCATGTCGGCCCGGGCGGGCCCGCTTGAGACCGGGGTTGGGGTTGAGGGAGCGGACCCATCATCCGACCATTCATGAAACTGCTCCTTTCTGAAAACGGCATCGCCGGGGGCGGGCCAATCGACGCCGCGCCCCGGCGTCCGCGATCGTTAATCGGACCCGCGTCGACCCATTTCCGCCTTGACGTCCTGAACGTGCTCCTTGAACTCTTCCATGCCGCCGCGAAGGCCGCTCCAGGCGGTCACCGCGCCCCGAATCAGGGTTCGCTGCACCGTGGGATGGGTCAGCACAAACACGGTGGCCGCGCCAATCAGCAGCCCCTTCACGTAGACGCCGTTGGAAAAGTTGAACCAACCGCCCCGGGTGAAAACCCCGCCGGGACCCTGGGAAGCAGAAGGGGACATGGCTTGAGAACCGTCCATGTGTCCGGGATACGCCGCGTATTCGGGGTATGCGGCACATCCTGGATACGAGACGTATCCAGGATGGGCGGCGTAACCGGCGGCCGGCCATCCCCCCGGCGCCCCGGAGAAATAAGCCCCGTGATGCCCAAAGGCCGGCCCATATCCCGTCCCCCCCGGGTACGGGGAAGTGCCGGCGCCGGACGCGTAATGATCATAAGACATGAAGTTTGACTCCTTCCCGCGAAGGAAATGGGGTTACTCCGCGGCGGCCGCGGGCGCCTTTGGCGCGCACATCCCTGCCGTCAGGCCATCCCACAGGTATTTGGTCCCTGTGGCCACGGCGATGGTGCCGAGCAGGTTCAGCGTGGTTCCCCGGGGATTGGCGTAGCCCATCACCAGCGTGGCAACGCCGGTGGCCACAGCCGCGCCCGCGGTTTCCCGGGCCGTGTCTTGCACCGCCTGCCGGGGATCGATCTGGGCTTCCCGCACGCCCCGAATGTTCTTGGCCGCCGATGCGGTCCCGCCGATCAGCGCGCCCAGCCCCGCCATCATCAGGGCGGCGCGGGACGGATACCCCATGATGGAATACCCGTATGGATAGACGTAGCCTTGCCCGGCGTAAGCGGGATTGACGTAACCCGTCCCGTAATAACCACCGGTGGCGTACGGGTATTCGGCATAATTGGACATGGTGGTTCCTCCTTGAATGAATTTGGATGACTCGAAAAAAATGGGGTTGCCGGCGGTCTATCCGCCGGACGGGAATAATGGGTTTCCATCTCGTCGCGAGGCGCCGCCTCGCAATGGCGTAACGGTGGCGCCGCCTCCCGTCAGGCAAGGCGGAGCCTGGGAACGAAAACCGTCGGCGTGGGCCCGTTGCGGCCCATTGGGCCAATCGGTTTACGCGCCGGGGGTCTGGTCGCCCGCGGAGGCCGATTCGCCCCCTTCGGCGGCGTCCTTGGAACCGCCCTGGAAGATGCCCCAGATGCCGGCGAAGGTTTCGGTCACCGCGCCCTTCACCGTTTCGTTTCCGATCAGCAGGGCCGCCGCCGCCCCCACGACGACGCCTTTCCAGAATTGACCGTCGTAGCCCTGCATGAGGCCCATGATTTTTTCCACGTTGGGCTTGCCGTTGGCAATGTCGCAGGCCGCCTCCATCCACTGGGCGTAGCGTTGCGCCTGGATGCACGGATCGACCCCGGGCCCCATGCCCGGTCCGCCCATGCCATGACCCATGCCGGGACCGGCCATTCCGGGACCCATGCCCGGGACGCCCATGCCGGGACCCATGCCCGGGACGCCCATGCCATGACCCATGCCCGGACCGCCCATGCCGGGACCCATGCCCGGGACGCCCATGCCATGCCCCATGCCCGGGCCGGCCATTCCGTGGCCGCCCATGCCCGCGCGGGGATTGGCGTACGGGCCGCCTTGATGTCTCTCGCACGAATGGGAATCGTCCGCTTTCATGCCCGGGTGGCCGTATTCCGCCCCGCCCTGGGGGCCGCCGTAGCCGGGCATCCCCTGACCATGAGCAGAACCGCCGGCCATGTCGGGATTCCCCGCCGCCTTTTCCCCGCACCCGCAGCCGCCGGCGGATTCGCCGCCCGGCCCCGCCGACCCGTGACCCGGATTCCCCGAACCGCCGCCGGGCGTGGCCATTCCCGGACCGGGACCGGCCGGGCCAAAGGGCGGGACGCCCGCCATTCCAAGCGGGCCCATGCCGGGACCGGCCATCCCCGGATGCAGCAAAAAAGGATTCCCGCCCGCTTGCGGTCCCCCGACGTTCGGACCGGCGGCGTTTTGGGGACCGTGGGCGGACTGTTCGCATTTGTCGGGGCCGCCGCTCGATTTTCCGCTCCCGGACGCGCCGGCGTATTCCCTTTTCGGACCGCCGGCTTCGGCGCCCGGCTTCTCCGGTGCGTTTTCGCGATGTTGCGGATAGCCTTCTCCAGCCTGTGTCATGGATGTTCTCCTTCCGAAAAACGGTAACGGTACAAAGTGGAATTCATCATTTCCGGGCGCCGGCGCAAGCCGGGACCGACGCACTCCGTCAGCCGGTCGCTGGGGACGATTCGAAGGATTCCGACTCGCCGGACGGAGCCGCGAAAAACATGGAATCCGCGGCGGAATGCAAAAAATAGGAAACGGCGGCGACCACGCCGCCATAGATCGCCAGTTTCATGGATTGCCGAACCGGGACGGCCGAAGAAACCCCGACCGCCGCGGTCGCCGCGATGTTCACGCAGACGCCGGTGACCAACGCCCGCCCAAAGGCGGCGGGAGCGGAGATTTCTCCCCGCTGGACGCGGTTTAGGTTGCGACCCAGGGTGAACGTACCGGCCAGGGTCGAGGCCACAACCACGCCGGACAAGGAATTCAGCGGGGAATGGGGGAAAGGAGCGATCCCGGCCGGCGAGGCCACGAATCCGGACCCGACGTGCTGATAATAATCGTGGGGCGCGCCGCCGGGATACGCGCCCGGCGGAATGGCTACATGGGCGTATTGGCCGTGTTGGTGTTTCATGAAAAAAGTCTTCCGTTTCGCGGCAAGGCCGCTCCGTCGGGTAAACAGGGAAGGGGCGTCATCCGGTTTTTCCGGCGATGGGAAAGGCGACCACCCGGTTTTCCGCTTTCACATGGGCATCCGGGGCGGGCCGCCGCTCCTTTTTGGACCGCCTGGCCACCATGTAGGGCGCTTCATAGGCCAGCAGCCGACTGGAATTGGCCAGAATGCCGGCGGTATGGATTACGTGGAACAGACCCGCCAGCACCGGGGACAGCAACCCGGCGGCGCCCAGGACGACCCCGGCCAGATTCGTCCCGGTGGCCAGCCAAAAATTCTGATGGACCACCTTCATGGTCGCGCGGCTGAGGGACCGCACGTAGACCACCCCCGTCAGCTCGTCCTTCACCAGGGCGACGTCCGCCGCCTCGATGGCCACCTCCGATCCACCCGCGCCCATGGCGATCCCCACGTCGGCCTCCGCCAACGCCAAGGCGTCGTTGATGCCGTCTCCGACCATCAGGACCTTCCGGCCCTCGGCCTTGAGGTTGCGGACGATGTCCGATTTTTCTTCGGGCAACACCGAGTAGAAGCACTCGGAAATGCCCAAATCGTCGGTGAGGCTCAGGGCGGTGCATTCCTCGTCGCCGGTGATCAAAGCGATGTCCAGCCCCTCGTCCCGGAAATGTCGCACCACCTCGCCGGCGGCGGCCCGGGTCTGGTTGGCGAAGCCCATCAGGCCAACGACGTTTCGGTCCCGGGCCACGAAGACGGCGGTCAGGCCCCGGTCGTGCATTCGTTCGTGGTGGGCCTGAACCGGGGAAAGGGCGACCTCGAATTTTCGCATAAGCTTGGCGTTGCCGATGAGCACCTCCGCCCCCCGGATTTCGGAGCGGACCCCTTTGCCCAGAAAGTATTCGCAAACGTCGTGGGGGAAGGGTTCCACCCGTTGGCGTTCGCATTCGTCCTGAATGGCCCGGGCCAGGGGATGGGAGTTGTGCCGCTCGGCGGAACCGGCGAGCTGGAGGATTTCCTTCTCTTCCGCGCCGGGGGCCGGGACGATTTCCCGAAGCGCCGGCTGGTTGGTGGTGAGGGTGCCGGTTTTGTCGAAGCAGACCACGTCCACCCGGCCGACTTCTTCCAGGTAGCGCCCGCCTTTGATGAGAATGTGGCGGCGGGCGGCGGCGCTCATGGCGGCGGCCACGGCGGTGGAGGCGGCCAACACGGTGGCGCAGGGGCAGGCCATGACCAGCATGACGGTGAAGGCCCGCCAGGGGCTGGCGGTCAGCAACAACGTTCCCAGGGTCGAGACGAACCCCACCCGGATCAGCCGCCGGGCCAGCTCCTCGGCCACGCCCTCGATGGGCGCCTTGTTCTCAAGGGATTCTTCCACCATGCCAAGAATGCGGGAGAGATAGGTGCGGTCGCCCACCCGTTCGGCCCGGACGTGGAGCACGCCTTCCCGGACGAAGGTGCCGGCGTAAATCAGATCGCCCGGGCCTTTGGGGCTCGGCTCGGACCGGCCGTTGATGGGGGATTCGTCCAGAATCGCCTCGCCGTCCACCACCCGGCCGTCCACGGAAATCTTCTCGCCGGCGTGCACCGCCACCAGATCGCCGGGGTTGACTTCGGACACGGCCATTTCCACTTCCACGCCGTCCACCACCACGTAGGTGTTCTTGGCCGTCACCTCCAGAATGTCCCGGATGGCCCGGCGGGAGCGCTCCGTGATCCAGGCGGTCATCCATTCGCCGCCGGCGGTGATCCAGAGAATCTCCAGCGCGGCCAGGGCCTGACCGGCGGCGGTGGCGGCCACGATGGCCCCGCCGAGGAACGTCTCCAGGCTCCACCGGCCGGCCCGGGCGTCCCGAACGCCGCGAAAGACCAGGGGCAGGGCGGCCACCAGAGAAATGATCCCCAGGGGAGACCAGAGCGTCTGGGCGACGGCCACGCCCATGATCTTTTCCGCCGCAACGGCGGTACCGGCGATTCCGCCCAGCCCGACGAAGCGCCCCAGGGCCCGGCGGGAATCCACCGGTCGGTCGGCGCCGGAACAAACCCGGCAGTCGGTTGACGGGGGAGGGAAGGCGGCGTGGAGGGTTTCCTGAAGCCGCTCCTTCATCCGTTCCGGCATCCGGGGCTCCGGCCGAAAGCCCACGATCAGGCTGCCGCAGGCGACATTGGTCCGGGACCAGATCACCCCTTCCAGCGACTTCAGCGCTTCTTCCAAGGTCCGGGCGAGGTTTTGATCCCCCCGCATGGGCCGAACCCGAAACCGGATTCGGCCGGGAATGGCGTGGCGGATTTCCCAGCGTTTCCGAGACGATGTTCCGAGATTGCAGGTCGCTGCGTTCGTGGATTGCGTCATGTCGTCCGTCCATTCCGTTTTCCGTTGCCGGGTCGACTTGGCGGAGGTGCGGTTTGAGTCGTGAAAACGGAGAATTCTGGTTCGAAAGTTCCAGCGGCCCCTCCACAACGGGGCAGGAATCGGCCGTCAGATCAGCCCGTCAACGGAAAACCCGGCGGGGGTGGAAAGTGGGCGTCCCCCTCGGTCGCGATGGACGCGCCGGGAATTAAAATGGCGACGCCAACATTCTATCCAAACTCAAATTAAGTTCGATCATTCCAACTTTTAGGCCCAAAAAAAATCGGCCGATGGGCCGCGTCCAAATTCGGGAAAGGATCAAGGGGGAACTGGTCGCCGCCGTTGGATTTCGATCAATCCGCCCCATGCAATCGTTTCCCGAATCCCAATGCCGATTCCCCGAAACGAGGATGTTGTATAGAGCAAATAGAGTTTTGAAGTCAAGTCTTTTTTAGGGTGACCAAAACTTCATCCGTCGGCCGCGTTCCCACTGGAAGCGAAATGCGATCGACGGAAATGGCGCGCGAGTGCAAGAAGAGGGATTGACTTGGCGGCAATCGGGGATTGTCTACTGCGTGGAAAACGGATTCAAAAATTGCCGCCCCCACAGCAACTTTCGCTCGGCCTTCGCCAGCTCGGCGTCATCGCATACCGATTCCCAATGGGTCTCGATCACCGAGCGTTGCCGCTCAAAAATCATCCGGGCCTCGTCCGGGTAAGCAGAAAATTGGGCGCGGTTTTCAAACAGGTGCTCCACCGGCTGAGATTTTCGGCGCCGAAAATCCGCATGGCCTGGGAGGCTTCGTTGCCGCTGCGGGGCTGGGGGCAAATGTCGTATGCCGGCGTCAAGGAAAGGCTTTTCCCGTCCCAGAATGCCGCATGGTTCCGGGCGTGGTCATCGGTATTGCCGCAGATAATATTGAAAACGAGGCGGGAAAACAGCTCGCGGAGGGTTTCCCTGGGCTGGAGAAACCGAAGGCTTCTGTTTCCATCGGCTCAGAAATCATCGTACACCGGCTTTCTTTCCTTGCGGACGGATTGGGGGAGAAGGGCGAGCTTTTCCCGGGTGTGGCGGAGATGACGGGCCGGCGTTTTCGGATCGTCGTCGAACAGGGGGACGCCGACGATGACCGCCACCTCGAAGGCCGCGCCGATCTCGCATTTCATCCCGCCGTTTTCAATGCGGCGCAGCAGCCCCCGGGAAATCCCCGCCCGCTCCGCCACCTCCTGGGCGCTGAGCTTTCGTTCCGTTCGTGCGGCCCGGATCAACTGGCCGAGCAGGAGGACGGCCTCCCGGGCGATGCGGGAATAGGTGCGGGGCACGGATCGGGGCATGGGGTTCCTTTGGTGTTTTTATGGATCACAAACCGCTTTCATGGTTCATAGATAAACCAAATTAGCCGAAAAGGAAAAAAGCTGTCAAGATCAAGGCAGTCAAGATCAAGAAGGACCCGACCGCTTCAGGGGAGCTGCAACCAAATCCCCATCCTCCAAATTTCGCCCCGAAACGTGGCGTTTCCAAAGAGAAACACCCAACACGACGGAACGATTTCCCCCATCCATCGAACCTCGCGTCCCGCCCGCCCCATTTCCTTCCGGTTTTATCGTCCACATCTACGCCATTCACCCCATTCGATTTCACGGCAACGAGGACTATGCTGAATGACGAAATCGGCCCAAAAGGGGAGCGGGACTCTTCCAGGGTCCGCGCGAACCCGTTGTTTGGAGGCGCTCGCCGCCGGGAACGCGGGAGGCGCCATTATTCTTTTCCCCATTCATCACCGGCTTTTCGCGAACAAATACCGGATCGGCCGAAAACCCCCGGCGGGCCGGGAAAATGGCAGTGGGCGGATTTGGGGTTCCAAGAGAGGCACTTATGACCGCAACCCAACGCGACCTTTCGCTTCTGACCGATCTTTACCAGCTCACCATGGCCGCCGTCTATTTCGACCGCGACATGCGGGCGCCGGCCACCTTCAGCCTGTTCATTCGGGAGTATCCGCCGGATCGGGCCGGATTCATCAGCCTGGGGCTGGAGGAGGTGCTGGAGTACCTGGAGACCTTCCATTTCACGCCGGAGCAGCTCGATTATCTGGAAAGCACCGGCCGGTTCTCCGAATCGTTTCTCCATCATCTGAGCGGTTTGCGGTTTACCGGTTCCGTCCGTGCGATTCCGGAAGGTCGCATGTTCTTCAAAGACGAGCCGATTCTGGAGGTGACCGGTCCAATTCTGGAAGCCCAGCTCGTGGAGACCTGCATCATCAACCGGATCAACCACGCCGTGGCCATCGGAACCAAAGCCGCCCGCTGCGTACAGGCGGCGGAAGGCCGAAAGCTGCTGGATTTCTCCCTGCGGCGGACCCACGGAACCGACGCCGGGCTCACCGTGGCGCGATCCAGCTACGCCGCCGGCTTCGACGCCACCAGCAACGTGCTGGCCGGAGAGAGATATGACATTCCCATTTCCGGCACCATGGCCCACGCCTTCATCACCAGCTTCGAAGAGGAGATCGAGGCGTTTCGGGCTTTTGCGAAGGTGTTTCCGGAAAACACCGTGCTGCTCATCGACAGCTACGACACCGTCACCGGCGCGAAGAAAGCGGCCACGGTGGCGGCCGAAATGGCCGAACAGGGCCACACGCTCCGGGGCGTCCGGCTGGACAGCGGCGACATGACCGCGCTCAGCAAAAAAGTCCGAACCATCCTGGACGACGCCGGCTTCCCCGACGTGGCCATTTTCGCCAGCGGCGGCTACGACGAACATAAAATCGCGGACGCCGTCGCCAACGACGCGCACATCGACGGCTTTGGCGTGGGCACCAAGATGGGCGTTTCCGCCGACGCGCCGTATCTGGACATCGCCTACAAGCTGGTTCAGTACGACAACCGGCCCGTCCTGAAGCTCAGCTCCGGCAAGAAAACCCTGGTGGGCGAAAAGCAGGTCTACCGCGCAAGCGAGGGCGAACGCTACGCCCACGACACCATCTGCCTGAAGGACGAATCCGCCGACGGCCGGCCGCTGCTGGAGCCGGTGATGATCGACGGGCGACGCCTGGCCCGGCGGGAATCGCTAGCAACCATTCGGGATCGGTTCCGGACGGATCGGGAACGAATGAATCCCGCCCATCTTCGCATCGCGGACCCGGAACCCTATCCGGTTCGCCTGGGCCCGGTGCTGGAAGAGTTGCAAGGGGAAGTCGTCCAGGAAATCCGGGAAAAGGAGTTGGGCGAAAGCTGAGGTTCCATTTTTTTCATCGCCGTTATCCAGGAAACCCGGGAAACGGCCAACGGCAAAGCCATTCGTCGCCCCGGCCCCGCTGGAAGGCCCGAGGCGGTCGAGCGGCTCAAAATTTATTTTCAAGGAGGTTGGATCATGCTACGAAGCATCAAGGAAATTCATGGATATGTGCTGGCGGGCGAAGACGGCGAAATCGGGCAGTGCCGCGATTTCCTCTTCGACGAACGGTTCTGGACCATCCGCTACATGGTGGCGGATACCGGGAAGTGGCTGCCCGGCAAAAAGGTGCTGGTTTCCCCCGTCTCCCTGGCGGAACCCGACTGGACCATCAAGCGGTTGCCGGTGCGGCTGACCAACGAACAGATCGAAAACCAGCCGCCGCTGGAAGAGCACATGCCGGTTTCCCAGGAATACGAAGCCCGCTTTTTGACCTACTACGGCTATCCGTATTACTGGGTCGGCGGCGGCTTGTGGGGGCCGGGAAGCGCGCCCCGGGACATGTTCGGATTGGACCCGGACCAGGTGGAACGGGCCCGCCAGGAAGCCAGGGACCGGGCGCCCAACCCCTTGCGCTCCACCAAGGAGGTGACCGGCTACCGCATCGAGGCCTCGGACGGGAACATCGGGCACGTGGAGGATTTCATCCTGGACACCGACCACTGGGTCCTGCGATACGTGGTGATCGACACCCGCAACTGGCTGCCCGGCGGACGCAAAGTGCTGGTGGCCCCGGACTGGGTTTCCGGCATCGACTGGACCCACGGAACCATGCAGGTGGACCTGACCCGGGACGCCATCAAGAACAGCCCGGAATACGATCCCAACGAACCGATCAACCGGGAATACGAGGTTCGACTGTACGACTTTCACGGCCGGCCGACCTACTGGTAACGGCCGGCGGGAGGAAAAAAACGTTCCGATGCCGGTAAAAAACGGCGATGTCGCCGAGATTTTCGAGGAAATGGCCGATCTGTTGGAGATCGACCAGGCCAACGCCTTTCGGGTTCGGGCCTACCGGGACGCGGCCCGCCTGATCGACGGCATGGGCGACCGCGTCGCCGACCGGGTGGAAAAGGGCGACGACCTGACCCGCCTGACCGGCATTGGAGACGATCTTGCCGGGAAAATCCGGGAAATCGTGGAAACCGGCAAGCTTTCGGAATTGGAGGCGGTGCGCGAGCGCGTGCCGCCTTCTCTGCGCGAGTTGATGCAAATCGAAGGATTGGGCGCCAAAAAGGTCCGGTCGCTCTGGAAATCCTTGCACATCACCGATCTGAAGGGGTTGCTTTGGGCGGCGGAAACCGAAAAGATTCGCGAAGTATCCGGTTTCGGCAAACGCACCGAAGAAAAAATCCTCGAAGCGGCCAAGGAACTTGAAGGCGGCGAACGTCGGTTTTTGCGCCCCAAGGCCGAGGAAGTCGGCGAGCCTTTGCTGGACTATCTACGGAACCTTTCCGGCGTCCGGACGGCCGATATCGCCGGCAGCTATCGCCGGGGCAAAGAGACGGTGGGCGACCTGGACGTCCTGATCATCCGCGACGAAGGCGCGGAGGTGATGAAATCCTTCGTGGAATACCAGGACGTGGAACGGATCGTCTCCCAGGGCGATACCCGTTCCACGGTGGTGCTGCGGGGCGGAATGCATGTGGACCTGCGGGTGGTCGCGCCGGAAAGCTACGGCGCGGCCCTTCACTATTTCACCGGTTCAAAAGCCCACAACGTCTCCCTGCGTCGGCGGGCCAACGGCAAGGGGCTCAAGATCAACGAATACGGCGTTTTCCGTGACGACGAACGGGTGGCCGGCGAAACCGAATCCGAGGTTTACGCGACGGTGGATTTGCCGTTTATTCCGCCGGAGTTGCGGGAAGACCGGGGCGAAATCGATGCCGCGCTGAACGGAACCCTGCCGGAGTTGTTGACCCTGGACGACATTCGGGGCGACCTGCACTGCCACACCGACGAGACCGACGGCCGGGCCGGCATGAAGGAAATGGTGGAGGCGGCCCGAAAGCGGGGATACGGCTTTCTCGCCATCAGCGACCACACCCAAAACGTCACCGTGGCCAACGGGATGGACG